>RFHU01000177.1 GCA_003695705.1 Planctomycetota bacterium
CCCGGAAAGCACCCCCTCCCCCCGCAAAGGAGGAGCGACGCCTTGCCGGGCGCGAAGCCGGTGACGCAGAGGACGGGGCGAGCGCCTCCGCCCGGCCGGTCCCGGAGGCAGCCGCGCAGCCTGCGAACCACGGGGCCGGAGTCCGGGAGCCTGGGTCCGGCGGGGTCGCGGGGACGGCATCGCGCCCTCGAAAGACGCCCGACGGGGCCTCCGCCGCGCCCACGGAGGAGGTGGCGCTGGTGCCGCCGGGACCGCTCTCCGCGCACTTCGAGGTCCTGCGCGACGGCGAGGACGAGGCCGAGCTGGAGCGTGCCACGGAGGCCCTTGCTGCCGCGGCGCATGCCCGGCCGCTGGTCGAAGAGGCCCGGCAGCGGAGCCTGGACCTTCGCTACCGGCTCCGCCTGCACCGGGTGCTCCTGCGCAGCGGAGATGAGGCCGCGCGGCGCGCGGCCGTCGAAGCCGCCCTGAAGGACGACCAGGGGTTGTTCCTGGCCCTCGACGTTCTCGAAGCGTGGCGCCTCGACCCCGAGGGCTTCCGCGACGCCCTGCGCGGGATTCCCCGCACGCGCGGCAAATTGGGCGCGCGCGCGCTCGCCGACGCGCTCGCGGGCGCGCCGCTTCCGCGCGGACAGGAGAGCGCGGCTGCCCTGAAGGCACTGCATCGCGACGCGCCCCCCGCCCTGCGCGCCTGGCTCGCTCCCTGCCTGCTGCTGGCGGGTCGGGCCGAGGCCTTCGAGGAGACCGCAAACCTCCTCTCCACCGCCGAACCTCCCCTCGCGGACCTCGCCCGCCGGGCGCTCCACGACGCCAGCGCCGGCCTGGGCCCTCCGCGCGACGCCGACGCCGCCGACTGGCAGCGCTGGTGCGGGGAATACGCCCGCGCACGCGCGGTGCTCGTCCGCGCTTGCCTCCCCTTCCTCGACGGCGAAGAGGTCGACCCCGCGGCCGTCGCAGCGGCCAAGCGCGAGGCCATCGAGGAGAAGGAGCGCGTGCTCCGCGCGGTGCCCGTCTTCCTCCGCGAACCCGACTCCTACCACGAAGAAGTCGCCCGCGTCCTGGGAGACATCATTGCGCGCGCGGCCGGGCCGGACGACGAAGAAGCGGTCGTGGCGATCCTGCGGTCCCTCGACAGCCGCCGCGGGGGCCTCCGCGGGCACGAGATCATCGGCGGCGCCCTGCTCGCGCTCGACCGGGCCGTGGTCGCGGAGGCGGTGGAGGCCCTCGTGCGCATCGGCCCGGCGGTCGACCGCTGGCAGCCCCCCCTCCTCGTCCAGCCCGCCAGGGACGCCGACGTAGAGCCCCTGGCCACGTACGTGCAGGGGCTCCACGAGCGCCTCGCGGCGCAGGGTCGCCGCGCTCTGGCCTGCTTCCGCACTCGCCACACGGCCGAACGGGTTCTCGACGCCTCGCTCGGCCGCGCGGAACGCATCGAGCTCGGCGCCCTGCTCGCGTCGCCGCAAGTGGAGGCCGAGCTCCTGCGCCGCTTCCGCGAGGGAGACAAGGAGTCTCTCCGCATCCTCGAGCAGATCGGCTCCGAGAAAACCTTGAGCGAGTTGATCAAGGACTTCAACCGCCGACCCGACGGCACCATCGGCTTGGCCCTCCAGCGGCTGGGAACCCCAGACCTCCTCCCGAAACTCCGTCGCGGCTTCGACGGGCTCCAGAGCGCCGCCCAGGCCGGGTCCATCTTTCGGGCCTTGGAGCTCATCGGCGGGAAGCAGGCCGCTCAGCTCGCCCTCCGACGCCTCGAGGACGGCGACCGGCTGCGCGGCCTCGCCCTCAAGACCTTGGTTCGGCTGGGGCATCCGAAGGCCCGAGAGCCCGCCCTGGAGCCCTTCCGGCGCTGGGAGGAGCGCGGACGAAAGGACCCGAGGCCCGGACGACGCGAGGTGCAAGCCCTGGCGCGCTGCGGCAAGCAGGAGGACGGGCGCTTGCTCATGCAGCTCATCGAGCACTACGGCGCGTCCTTTCCCGCCACGGCCGACGCCATCTGGGGCATGGCGCGGCTGGGGTACCGGGAGGTCGTCCCCGAGCTCTACGGCTACGTGCATACGACGAACCGCTTCCGCGGCATCGCCGCCGTGTCCCTCGCCGTCCTGGGGGCGAAGGAACTCCCCGCGCGGGTGGAGGCGTTGCTGGCTTCGGCCTCGGGGCGACGCGACCTTCACGACATGGTCCTGCTCGCCGCGGCCGCCTACGTGGACCCGCCTCGCGCCCGGGCCGCCGCCGAGCCCTTCCTCGCGGGGGCCCGCGAGCAGCCGGAGGCGGCGGCCTGCCTGGCCTACGTCTGCGCCCTCGCCCAGGACGGGGCGGCGCTGGAGGCACTGGCTGCTTCGCCCCGCGAACAAGTGCGCGCGGCGGTGGCCCGAGGGATCGCATGGGCTGCGGCGTCCTCGGACCGGGGCTTCGCCCCGCCCGCCTGCCTATCGACCTTGCGCGTCGACCGCGCCCTCTCCGTGCGCCTCGAAGCGGCGGTGGCGGCGGGCTACGCCCGCGCCGAGGGCGCGGTCCGGGACATCGGCCTTGCCCTGGCCACGGCGCCTGCCGAGCTCTTGGACGAAAAGCGCGGCGGCCCGCGCCTCCTCCAACTGCTCGCCGACACGGAGGGCGACTCCAGCCCGCGCGCCGCGCTCTGGAACGCCTACGCCGACCTTCGCGACGACCCGACGCTCCGCTTCCGAGAAGGCCTGGGTCGCGGGCGGCTCGTCGCCGCCGAGCTGCGCGTGCGCGCGGCGCGCTGAATGCGGACCGCGGTCGACACGACCGCGGTCCGCGAAGATCGCTGGCGCTCCCCGTCCCGGGGACGGCTCGATAGACTCGTGGGCCATGCAGCTGCACCGCTACCTAAAAGAGGCGAACATCGACCTCGCCTTCGACCCCTTCCGGACGGAAGAGGAGTGGCGACCGGGCCGGCAGCGGCACAGGACCGCCGAGGCGGACGAGGAGGCGACCGGCGACGAGGAGGAGACGCCGGGGCAGCGCTTCCGCCGCAAGGAGACCGTCATTCGCAAGCTGGTGGACCTGCTCCTCCCCAGCGGGAAGATCTCCAATCCGAACAAGTGCTTCACCGACTTGCGCAACCGCGAAGCCAAGGCCACCACCGGCCTCGGGTTCGGCGTGGCAATGCCCCACGTGCGCACGCCCACGGCCAAGGACTTCGCCATGGGCGTCGCCCTTTGCTCCGAGCCGGGCATCGACTTCGATGCGGTGGACGACGAGCCGGTGCGCATCTTCTTCGTGATGGTCGCGCCGCGACACAAGGATCGCTACTACGTGAAGGTCGAACGCGCCCTGGCGGAAGCCTTCGCCGACCCCGACGACATGAGCTTCCGAGACGAACTGCTGGCCGCAGAGGACCCGGGGAAGGTCATCTACTTGCTCCGCCAGCGCATCGACGCCGGGACCTAGGCGGCCGCTGCCGCGCGTCCTCAGCGCCCTCCGCTGGCGGGGCGCGAGGCGGGTCGTGAGGCGGGGCCGCGGAGAGGCGACGGACGATCCACCAGGCGCAGCTCCACTGCGACGCGCGCTCCCTCGCCGAGCTCCTCCGCGAACTTGCTGAGGAGGAAGCGGCTGCGGCCTTCCTCGAGGTCCCGCATCGTTGCCCGCGCGTTGGCGACCTTGCTCCCCGGGCAGCTCTGCAGGCACACCACGCAGCCCGACTTCCACTTGGGGATGAGCGCGCGGTTTCCCGCGAGCACCCAGACGAAGCCGCGCCCGTCGACATCTACGAGCAGGTCTTCCACCGGCCGGCGGCGGCCGTCCGGCAAGACGACGGAGATGGCGACGCGGCTCCCGCGAGCGACCGCGTCGGGCGCATCGCTGAGCGGGTCGGAGCGCTCGGTCCACGCCGCTTCGCTGAGGTTGTTGCCCGGACGACCGCCGAGGCCCTCGAGCGCGTCGAGGATGGCGCGGTCGGAGACGGGCGTCACCAAGAGGGCGTTCCCGGCCGCCTTCCCCTCGCTCCAGGTCAGTAGGTGATGGTTCGCAAGCCGCGCGCCGCGGAAGCGTCGCAGATGGAGGGTGGCGGGCACGGTCACGCTGCGCCGGGCGCGGTCGATCCGGGGCCGGGGCACGGGGCGCTCCTGCGCGGCGGCGGGCAGAACGCCGCAGAGGGCTAGAATGCCGCCGATGGCGAAGGACCCCCTGCGCGTGTTCATCAGCGCCGGAGAGCATTCCGGCGACGCCCACGGCGCGGCCTTGGCCAAGCGACTGCGGGCGCTCGAACCCGACGTGCAGGTGGAAGGGGTGGGCGGCCCGTTGATGCGCGAGGCAGGGGTCCACCTGCACCTCGACATGGTCGAGCACGCGGCCATGGGTCTGGTTCCCGTCATCAAGAAGCTGCCCTTCTTCCGCGCCGCCCTCGAGGATACCGCGCGGCGGCTCGCCGCGGAGCCCCCCGACGTGCTCGTGCCCATCGACTATCCGGGCTTCAACCTGCGGCTCTCTGCCCGCGCGCGCAAGGTCGGCGTCTCCGTTTCCTACTACGTCAGCCCGCAGGTGTGGGCCTGGCGACCGGGCCGCATCCACCGCATCGCGCGGCTCGTGGACCACATGATGGTCCTGTTCCCCTTCGAACAGCCCCTCTACGAACGAGTCGGCGTCCCCTGCACCTTCGTGGGGCATCCCCTCTTCGATGAGCTGCGCACCCGCCGCCCTTCGCCCGCCTTCCGCGCGGGCCTGGGCCTGGACCCGGCAACCCCTCTCCTCGGCATCCTCCCCGGCAGCCGCGAGCAAGAGGTCCGGCGCAACCTGGCGGGGCTGCTCGCCGCCGCGGCGCAGGTGCACGAGCGGGACCCGCGCGTGCGCTACGCGCTTCCGGTCGCCAAGCCCGCCCTGCGTCCGCTCATCGAAGAAGAGTGCGCGCGCTACCCGCGACTCGACATCGCCGTGCTCGACGGGAAGGCCAGCGACGTAGCTCGGGTCGCGCGGGCGGCCATCACGGTGAGCGGCACGGTGACCCTCGAGCTCCTCCACTACCGCTGCCCGATGGTCGTCGTCTACCGCGTCTCCCGCGCGCAGAAGTGGCTGGCCGACCGTCTGCTGACGACCCGGCACATCGCGCTCGTGAACATCCTCGCCGAGCGCGAAATCTGCCCCGAATACCTCGCCGCGCGGGACGTGTCGGCGGATGTTGCGCGGGATGCCCTGTCCCTGCTGCGGCCGGGGAAGGCGCGGAAGCGCTGCCTGAGCCGCATGAAGAGCCTGCTCGCCCGCGTGGACGTCAAGGGCGTCCACCGGCGCGCCGCCCAGACGGTCCTCGAGGTGGCGCGGTCCGCTCGGGCGGGACGCGGACGCGAAGCTGTTAGGCTGGAGCCCCCTCGCTCCGCCGGAGGAGACGCATGACCCGTCATCCCATCGCCTGGTGCCTCGCCATCTCCTGCTGCGCCCTCGCCCTGGCCGCGCCGCTCGGCAAGCGGGAGCGCGCGCAACTCATGGCCGAGGCCCAAGCGGCCCTCCGGGCTGCCTTGACTGCTCAGGGACTGAAGAAACGCGCCCTGCGCGCAGGCGACCCAAGCGCGCTCGCCGACCAGGAGCAGATCGAGGACGAGAGCTTCCGCAAGATCCCGCCGCTCCTCGAAAAGCTGGGCGAGGCCAACGACAAGAAGACCTGGCGCTTCATCTGCAAGGTCGCGGACCGGGTCCCCGCGCGCTACGGCTGCCACCAGGCCGTCCTCGCCGCCGCGACGAAAATGTCCGACCCCGCCGTACAGGCGGACATCAAGAAGAGCGCGCTCAAGCTCAAGTCCCCCGCCCTGCGGCGCGTCCTCGTGCTCCACCTCGCGAACCGCAAGGAATGGGACGTCCTCGTGCGGGCGCTCAAGGACCGCGACGAGCAGGTGGCGGCCCTCGCCGCCTGGCGGCTCATCGACAACCGCGTCGAAGAAGCCGTCGAACCGATGATCGACCGCCTCGAGCGGCTGGAAGGAGACCGGAGCGGCATTTGGGACGTCTTGCGCAACGGGCTCGGGCGCCTCCTGGGCAAGCGCTGCAACTTCGCCGCCGAGTACCG
>RFHU01000178.1 GCA_003695705.1 Planctomycetota bacterium
ATGATGTGCGCACGCACCGGCGCGCCGGCGAGGCCTAGATCGCCGATCAGGTCGAGGATCTTGTGGCGCACGGGCTCGTCGGGGAAGCGGAGTTCTCCTTCGACTTCGCCGTCGTCGCCGATGACCACGGTGTTCTCGGTGTTGGCGCCCTTGCCCAGCCCGGCGGCGAGGAGCATTTCGGCCTCGCGGCGGAGGCAGAAGGTCCGCGCCGAGGCGACTTCGTTGACGTAGCGCTCCGGGTCGAGCTCGACCGAGCAGTACATGCTCGGCATGGAGGGGATGGGGTAGTCGAGGGTGTAGCTGAGGCGCAGGCCGTGGGGGTAGGGGAGGGCGATGAGGCTCGCGCCGTCGGCGCTCACGTCGAGGGGCTCGCGGACGATGATCTCCTCGCAGGGGGCGTCCTGCTCGTGGATGCCGGCGCTCTGGAGGAGTTCGACGAAGTCGCGCGCGCTCCCGTCGAGCCCAGGCATTTCCACCCCGTCGATCTCGACCTCCAGGTTGTCGACCCCCAGGCCGACCGCGGCGCTCAGCAGGTGCTCGACGGTGTGTACTTCGGCGTCGCCGCTGCGGATGACGGTTCGTCGCTGGGAAGTACCCAGGTTGCGAATGTGGGCCTGGATGCGTGCGTAGCCGGGAATGTCGGTGCGCACGAAGACGATGCCCGTGCCGGGTTCGGCGGGCTTGACGCGGACCAGGGTTTCCTGGCCCGTGTGCAGGCCGACCCCCTTGACCTCGGCCGGGCGCGCGATGGTGCGCTGCTTGCGCTGCGCGGAGCCTGGCTCGGCTGTCCCCGCAGGGCTCGCTGCGGCGTCTCCTTCGGCGGTGCTCAAGGACACTACTTGGCCTTCTCCTTCGCCTGCCGCTCCATCTTGCGCAGGTTGGCGGGGCTGTTGAGGAGGGTCTCCACGTTGCGCGTGATGTTCAGGGCGCGTTCGTTGAAGTAGAGCACGTCGGAGATCTGCGCGCGGAAGATGCGCTCCTGGAAGTGCTGCACGAGGTCGCTCTCGCCGCCCGCGCCGGCGCGCTGGGCCTTGTCGATCTTGAGGATCAGGTCGTAGCCGTACTTGCGCCCGTAGGCTTCGATGGTCGATTCGAGTTCGCTGAGGATCTGCAAGGTGTGCTGCTCGACCAGCTTCTTCAAGGAGGCCTGCAGCCGCTCCTGCTTGAGTTCGAGCTGGTACTGGGCGAGCTTGATGTCGGTGACCGCACGCAGGTAGGGCTCGCTGTTCTCGCGCAGGCCGCCCTTGTCGAGGCGCTCGCGCAGGTCGCGCACCCGCTCGCGCTCCTTTTGGATCTCCTCCTTCATTTGCTCGCGGCGCTCGTTGATGATCTTCTCCAACTCGTCCTTGCGCTTGTAGCCCTTGAAGAGGACGCCGATGTCCACGACCCCCACCTTGAGCGGGCGGGGTCCCCGAGCGGGGCGCTTGGGTGGGTCTTGGGCGAGGGCGCTCCCCGCGAGGACCGCCAGGCCCAAGGCGAGGATGGACAGCAAAGGGGGGAGGGGGTTCCGTCGCATGGCTGCTCTCCGGGGCCGACGTTATACCAGCAAAGCCAACCGTCTCCGGCGTGCATTCTAGGCCCGCGCGGGGCTCCTAGAAGCCGAAGCCCACCGAGAAGGAGAAGACTTGCCGATCGTCGTCCCGCTTGTCCTGGAGGGGCCAGGCGAAGTCGAGTTGCACGGGCGCGGGGAAGAAGGGGACCTTGATGCGCAGGCCGAAGCCCGCGGCCACGCGGATCTCGTCGCGGAAGTAATCGCGGACCCCTCTCCCCAGACGAGGCGAGGGGCCAGGGGTGTACTCGGGGATGACCGTCCCGGCGTCGGCGAAGAGCACGCCGCGGAGGAGGTCCTGGAAGACGGGAAAGGAGAACTCGGCGGTTCCGATGAGGAGGAAGTTGCCGCCGATGGGTTTTCCGTTCTCTCGCGGCCCCACGGTGCGGAAGCGGAATCCGCGCACCGAGTTCGGTCCTCCCGCGAAGAAGCGCTCGAAGATGGGGATTTCGTCGGAGGGCTTGAGCTCGCGCTGCCAACCGAGCTCCCCGCGGAGCGCAAAGACCCACTTGTGATGCCGCGGCCAGGAGAGGACGGAAGTCTGCCAGTTGGCCTCGATGCCGGCGCGATGGAAGTAGAAGTCCGAGCCCAGCTCGGGCCCCGAGTATTCGTAGTAGACCGAGACCGAGTAGCCGCCGTAGAGGACGAAGTCGCGGTCTACCAAATTCTGGTTGTAGGTGAGCGAGAGGCGCAGCGCCCCCACGTAGTTGGTGCCCGTCACCTCGTGGACGTCGCTGGGGGCGTCGAACTCCACGTCGGTCACGCGGACGCGCTCGATCCGATAAGTGGCGCGGAGCATGAGGTCGGGGAGGAGCCGGTAGCCGAGGGAGACGCGGAGGAGGCGGCGCCGCTCCAGCCAGTCCTCGCGCTGCCGGTCGCGGACGGCGCCCTCGAGGCCGAGGATGATGGGATAGCCGAACAGGTAGGGCTCGGTGAATTCCACCGAATACTGCGAGCGCTCGCGGCCGGGCTGCGCGGAGATGGTCAGGCTCTGTCCGGCGCCGGTAAACGCGCGGCCTTCGACGAACTCGCGCCAGGAAGTCGGCGGGTCGAACAGGTCGAAGTTGCGCTGGGTGAGGGAGATGTTGCCGAAGAAGCCGGCCGAAGTGCTCACCCCTCCGCCGAGGACGAAGGAGCCGGTGCGGGCCTCTTCGACGCTGAGGATCAGGTCCTCGCGACCTGGCTGAGAGCCCTTGGCGAAGTCGACCCGCACGTCGGAGAAGAAGCGCAGGCGCCCCAGGCGCCCAATGCTCGCCTGGACCTCATCCGCGTCGAAGTACTCGCCCGGGTAGAAGCTGAGCTCGCGCCGGATCACCTCTTCCTTGGTCTTGTCGTTGCCCTCGATGCGGATCTTCTCGATGCGGACCTTCGGCCCCTCGGTGACCCGCAGCACGATGTCGAGCATGTGCCGCTCGAGGTCGTATTCCACGTCCACGTCCACGACCGCGTGGACGTAGGCCCGCTGCCCGTAGACGTGGCGGATCTTTTCCACGGCCTTGCGCAGGTCCTCCCCCAGGAAGGGACGTCCGGGCTTGAGCTCGAGGGTTTCCAGGAGACGATCGCCGTCGATGACTCGGGTGCCTTCGACTCCGACGCGGCGGATCGTGTAGCGGGTCCCTTCCTCGACGCGCACGACGAGGGTCAGGGCTTCGCCGTCGAGGGAGTAGCGCTCCTCCTCCTTGTAGACGCGCGCGTCGAGGAAGCCTTGCGAGCGGTAGTAGCGGGCGATGCGGTCGAGGTCCCGCTCGAAGGCCTCGGGCTTGTAGATCCCTTCTTCGAGGAAACCGAAGACTTCGCGCTCCTTGACTTCGAGGGCGTCGGGGCCCTCGGCGTCGAGGAGGATGCTCGGGTCGAGTTGCTTCGCCCCTTCGTAGATGATTTCCTCGACGTAGACCTTGGGGCCGGGGCGGACGCGAAGCGCGACGCGGACGCCGCCCTCCACCGTGCTCACCGAGGGCGTGACCTCGGCGAAGGCATAGCCCTCGTCGCGCAGCTTTTCGCGCACCGCGCGCGCGTCGCGCTCGAGGGAGAAGGCGTCGTAGAGGGCTCCCTCCCGCGTGGTGATGAGCTTGTCGAGCTCGTCTTGGTCGATGGCGTCGCCGAAGCCGGATACCTCCATGTCGACGACCCGCGGGCGCTCGTTGACCTCGAAGATCACCCGCACGCTGCCTTCGTCCGCCTGCACGACCTCCACCGAGACGGGGGGCTTGCCGTCGGGGGTCGGTCCGAAACGGCCCGAGCGGTAGAGGCGGCCCACGTCGAGGGCGAGTCGGTCGGCGTGGAAGGGCTCGCCGGCGCGGGTGGCGATCATGGCCTGGGCGTCGACCTGGTTGAGGGAGCGCAGCCCGCGCCACTCCACCGCCTGCACGGTCTGCCCCTCGGCCCACTCCCAGTCCTGGGCCACCGCGGGGGAGGACCAGGCGGCGAGCAGCACGAAGGCCGCGGCCCAGCGAGCGGCGCGGGGGCTGTGCGCCCTCGACCGCGACGCGCGGGCCGTCCCTCGGCGCGGGGCGCGGGGGAGCGTCGATTCCCAAGGGCAAGGCGCGGCGCCGACGAGCGGCCCGTCGCCATGCCGCGAGCGGGCGGACGGCGAGGGGATCGAGTCGCCGGGGGGTCGGGGGGGAATCACGAGAGGGGGAGTATACGGCCGGCGCCGAGCGCGCCGAACCATCTCGGGGGGGACGAGTGGGTTCTCGACGGGATTACATGCGGGCGAGGGACTCGAAGCGCATTTGGTTGCGCAAGAAGAGCATCTCGACGTTGCCGGTGGGGCCGTTGCGGTTCTTGGCGAGGATGATCTCGGCCTTGCCGCGCAGCTCCTCCTTCTCCGGTTCGTAGTACTCGGGGCGGTGGAGGAGGATGATCTTGTCGGCGTCTTGCTCGATGGAGCCCGACTCGCGCAGGTCGCTCATCATGGGGCGCCGGTCCTTGCGCTCCTCGACCTTTCGGGAGAGCTGGGCCAGGCAGAGGATTGGGATCTCCAGTTCGCGGGCGAGGGCCTTCACCTGCCGGCTGATTTCGGAGACCTCGATCTGACGGCTCTGCTTGGCGGCCTGCGCCGATCCGGTCATGAGCTGCAGGTAGTCGATGGCGAGCAGCTCGATGTCGTGCTGCGCCTTGAGCCGGCGGGCCTTGGCGCGGAGCTCCATGGTCGACAGGCTGGGGGTGTCGTCGATGAACAAGTGGGCCGGCTCGAGCATCTCGCAGGCGTTGAGGAAGTTGCGCTTCTCCTCTCGGTTGAGGAAGCCTCCCCGCAGCCGATGGCCGTCGACCTTGGCGATGGCGCAGAGCATGTTCGAGGTGACCTGCAGGGTGGGCATCTCCAAGGAGAAGAAGGCCGCCGAACTGCCTCGGTAGAGGACCACGTTCTTGAGGATGTTCAGCGCGAAGGAGGTCTTCCCCATGGAGGGGCGCGCGGCGATGATCGTCATCTCCCCGGGCAAGAAGCCTCCGCTGAGCTCGTCGAGGTCGTCGAAGCCGCTGGGGAGGCCCACCACCCCCGCGCCCTTCTCGCGCGCGAAGAGGGTTTCGAGGGCCTCTTTGACGCCCTCGGCGACGGGTTTGGCCTCGCTCCGGATGCGCTTTTGGGTGACGGCGAAGAACTGGGCCTCCGCGCGGTCCATGAGCTCGTCGACCGCGCCCGCGGTTTCGAAGGCGTCCTTCTGCACGGCGGCCGCCACCTCGATGAGCCGGCGCTGCATGGCGCGGTCGCGGACGATCTTGGCGTAGTAGCCGGCGTTGACCGAGGTCGGGACCACCTCGCACAACTCGGCGAGGGTGGCCGTCCCGCCCACCTGGTCGAGGACCCCGCGGCGGGCGAGCTCTTCGTTGAGGAGGACCACGTCCGCGGGTTGGTCGCGCCGGTAGAGCTCGAGGATGACCTCGAAGATCTGCGCGTGGGCGCGACCGTAGAAGTCCTCGGGGCCGAGCTGCCCCGCCACCTCGTCGATGGCGCGGGGGTCGAGCAAGACCGCGCCGAGGACCGCGCGCTCGGCCTCGAGGCTGTGCGGAGGGACGTTCTTGAGGAGCGGGTCGGGGGCGAGTTGGGCGGACTCCATGGGCACCTCCGGCGGACAAGGAATAACGGAGAAGGCGGCGCGGTGCCACCCTTCTCGCCGAAGCGGCGGCGCGCGCTTTCGGAGACCGGCGGGCCGGCGCAAGCCCTTGTCGAGAGACTGCTTGTGTCTCCCTGTTGGCAGAACCTACACCGAACCTCCGACAGCCTCCCCAGGCCCTCCCCGGGCTCTTCACACCCAAGCCGAGGCGGGGCAGGGCTTCTCCACGCCCGCGAGCCCTCGCGCCTGCCTTGGAGGCGTGCGCGGTCGCGCGGGCGCCGTGTCTTCGCCGGGGTGCGTACACGAAGGGACGCCCCGGCGAGCTCGGCTCGCCGGGGCGCCCCACTTGCCCGAGCGGGCCGCTCGGCAGCTAGCGGAGAAGGCCTGAGGAGGCGCGAGAAGGTCCGGCGGCCTTGCGGTCGGGATCGACGGGCGACGAATTCAGGGCTTCTCCCAACGCGCGGCTAGGCCTCGTCCTCGGGGAGGACGGTGAGCTTGAAGGTGCAGGCGTTTTCGCCGGGCATCTTCAGCGAGATGTCGTAGTCGCCGATCTTCTTTAGCGGCGCCTCAAGCTGCACCCAGCGCTCCTCGATGTTCAGGCCCTTGGCCTTCTCGACGACCTCCACGACGACGGCGGCGGTCACCGCGCCGTAGAGGGAGCCATCGGCCTGGGCCTTCATGTAGACCTGCAGGAGGGCGTTCTTGAGGCTCTTGGCCACGGCCTCGGCCAGTTCGCGCCGCTCGGCCTCGCGCTGGAGCTGGAGCAGCTTCTGCGTCTCGATGCGGCGGCGGTTCTCGGGGGTGTTGGGGACCGCGAGGCGCTCGGGGAGGAGGTAGTTGCGTCCGTAGCCGTCGGCCACGTCGACCACGTCGCCCGGCTCGCCGAGCCCCTTGACCTGCTCTTGCAACAACAGCTTCATTGCTCCTCCTAGTTGGTGTAGCTCAGGATGCCCATGAAGCGCGCCCGCTTGACGGCCTGCTTGATGAGCCGCTGGCATTTGGGGCAGGTGCGCGAGCGCTTGCGCGAGAACAGCTTTCCGTGGGCGTTGAGGAAGCGCTTGAGGGTGGGCACGTCCTTGTAGTCCACGAAGTCGCACGACTTGCAGCCGCGCCCCTTCTTGCCCGACTTCTTGCGCACGCCGGTGAAGCCCTTCCAGCCGCCGCCACGATCTTCTCGGTTCGACATCCGCATTCCTCCTCAGCGTCCGTTCCGGGTTCCGCCGCCGAACTCGCGCTCGCGCGGCTCGCGGTCCTTGACCGCCGTCTCGAAGTCCTCGGCCGCCATCCCCACCGTGGGGGGCTCGAAATCGTGGACCACGATCATGTGCCGCGCGCAGCGCTCGTCGAGGCGAATCTCGCGGTCGAGATCGCTCACCACGGCGGGCTTGGCGCGGAACCAGACCACCATGTAGGTGCCTCGCTTGAGGCCCTTGATCTCGTAGGCCAGCTTGCGGCTGTCGGCCCACTTGTCCACTCGGTAGACGTGGGCGCCGTAGCGGTCGCTGAGGGTCCCGCGGATCCACTCGACCAGCTTGTCCCAGGTGCGGGTGGCTTCGGCCGGATCGAAGAGGAGGCACAGCTCGTAGAGCCGCGTGGTGCGCATGGTCTCCTCGTCGAGGGGCGGAAGCTTGGTCTCCTCGTCGGCCATGACGGCGGCGCCGCCCTGGGTCTCTTGCGTTTCGGACATGGATAGCTCCTGTGGTGTGTTCGGTGGTGGGTGGGTGGCCTACTCGGCCTCTTCCTTCTTGCCCTTGGCGATGACCTCGGGCTCGCTGGCCGCGGCCTCGGCCTCGCCCTCGCCCTCGGCCTCGCCCTCGCCCTCGCCGGCGGGCGGGACCACGTGGACCACGAGCTGACGCCCGTTGGTGAGCGCCTTGCAGCCCGCGGGCAGGGTGAGCTCGTCCACGTGCAGGGCGTCGTCGACGTCGAGTTCGTCTACGTGGACCTCGATCTCCTTGGGCATGTCGCGGGGCAGCGCCTCGACCTCGATGGCGTACTCGACGATCTTCAGCTTGCCCCCGGCCCGCGCGCCCTTCGGCTCGCCCTTGAAGATCAGCTCGACCATGCCGCTCATGGGCCGGTTCGGGTCGATGAGCTTGAGGTCCACGTGGACGATGTGGTCGCCGAGGGCGTCCCGCTGGATCTCGCTGAGTTGAACGAGCGCCTTCTCGGCGCCGTAGCTGATTTCGAGCACGCTGGCGTGCTGGTCGATGAGCTTGGTCAGCTCGTAGGCCGACACGGCGAGGTTCTCGGTCACCAGCTTGGTCTGGTCTCCTTCGCGGGTGCTGCCGTAGAGGATGGCGGGGACCTCGCCGGCGCGGCGCAGGCGCCGGCAGGCGCGGCTGCCTTGCTCGGTGCGCTTGCGAGCCTTGAGGGGCATGGTCTTCATGGGGGGGGGACTCCTGGTCGGCTGACGTCCTAGACGCTCTGGAAGAGCGTGCTCACGGACTTGTGGGTGTGAATGCGGTGGACCGCCTCGCCGAGCAACTCGGCCACGCTGAGAACGCGGAGCCGCTCGATGGGTGCGGTCACCGGAATGGTGTCGGTGACGATGAGCTCGGAAATGGGAGCGTCGCGCAGCTTCTCCACCGCGCGCCCGCAGAACACCGGGTGCGTGGCCATGACGAACACCTTGCGGGCGCCCTTGTCCTTGAGGAGCTGGGCCGCCTTGGCCACGCTCCCTCCGGTGGAGATGATGTCGTCGACGATGACGACGTTCTTGTCCTTGACGTCGCCGATCACGAAGCCGACCTCGACGTCCTCGCCGCTGGTGCGGCGCTTCTCGACCACGGCGAGGTAGGCATCGAGGCGTTTGGTGTATCCCCACGCCATTTTCATGCCGCCGGCGTCCGGGCTGGCCACCACCAACTCGGGCAGCTCGAGCTTGCGGATGTAGCGGGTGAAGACCCGCGAGGCGTAGAGATGGTCGACGGGGATGTCGAAGAAGCCCTGGATCTGAGCGGCGTGCAGGTCGAGGGTCACCACCCGGTCCACGCCCGCGGCCTGCAGCAGGTTCGCCACCAGCTTGGCGGTGATGGGCACGCGTCCTTCGTCCTTGCGGTCTTGCCGGCTGTAGCCGAAGTAGGGGACCACTGCGGTGACGCGCAGGGCCGACGCGCGGCGAAGCGCGTCGCACATGATGAGGAGTTCCATCAAGTGGTCGTTGACCGGCGTGCACGTGGACTGGATCACGAACACGTCGGCCCCGCGGACGTCGGAGTGGATCTTGACGCGGACTTCGCCGTCGGGGAAGCGACCGACTTCGCACTCGCCGAGGCTGACGCCGAGGTAGGCGGCGATGCCTTCGGCCAGCGGCCGGTTGGAGTTCCCCGCCAGCAGCATCAGCGGGGCCTTGTTCAGCGAGAAGGATCGCGTCGTCACGCCTCACTCCCTTCGGCGCCGCTCCGGGAGCGCGCCGGCACTCCCACGAAGGTGTCTCCCGGCGGGACCTCGGTGCGCACGACCACGGCGCCGGCGCCGGTGCGCGCGCCAGCGCCCAGGCGGGCAGGGGCCACCAGGACGGTGTTCGCGCCCAGGGAGGCCCCGCGCCCGACTTCGCACTCGCGGTGGCGCTGGCCGTCCCAGTTGGCGAAGACCGTTCCTGCGCCCACGTTCACCTCGTCGCCGAGGGAGGCGTCGCCCACGTAGGCGAGGTGCAGGGCGCGGCTGCCGGCCCCGAGTCGGCTGCGGACGACCTCGACGAAGTTGCCCACCCGCGCTCCGGGGCCGATCTCCACCTCCCCGCGCAGGTGCGCGAACGGGCCGACCACGGCGCCGCGGGCCACGCGGCAGGGGCCTTCGATGACCGTGAAGGGCTCGATGCGGACGTCTTCCTCGAGGCACGCGCGGGCGTCGATGAAGGTCGTGCGCGGGTCGACGATGGTTGCTCCGCGCGCCATGTGTTCCGCGTTGATGCGCTCGCGCAGGGTCGCGGTGACCTGCGCGAGTTGCGCGCGGGTGTTCACCCCCAGGGCGTCGCCGGGATCGGCCGCGGGCTCCGCGTGCACCCGGGCGCCGCTGGCGCGTGCGAGCTGGACCACGTCGGTCAGGTAGAGTTCGCCGGTGTGGGGGGAAGGCTCGACGCGCTCGAGGAGTTCCCAGCAGGCGGGGAGTTCGAGGGCGAAGGTGCCCGTGTTGACCTCGCGCAGCGCCCGGGTCGCGGGGTCGGCGTCCTTCTCCTCGATGATCGCCGTCACGTCGCCGTCGGGGCCGCGCACGACTCGTCCGTAGCCGCGCGGATCGTCGAGGCGACCGGAGAGGAGCGAGCAGCGCGCGGCCCGCGCGCGGTGCTCGCGGAGGAGGGCTTCGAGCGAGCGGGGACGGACGCAGGGGGCGTCGCCCATCAGGACGAGGGCCGTGCCCCGAAAACCTCCGAGGGCGTCCCGGGCGGCGAGCACCGCGTGGGCCGTGCCGCGGGCTTCTTCTTGCACGGCGAAGTCGAGGCCCTCTTCGCCGGCGAGGGCGGCGGCCACGGCCTCGCGGTGCTCGGGGGAGACGACGAGCACCACCCGCTCGGCCCCCGCGTCGCGGGCGGCCCGCACCACGTGGAGGACGAGCGGCAGCCCGAGCACCTCGTGAAGGACCTTGGGCCGTTCGGAGCGCATGCGCGTCGAGCGGCCGGCGGCGAGGACGATGGCAGCGAGCGGAGGTCGGGTCACGCGGGGTCCGGGGCGACCGCTCGGCCACGAGCCGAGCGTGCGCGCAGACCGCCTGCGCGTCGTGCCACCCTCGGCCCTGTGGCCCGCGCCTCAGGGGTCGCGGGCGAGCGGCGCGGCAGCGGCGTCGCCGCTGCCTTCGTGCGAGTTGTCGAAGCTAGCCCACCTGGACTCGAACCAGGAACGGATGGACCAAAACCATCTGTGTTGCCAATTACACCATGGGCTACGGAAGGCGAGGTTCTATCACCCCGCCCGGCCAGCGTCCAGGCTCGGGGCCCCCTGCCGCGACCCGCCGCCGTCCGGCCCCCCGCGCCTCCCGGCCCGCGGGGACGGGACGGCGGTCGGGCGCCGCTGCGCTCGGAGCCTGCGTCGGCCGGGGACGGCGTCGAGCGCGCGGAGGCGCGGGCGGCGCTCCCCGCCCGGCGGGTCCGCTCCGGCTGGTTGCTAGGCTGGGCGGCCGGTCCGTGCTCGGGAGGTTCGCCGTGTTCGCTTCGCTCGCTGGCTCGTCTTTGGTTCGCGCGGCCGCCGCGCGCGCGGCGGTCGCG
>RFHU01000179.1 GCA_003695705.1 Planctomycetota bacterium
CGGTCGTCGCCCCCGCCCCCACCCCTCCCCGAGAATCCTTTCCGCTCCGACTCGCCCTCGGACTCGCCTTGCTCCTGCTGGTCGTGGTCTCGGGATCGACCACGCTCGCCGTCTACCTGAAGTCCCCGACCAAGGGCAGGAGCACGAACGCGGCCGCGGCGCTCGCAAAGGCCGAAGCGGATGCCGCGGCGGGACACCACGAGGCCGTCCTCACCGCCCTCGACCCCTTGCTGAAGGACGAAGACTCGTCTCTCGACCAAGAGGAGCGCGAACGCGCGCTGCACCTCGTGGAGGCGGCGCGCCGTGCCCTCGCGGACGCCGCGCTCGTCGCCGGGCTGGTCGAGGAGGCGGACCGGCTGGCAGAAGAATACACGCAGGGAGTGTCCGGCGCGCAGGCCGCCACGGAGGCCCTGGAGCGCTACGAGCACGCCCTCAGCCTCCGCGGAGACCCTGCGGTTCGCGCGCGCTACGAGCGACTCCGCGCCCGCGTCGAGGGCGACCGCCGGGCGGCCCGGGGCGACGCCCGCGAGGGTGCAGAGGCCATCCTCTCCGCAAGCGAGGCCCTCCTGCGCGGCGACCTCGCCGCCGCCGAACGACATCTCTTGGCGGCCCGCGAAATCCTCCCCGGCGGAGACGAGCGCCTGCTGCGCATCGAGCGAACCCTCCGCGCCGAGCGTCTCCTTGCGCAAGGGCGAGCAGCCCGCGCTGCCGGCGACCTCCCTGCGGCCCGCGCCGCCCTCGAGGAGGCGGCGCCCCTCCACCCAGACCCGCGCGTCCGAGAGCGCATCGAGGAGGAACTGCGCGTCCTCCGCACTCTGGAAGAGCGCGCCCGCCAGCGAGGAACCGCAGAGACGCGGCTCGGCGAAGCGCTGGCCGCCGCCGAAGCTCGCGAGTTCGAGCGCGCCAAGGAACTCGTCCAAGAGGCCGCAGCGATCCTGAAGACTGCCGGCGTGGAACCGCCCCCGCTCCTCGCCAAACGACGCGCGGCCATCGATGCCGCCGCCGAGTTGGGCAATGAGTGGGCTCGCGCCGAGGCGCATCTTGCGGAGCTGGAACGCCACAAGCGCGGCGCGCGCGAGGAAGAAGCCCGCGAACTCGCAGGGAACTTCCGCAGCCTCGGAGAACGGTTGGCGAAGCGCACGGCCGACGACGCGCTGCTGGCTCAGGCCCTCACGGCTCAGCTCGAACGCGCCGCCGAACGCGCCGCCCGGCTGGCCGATGAAATCGCCCGCTTGCAGAAGACGGTGCGCAGCGGACGACTCGAGCGCTTCTTGCGCCGCCTGCAGCGCCTGCGCTCCTGGAAGGCAAGCGTCGAGACCCCGGCCTTGGTCGAGGAACGCCTCGCCGATCTGCTCGACCTCCAAGAGGCCTCTTCCTACGTGTCGGGGGAAGCCTCGGCCGAGGATCGCCGGTGGATCGACGAGCGGGTAGCACACTACCTCGCGCGCAGGGAGGTGTGGCGTGACCTGCGCCCCGACCCGCTCGCACCGGTCATGGTACAGGTACGGGGCGGACGGGTCACTGCCTTCACCGGCAGCGAGCACGAACTCCCGAAGGTCTATTACATCGCCGCCACCGAATTGACGCGCGCCGAGTGGCGGCGCTACACGCGCGCGACCGGGACCCCCGAGCCGCCGGGTTTCCGGCCAACGGACGACCCCTTGACCTTGGTCTCCTTCCGCGACGTTCAGCGCTACTGCCGCTGGCGATCGAAGCGGCCCGACGGGAGTCCCCGGCGGGTGCGCTTTCGCCTCCCCACCGAGGTCGAGTGGGAGCACGCCGCGCGCGGACCCCGCGGGGAGCGCTTCCCCTGGGGCAACGACTTCGAGGACTGGCGCAGGGGCTACGCCGCGGTCGAAGGCCGCATCGCCCGCGTGGGCAGCTTCGCACGCGACCGAAACCACCGCGGGCTCATGGACTTGGTCGGAAACGTGAGCGAAATGACGACCGCCGTCGGATCGCCACAGCAGATCGTCCTCCGCGGCGGAAACGCGAGCAGCCGCCGGACGGACACCGGCGCGGACTGGCGCAAGCCCCTTCGCCCGGGCGACGAGGTCTCCGCCTACGTCGGCGTCCGACTCCTGGCCGTCGAGCGCGCCACGGATTGACCGCGCTGCCCGCCCGTTCTGCTGCGACTGGCAGTCGGTGCCTTTCCTGGAGCCACGGCACGAGCGCACGCGGCTCCTCGGTTGATTCTCGGACTCGCGAGCGCAGTCCGCGCACAAGACGCCACCGGCTGCTGCCCGCGCGTCCGACGCCCCGTCGGGCGTTGAACGCGGAGGCCGCCGCGAAACCGACCGCCGCCGACGCCGCAGGGCGCGGGACCTCCGCGGCCTGCGCTCGGCGCCCTGGCGTTCCGGAGAGCAGTCGCAGTCCGCTGCGACGCCTTTTCCCGGTCCAACGCGCTGCGCACCCGACCGCTCCGTAGCGTGCGCGCAGCCCGCGCCCTGCGTCTCCGCAAACTCGGTGCGCCGTCAAAGACCTAGGGCGGTAAAGTCCAACCGCCCCGACCCAGCGAGCGGCGGGCACCAATAGGCGCTCCCGGTGACCGGACGGGTGAAGCCAAAGAGGGCGTCGGTGGTTCCGTCGTCCAGGCCGCACATGCGGCGGAGTTGGGCCACAAAGGAGTCCAGGCTGTGGCCGAAGGCAACGAAGACGAGCCCTCCGGCCTCGGACTCGACCCAAGGCATGGAGCGGCGCAGCAAGAACGCCGGGGGGTCGAAGTCCTCTTGCGCGGTGCGAACGACGTGCGCCGTTGCAGGAGCATCGGAGAGTTCTTCGTTGTCGCTGCGACGCCGGCCAACGATCCGGTCGAGCTCTTCCTCTCTCAAGGCGGCGAGTCGTCCGAAGTCGTGGACCCAGCGCTGAACTGCAACGAAGCTCGAACCGTCCCGACCCGGCCCAGAACCGGAGACGAAGGCGGCCTCGACCGCCGCCGGGCCCGTTGGATTCTCGGTCCCATCTTCGTATCCCGAGAGGTCGCGGCCCGGCCCGTGCCGGAAGGCTCCGACCTCCTCCACCAGCTCGAAGGCAGGGGCAAGGCAAGCGGCGAGCTCGCGCCCGCGCAGAAACAGCTCTCCAGGCTCGTCGCCGCGCAACCAGACCCAGAGCGCGCCGGGGGTCGAGGGGGAACAGACACCCGGTCCGGCGAGGGCCGGCAGCTCGCGCAGTCCCTCCACTTCGCAACCGAGGGAGCGGACGACCGCAGGCCCCACGCCCACCACCGCCTCCGAGCCGAACGTCCGCCCTCGGAGCTCGTCGAGCCCCTCGCGGAGCGCCGCGGGCAGACGAATCCGGAAGCTCAGGTAGCGTCCCGCCGCGGGAACGGGGTCGAGTATGCCCGGCTGGAAAGGAAGGTCCATCAGCGATCCTCGCTCCTTGCGCCTGGCCGGGGGGCACCCCGGCCGCCTTCCGCACCCGCAGAGAAGGGCCCCTCGACCGTCGCCGTCGGCTCGGCTGCGGCGGCTACCACTCCCGCTGGAGGCACTCCTCGAGGGCCTGCTCCCAGTAGTCTTCCTCGGCGCGGACGGCCGCGCGGACCCGCTTGACGTAGCGGCGGTGGGCCTCCTTGAGTTCGTCGGCGAAGACCTCGCGGGCCTTGCCGTCCTTGATGGCCTGGTTGCTCTTCTCCTCGTCGTCCGAGAAGACTTCCTCGAGAAAAGCCATGGCGACGCGCCGCGCGCGGCGGCGGTCGTCGTCGGTGACCGGCTCGTCGTCGCTGCCCTCCTCCGCCGCCTCCCTGGCCTTGGCCAACTCCTGCTCGAGCTCGGCGACCCGGGCCTCCAGTTCCCGAACCCGGGGGTCCTCCGCGGTGGCCTCAGCGAGCTTCCCTTCGAGTTCGTGAATGCGTCGCTCGGCCTCGGCCAGCTTGCCCTCCGCTTCCTGCGCGCGCTCGAGGGCACGAGCCTCCGCTTCGAGCGCGGCCTCCGCGGCGGCCGCCTCGAGGCCGCCTCCCCCGCCCTCTTGCTGCCGATCCTCGAGGTTTGCGAGCTGCATCTTCAATTCCTGCAGCTCGGCCTCGGCCTCGGCCCGCGCCTCGGCCACCGCGCCCTGCAAGACCCGTTCGAGGTCGTCGAGGGCCACCACGGACACGGTCTCGACCTTGTCGTTGCGGACGTCCTCCAAGGTGTAGCGCTGCTGGATCTTCGCGACGAGGCCGTCGGCGGTCATGGGTTCGCCTCCCTTGGGCGCGAGCCTATCATCTGCCACCGCCCCGGGCCGCCCGTTCGCGGAGCTCCTCCCTGCGGACCCGCAGGGCCTCGAGGGTGGCGTCCGCGGCAGGCAACGGGTGAGCGGCTGGGTCTTCGAGATGCAACCAAGAACCGGGACGCTCCATGCGCGAGAGCCAGAACAGATAGCGCTCGAGGACTTTGAGGCGCCGCACTTCGGCCATGGGTCGACCCGGCCGATAGACGAAGGACGTGACGCGCAGCTCCTGCCCTTCGCGGTGCGGGTGGGTCGCGCTCCCTTCCAGTTCGGGGGCCTCCGAAAGGACCTCGAGCACCTCGACCCGGTAACCGACGCCCGAGGGCTCCTCGACCCGTTCGAGAACACGACCCACCATCACTAGTTCGGCCAGCGAGCAGAGCCGCTCCCGTTCGTCGGCGCTGAGCTCGCGGAAGACTCCCTCGGTCGGGGGCAATTCGCCAGCGCTCGGCGCGGCGCGGGGCGGAGGCGCCGCGCAGGAAGCGCAGAGCAGCAGCGCGGAGAGGAACCAGCGTGAGGGCGTCATGGGGACCTCCGTGCGGCACGGCGCGGACCTCCCTGCAAACCCTCCGCCGCGCGCCGCGCCCCGGGCGCGGGAGTCCTCTGCCGCTCGCCCCTAGACTCCGCCATCGAACCGCCGACCGACCGTCTCTCCGGCCCGGCCCGATGGCGGGCGGGCCGCATGCGAAGTCGATCCCAGGCGACTCGCTCGAAGGGCTCCTCCGTCCCGAGGAACTCGCAGGGGACCCCTCGGACCGCGAAGCCGCGCGCGAGCGTGGCCAGACGAGCACTCCGCGCCGCGCCCGCACGGTCGGCGAGCTGACCGCTCCAAGGAAGGCGCCGTCGCTGCCCGGACTCGGCGTCCACCAGGTCCGCCGTCCCGGCGCTGGCCACGGTGCGGGCCACCGCAGAGGAGAGCTCGTCCCGCACCTCGGCAACGACCGCGTGGACCGAGAAGCCCTCGCTCCCGAGGCGCGCCGCCGCCTCCAAGAGTGCGGCCACCTCCAACCCGTCGCTGAGGAGGACCGCCTCCCCCCGGAACCTGCTGGTTCGAGCCAGTCGGCTTGCCGCCCGGGCAACGCCCGATCCGTCTCCTGCAGGACGTCGCTCGCTCAGGAAGCGCAGCAGGCGCACCAGCTCGGCAGGCCGCGCGCTGACGTGGCGCGCGACGTGCTCTCCTGCCCACCAGAGGAAAGTCCTCGTCTGGCGAGCGGTCGCGGCCGCCGCGAGGGCCGCAGCCGCCAAGGCGAGCCGCACGGCCGGCGCGGGCTCGCCGCACGCCGTGCTGCCGCTCCCGTCGAGGACCAGGTCCAAGCGAGCCGGGGGCAAGTCTTCGGGGAGCTTGAGGAAGAGGCGCTCGAACCGCGCGAACGCCGGCCAATCCACCAAGCGGAGGTCGTCCCCGGGCTCGTAGGGCCTGCGTGCGCCGTGCTCGAGGCCACGCCCCGGCAACCGCAGACCGCGCCGCGGATCCGCGGGGACCCGGCGGGCGAGACGAACGACGGATTCCAAGCGCGCGAGGACGCGCGGGTCCAACAGCTCCTCGCGCGCGCCCACAGCGCGCACCCCGGTGGACCCCTGTTGCACCACCCTCGCCACCTCCCTCCAGGCGCCTCCCCTGCGCGCAGAACACCGAGTCTACGGCATGCGCGGGCCTTGGCGCGCGGGCAAGGGTCCTGCTAGGCTGTGGGGCGTGCGGCGAAGCGAGCTCGGCATGGGGCCCACCCGCAACCTCAGGCTGATCATCGAATACGTGGGGGCTTCGTTCGCCGGTTGGCAGGTCCAACCGCATGCCCGCACCGTCATGGGCGAGGTCGAGCGGGCCATCGAGGAGATCGCGCGCGAGCGGGTGCGCCTGGTCGCCGCCAGTCGTACCGACGCAGGGGTTCACGCGCTGGGGCAGGTCGCGAGCTTCGTCTCCACGTCGACGCTCCCCACCGAGCGGCTGCGCTCGGGACTGAACGCCGTCCTCCCCGCAGAGGTCGTGGTCCGCTCGGTGCAGGAAGTCCCCGCGGAGTTCCACGCGCGCTTCTCGGCGCGAGGAAAGCACTACCGGTATCGCATCCTCAACCAACAGGTTCGCAGCCCTCTCGAAGCGGGGCGCGCTTGGCACGTCCCTACGCGCCTCGACGTCGACGCCATGAACCGCGCGGCGCACTCCCTCGAAGGGGAGCGCGCCTTCACGGCCTTGGCCACTCAAGTCCCGGCCGACGACGACTGTGTGCGCCGCTTGCACCGGGTCCGCGTGCGGCGTCACGAAGACCCCGCGACCGCCGCGCACATCGTCTCGGTCGACGTGGTCGGCGACAGCTTCCTCTACAAGATGGTCCGCACCCTGGTCGGCACCTTGTGCCTGGTTGGCAAGGGGAAACGCCCTCCCGAATGGGTGGCCGAGCTGCTGACCGCGGGCCAGCGGGCGCAAGCGGGACCGACCGCGCCCGCGCACGGACTCCACTTGATGCACGTCTTCTACGACGGAGACGAGCCCTCCCTACCGCGATACCTCGAAAGGATGGCGCGTGAAGGTAACCATCACCGGCCGCAGCATGCAGGTCCACGACAGCGTCAAGGCCTACGCGGAGCAGAAACTCCAGAAACTGGAGCGCTTCTCTGACCAACTTCAGCGCGTCGAGGTGATCCTCTCCAGCGAGGGCGACGACAAGCTGGTGGAGGTCATCGCCGTCCCGCGCAAGGGCCAGGACCGGGTCGTGGGGCACGCCGCGCACGAAGACCAGTTTGCGGCCATCGACCTCGTCCTGGACAAGATGGCCGCCCAGCTGCGCAAGCAGAGCGAAAAGCGCAAGGACGCGCGGAAGAAGCGCAGCGGGCGCGTACCGCCTCCGCCCGAGCCGAGCGACCTCGTCGAAGACGAGCCCCTCGAAAGCTACGAAGAAGTCGTCGACGAGTTCAGCAAGCGACTCGACGCCTAGCCGGTCGCCCGGAGGGCCCGAAGAAGGCCCAAAGAGGTCCGGCGAGCTTCGGATCGCGAGCGGCGGAGGGCGCGGCCGGGGGGTCCCAGGAATGGCCTCCGGCTCCAGTGCCTCCCCCCCCGCGCCGAGCGAGGCCGGCGCCGATCCTCCTTCGTCGGTCGCCGAAGTTCGGGCCGCTGGGGACGCGGGGCAAAGGCTCCCCACGCACCACGCCGGTCCACCTGAACTCCGCGCGGCGGGCCCAGCGTCGGCTTGCGGCCCGACCCCGGGGCGCTTCCCCGTCCGCTGCTCTTGCTGCATAATGCCGACCGCCGCCCGATGGGCTGCAGGAGCGTCGACATGAGCAAGCTACTCGGGTTCCTCGACGAGCGCGCCATCGTGCTCGACATGAAGGCGACGACCAAAGAAGAGGCGATTCGAGAGTTGCTCGACGTCGCCGTCGAGCAGGGCGAGCTGAAGGCCAAGGACGTCGGCAAGGTCTTCGAACTGGTCATGGAACGCGAGCAGCGTGGATCCACCGGACTCGGGGCGGGAATCGCCATTCCCCACGTGAAGGACTGCCCTGGCCTCTCCGGCCTCACGGGGGCCCTCGGGCGCTCGAGCGAAGGGATCCCCTTCGACGCCATCGACGGCAACCCCGTGCACCTCGTCTTCCTCATTCTCGGCGGTTCGGGGACCGCGGGCGATCACGTAGAGATCCTCAAGAAGCTTGCCGCCCTGCGCATGAACGAACACTTCATCCGCTTCCTCAAGGACTCCAAGGACCTGCCCTCCCTGGTGGACACCATCCGGGAAATGAGCGGCAGCGTGGCCTGATGGAGGCACGGCGGTGAGCGAGGAGGTCCAGGCCGAGGTCGTCCTCAAGAACAAGTACGGGCTGCACGCGCGCCCGGCGACGCTCATCGCTCAGACCGCCAAACCGTTCCGCAGCACGATCTCCCTGGAAAAGGACGGAACGCGCGTCGACGCCAAGAGCATCTTCGGAATGCTGACCCTCGCTGCCGAGAGCGGCTCGCGCCTGATCATCACGGCCCGAGGCGAAGACGCCAGCGAAGCCGTGGCGCGGCTCTCCGAGGTCATCGAGAGCTTCGACGTCGACGACTGAGCCGAGGCTCGGCGTTCGCGCGACCTCGACGCCTCGCCCGAGCGAACGCGCCTCGACCAGGTCACCCCCGCCTTGGCTGGATGGCGGGACTCGTTTGCCAAGGCGCCGGGACGTTCGGAGGCGTCGACCAACGCGCCCCCGCTGGGAGGAAGGGATTCCCCTTCGAAGGCGGGAGACCGCCTCAGCCGATGACTTCGAGCAGGCGCTCGGGAACGACGCGCAGCTTGGGTCCCAGACGAGGGGTAAAGCGCACGACCCAGGAGGCCGCCTGGCTCGAGGGGTAGAGAGCCACTCCTTGCTCGCCCGCGCGAACGACCGTTTTGTCGGCGAAGACTTGGTCGGCGAGGAGCCGCACGCGCTCCCCCCCGTGCAGCCGCAGGCGCATGCAGTCGGGGAGGTCCGCGCGGCGAACACGGCCGCTCTCATCCACGGCGACCCCGTACTCGCCACGGCGCAGGGCGAGGGCCTCCGCTCCTTCGTCCGCCGTTCCATCGAGGGGGCGAGGTGAGGCGCCCCCGGCTCCGCTGTCGTCCACCTCGATCCTCCTGCGCGGCGAAGTATACCAGGCGCCCACCTCCCCAGGCGAAACGAAGGGGAACGCCGCGAACGCCCTTCGCGGATCCCTCAGGCAGGGGGCCCTCGAGACCGCCGATCCGGCCGCGAGAGCCGCCGCGTGGCAGACCGTCCCTCTCCGCTCCTCTCAGCACCCTGGCCCCGCCCGATGCACCAGAGGAAGTCGTTCCGGTCCGCGCTCCGTGGTATGTTCCCCGACCACGGGGTAGCGAAAGGCATGGGCGAGGGGAAGGGCTACGACTACTCGACGAGCCATAGGATGCTGGAGTGCGTCGGCATCCCGGCGCTGGGCGTCCTGACCGGACTCCTGGCCCACGAGGCCGCCCAGGGACTGCGCCAGCGTCCCGAGGAGGCCTGGTGGGCGGTTCCCACCGCACTCTTCCTGGCCTACCTCGTCGCAGACTTCGTCTCCGGCTTGGTCCACTTCCTCGGAGACAACTTTGGCAGCGAGACGATGCCGATCTTGGGCGAAGCCTTCATTCGCCCCTTCCGCGAACACCACGTGGATCCACTCGCCATCACCCGCCACGACTTCATCGAGACCAATGGCAACAACTCGTTGATCTGCCTGCCCGCCGTCGCCGCGGCCTACACGCTCCTGCCCGCCCGGGGAGAGTTGTGGGCTGCCTGGGCGGCCTTGTTCGTGGCCTCCTTCATGCTGGGCATCTTCCTGACCAACCAGTTCCACAAGTGGGCCCATCTGGAGGCGCCGCCCGGCTGGGTGCAGCTCCTGCAGCGGTCTCGGCTGATCCTCTCTCCCGAGCAGCACGACGTGCATCACACCCCCCCCTTCGACACCTACTACTGCATCACGACCGGCTGGATGAACCCGGTCCTCCACCTCACCGGTTTCTTCCCTCGCCTCGAGGCCGTCCTGCGCTGGGTCTTCCGTTGTCCCAAGGAATCGGCGACCCGGGAGATGAGAACCTGAAGCGACCTGCGGGCGAGCGCGTGCACGAGCACCCCACCGGAGCAGGGGAACCCGCCGACTGCAGTCTGCGTACGCCTGCGACCGAGCACCCCTCTCCGTCCCGCTTGGCCACGGGAGACCTTCGTGGCGGGCCCGGCCCCCGCTGCTAGACTGGATCCAATGCCCTTTTTCGTCCGCTCCTCCCTAGAGCCCGCGCTCTCCGCGATCCTCGATGCCTTGGGAGGCGCGCGCTTCAAACTCCCCATCGAAGTGAACAACCGCAAGGTCGCGCGGCTCTACACCATGGCCAAGCGGGACCAGTGGAACCTCGACGACCGCCGGGAGCATTTCTTTCCGCCCTCGAGAGAAGGAATCGACATCAACGAATGGCTCGGCGTGTGCGACGAGGTCCGCCTCGCCGCCGCCCGAAGCTTCAGCTCCTTTTACTACGGCGAGCACGGCGCCAAGATCATCTCCGCGCAGCTCACGTGCATGGCCCCGACCAACGAGAGCGCCAAGTTCCTCGCCACCCAGACCTACGACGAGGCGCGGCACGTAGAGGTGTTCGAGGGGATCCTTCAGTTCATCGACCGCATCCACCCCATGAACCCCTTCCTGAACGCCTTTCTGGCGGACATCGCGCGCACGCACTGCCTGGTGTCCAAACTGATCGGAATGAACCTCCTGGTGGAAGGGCTCGCTCTCTCTTCCTTCCGGACCATCCTCGCGAACCTCAAGGGGGAGGTGAACGTAAGCGAGCGCGGGTACCGGGCGATTGGTGAACCCATCGAAATGATCCTCCGCGACGAGTCGCGGCACGTGGGCTTCGGCGTGGTCCTCCTCCCAGACCTCATGCAAGGCCTCTCGCGCCGACGCAAGGCGCAGCTGCGCTTGCGTCAGCTCGTCTGGCTGGGCCTCATTTACGGCTCGGTGAAATACCACCAGGCTGACCAAGAGATCATGGGGCTCGACTACGTGCAGCTCCTCGAAGACGTACTCTCCGACCACGAACGGAGAATCCAAGAGTGCGGCGGCGACGCCCTGGTCTCCACCGAGCGGATGAAGGGCTTGATCCCCACCATGGACCGCCTGGTGGATGCCGTGAGCCGGCGCGAACACCGGGCGCCACAGGTCCCTCTCCCCGCCTAGCCGACTCGCCGCGCGGGCCGGCTTCGTGACGCCTGCGCCCCTCGCGCGCTGGCGGGTGGCCAGCGCAGGCGAGCGAATGCACAATCCCGCCCCGAGAGGAGGCGAGCATGCCTACGGTCCTCGTCACCGGCGCCAACCGCGGGTTGGGCCTGGAATTCGCCCGCCAATACGCGGCGGCTGGCTGGACGGTGCACGCCACCTGCCGGCAACCGGAGGCTGCCGACGCTCTGCGCGCCCTGGCCGAAGCCAGCCCGGACAAGGTTCGCGTCCACCCGCTGAACGTGACCGACCACGCGCGCGTGGACGCCCTCGCCGAAGAGCTCGCGGGCGAAGCCATCGACGTCTTGCTGAACAACGCCGGCGCGTTCGGGAACCGCGCGGGCTTTGGCTCGTCGGACTACTCGGTCTGGGAGCGGACCGTGTGGACGAACACCTTTGGCCCCATGAAGCTCGCCGAAGCCTTCGTCGAACACGTGGCCCGCAGCGAGCGAAAGGTGATCGCGAACGTCACCAGCAAGATGGGCAGCATCGCGGACAACACGAGCGGCTCCTACTACATCTACCGCTCGACCAAGGCCGCTCTGAACATGATCACCAAGAGCATGGCCATCGACCTCGCGCCCCGCGGCATCCGGACCGTCGTCCTGCACCCCGGCTGGGTGAAGACCGACATGGGCGGGCCCTCCGCGCCCCTCGACCCACCCGAAAGCGTGGCCGGCATGCGCCGCGTCATCGACGGCCTCAGCGCGGAGACCTCGGGCTCGTTCTTCGACTACTCCGGCGCCGAGGTGCCCTGGTAGGACAGGCTGCCGGGCTCCGCAATTCCGCCGTCGCGGCAAGGAACACCCCGAGGCTCTCCCGGCCGAGAGGGGCCGGCCGCCCCTTCCGCTGCACCCGCCGCTCCTCACCCTTCGAGCTCGACGGGATCTCCGCAGCGGAGCGTTCCTCCGCCGATGACCTCTCCGTAGACGCCGCCGCGCCCCGCAGGGGCTAGCGCTCGCAGGAGGCCCGGCCGGGCCTCCTCCATGAGCCGGCAGGGGGTGGTCTCTCCGCGCAGGCGGATCCGGACCTCCCCTACGCGCAGGACCCCACCCAGCGCCCGCACGAGGTCGACTCCCTCGACCAGCAAGTTGGCGCGGCGAAGGGAGGGGTCGAGCTCGGTCCCGACCTCCGCGCAGGCTTCGTTCCAGGCCTCGCGCGCGAGCAAGGTCACCTGCCGGGCGCCGCCCCGCGCGTGGTCCCCCTCGAGGCCACGCCCCTGGACGGCGCGTGCCTCTTCTGCGCCCACCACCGACGCGCCCGGCGCGGGGCGCAGGTAGATGCCGAGCAGGCTGCCCATACGGAACCTCGTGCGGCGAGCGGACCCCAGCGGGGCCGAGGCCCCGGATCGACAGCCCTTAGAGGCTCATCACCTCGTCTTGCTTGGCGCCTTCCTTCTCGTCGGCCTTCACGCGGGCGACCACGTCGGGGAGGTCGGTAATGCCTTCCTTCACCTTGTAGAGGGCGTCCTGGAAGATGGTGAGCATGCCGTTCTTTACGGCGGCCCGCTTGATGATGTTCGCCGAGGCCTTCTGGTTGATCAGATGGCGCAACTCGTCGTTGAGGCTGAGCACCTCGTGCGTGCCCACTCGTCCCTTGTAGCCGACGCCGTTGCACTTGTTGCACGGCTTCTTCGACTTCCTCCCGTCGGTGTGGATGAACAGCTTGGCGGGGTCGATGGGCCGCGGGTCGCGCTGGAGGATCTCCATCTCGGCCTCGCTGGGCTCCCAGGGCTTGCGGCACTTGTCGCAGGTGCGGCGGAGGAGGCGCTGGGCGCAGCACACCAGCAGCGAGGAGGAGATCATGAAGGGTTCGATCCCCATCTCCATGAAGCGGCTGACGGTGCCTGCAGCATCGTTGGTGTGGAGCGTGGAGAAGAGCAAGTGGCCGGTCAGCGACGCCTCGATGGCGATCTCGGCCGTCTCGAGGTCGCGGATCTCGCCCACGAGGATGATGTCGGGGTCCATGCGCATGTAGCAGCGCAAGGCGCGGGCGAAGTCCAGTCCGATGGACTTGAGCATCTGCATTTGGTTGATGCCGTCCAACGGATACTCGATGGGGTCCTCGGCCGTCTGGATGTTGACGGAGACGTCGTTCACCTCGCTGAGGCCGGAGTAGAGGGTCGTGGTCTTCCCCGAGCCGGTCGGCCCCACGTTGAGGATCATTCCGTAGGGTTGCTTGCAGGCCCAGCGGTACTTGGCGAGGTTCTGCTCCGAGAAGCCCATGGCGTCGAGACCGAGGGCGATGCTGCCCTTGGCCAGGATGCGGAGGACGGTCTTCTCGCCGAAGGCCATCGGGCCGGTGGCAACGCGCAGGTCGATGTCGAGGCCCTTGCGGGAGAAGCGCTTGAACTTGATCTTCCCGTCTTGGGGGAGGCGCTTCTCGGAGATGTCGAGGTCCGACATGATCTTGATGCGCGCGGTGATGTTCGGTAGCGCCTTCTTGGGCAGGCGCATGCGCTCGGTGAGGGCACCGTCGATGCGGTAGCGGACGCGCCCGAAGGTCTCGTAGGGCTCGATGTGAATGTCCGAGGCGCCGCGCGAGTAGGCGTCTTCGATGATCCGGTTGACCAGCTTGATGATGGGCGCCGAGTCTTCGTCCTCGCCGGAGACCTCGGTCTCGGCCACCTCGACTTGCTCGGCGCCGAACTCGGCGGTGAGGTTGCCGAACTCGGACTCGTCGACGCTCACCTTCTGCTGCTTGCCGAGGACCTTGTCGATGATCTCGTCGATCTGCTTCTCGGTCGCGACGAAGGCTTCGCCGATGAGGAGTTCCGTCGCCGCTTCGAAGTTGTTGCGCCGGGTCATGTCCATGGGGTTGATCATGACCACTTGCAGGTTCTTGGAGTCCAGCTTCTTGATGGGCAGGATCTTGTAGCGCTTGATGGTGTCCTTGCCGACCACCTCCCAAAGGCGCTCGTCCCACTCGACGTCCATCTCCTCGGCGTTGAAGCGCTCGGACTTGGAAAGCCGAGCGTAGTAGTTGGCGATCTCGTCGTCCGTGCGCTCGAGGTCGGGCTCGCGGACGAGGTGAATGAGGCGACCGAGGAAGCCGCACACCTCCTCCATGAGCTGGAGTTCTTGGTAGCTGAAGAACTCTTCCCCGCAGTTGGGGTCCTTGTTCATCACCTGGACGGCGCCAAAGAAGGGCGGGTCTTCGTTGGGGTTCGCCTCGGCGATCACGCGGTCGAAGATGGGAATCGTGAGCATGGTGCGAACGGTGTAGCCGGTCGCCTTCCCGAGGTGATTGAGGAAGTCGGGGTCGCTCGACGCGTCGAGCGAGGTGATCGACTTCTTCCCCTTGATGCACTTGCCGATCAAGCCTTGGCCTTGAGGGATCTTGAGCTGCCCCAGGCTCTGCAGGCTGCTGTTGAATCGCTCCTCGAGCCCCGCGTGGTTGCGGAACAAGGAGCGGGAGTAGAAGAGGTGCGCGAAGTGCGCGTTGCCCTCTTCGTCGAGGAAGTAGACGATGATGACCTCGGCGCTGATCGGATCCACGATCTTCCCGATGGTCAGCCGGAAGATGGTGTCGAGCTGCGACTCGCGGACCGGCTCCTTGCGGGTGAGGTGACGGACCAGCGTGTTCATCACCTTGTCGATGCGCTGGTCGTCGAGCGACTTGCGCCGGCGTCGACGCGAAGTGCGGATGGTCTCGGCGGCGTCGGTGCTGCTTGCTTCCTTCTCCGTCTCCTCGGCCTGCTCCATGCCCTCGAAGAAGTCGTCGATGGCAACGGAGAACATGCTGGGCTGGCTCTCGGCCTCTTCCTCTTCGTCGGCGAGGAGGGCGGGGGCCTCCTCCTCGGCCTCGCCGCCAAGCCAGCCCAACCCGGCCTCGTCGTCGGACTCAGCGGTCGCCGGCGCGGCCGCCGCCGAGGCCGAGGGGACCTCGTCTTCGTCGGCAGCCTGGAGCCAATCTAGGGCGTCCTGGAACTCTTCCTCCGTGCCTTGCGTCGTCGCAGAACCTGCGTCATCGGCGTCCTCAAGCCACCCCAGGACATCGTCTTCGTCGCTCATCTGGCCTCTCGAGACGTAGAGCCCCCGGCGGATCGGCTCCGGCTGGGGAATCGCAAATCCTTTGACGGGAAGGATCGTAGCGGGCAAAGCGCGCACCTTCAAGCGAGCCACGGGCGCAGAGGCCCACCGGCGAAGGGTCCGCCGCCCTCCTCGCCCCCTCCCGCGCGATCAGCAGAAGTCGGCGACCGAATCCCAGGACACCTCGCCGCGCTGCGCGAGCGAACGGACGCGCGCGGTGAGGGCGGGCCGCGGTGGGGACACCTCCGCAAGCGCGGGGCCCGTGAGGGAAGCCAAGGGCAGGCACCCTCGCGTCCCCTGTTCTCCGCACGCCGCGCAGCCGATGCCCAGCCAACCCCCTTCGTGCGCCACGCGGCAGTGAGGGCAGAGGCGCGGGACCTCGCGGCGGACCACCACCGCCCGGACGAGCGCGTCGAGGAGGGTGCGGGGAAGGCCCGCGAACTCCAGCCGCCCCAGGGCCGTGGCGGCGCTGGGCGCAGGCACCGCCAACACGACCGCTCCCCCCTCAAGGGCCGTGTCGACGGCCAGTCGCAGCGCGATCCGCTCCAGCGGTCCGCACAACCCCAGCCAGTCCGGGCGGGGCTGCGCGAGGGCAACGGCTTCGGCGGAGGATGTGGGGCCCTCCACCTGCACCGCTCCGTCGAGCGGGCGCAGAAGCGGCGCTTCGAGCGAGAGAACGGAGCCCCCAAGGCGCACCGCCCGCGCCAGGACGGCGCGGTAGGCGCCCACCCGCTCGCCGCGCGTGGGCGCCGCGAGCACGAACACGCCCCGACCGCCAGCGAGCGCCTGCTCGAAGGCCGCGAGCTCCTCCAAATCCAGGCCCAACCCGCCCAGCCCCGGTTCCGCCGCAAGGTCGTCCGCGTCCAGGACGAGAGCCACCGCTGGGCCGAGGGGCGTCGGGAGCACCCGATGACGCAGCCGCAGCGGCAGCCCGAGACCTCGCAGCGCAGGACTCCCACCGCCGCGCGTGGACCGCCACGGAGGCCGAGCTCCTCCGCGAGGGCCGTGGGCGCACTGCGCGGCAGGCAGCGCTCCTTGCGCAACTCGCCCCCCACGCGCAAGCGAAGGCTGGCGCCCTCCGGCCGCGGCTCCACGAGGACTTCGGTCGCACCTTCCTCGAGCGCTTCGAGGAGGAGTTCGCTGAGGCTCGGAGTCAGCTCGTCCTCGACGGCCGCCTCGGGCAGGGGAGGGCCCGTCTCGACCTCGGGCGCGCGCGGCCGCGGTCCGACGCCGAGGCGCACGAGGCACTCTTCCAGAAGGGCGGGTTCGCCAAGTACCGCCTGCACGGGACGCCCGGCGAGGGACTCAAGGTCGGCCACGACGCGTGGATCCAGGGGGTCCCAGACCGCCACGACCAGGGCGTCTCCCTCGCGGCGCACCGGGACCGCGCGGAACTCCTCCAGCGCACGCCGAGGGAGCGCGGCGACCGCCTCCGCCTCGACCTCCGTCGGGCCGCTCAAGGCGGGGAGGCCCGACTCGCGCCCGACGCTGCGAACAGATGCCGCGAAGCGCGCAAGGGCCTGCTCCCGGAGCAACTCGCTGAGCACACCGCCCTGGAGACGCCTGCTGGCGAGCGCGGCGCGGAGCTCGGCGGGCAGGATGACGTCCCGCAAGGGCGCAGCCCCGTAGGCGTGCCAGCCCTCGCCCGGGCACAGCTCGAGCACCAAGCGCAGGTCGCGGCGCAGCAGCCCGGCGTCGAGAAGGCGCTCGACGAGGTCTCCGCCCGCCGGGGGAAGCTCTCCCGGTGCGGAGTCGACTCCGAGCGCTTCCAGCGCCCCGCGCACGGCCTCTTCGCCGCCGTCGGCGGCCAGCGCGCGGAGGCGCTCGACGGCGACGTTCCGGCCGCAGGCCGGGCAGAGGACCTCCAGCAGGTTCTCGAGGACCCAGACGGGAGCGAGCGCGCCGCAACGTGCGCAGGGGAGCGCGCGGCGACCCGAGCCCCAGGGTCGCCAGGCGAACAAGCGGGCCGCCGGCGTCGTACGCTCTTGCCGAGGCGCGGACTTCAGTCGCCGAGCTCCTCGAGGAAGACCTCCCAGGCGGCCTCGAGCGCCCGCTCGAAGGCCCGCCGGAGGCGGGGCTCGTCCCGCCAGGCCCAGGCCGACGGCCGACCGGCGGCCCCCTCGGCCGAGGCGGTGGGTCGGTCGCCGCTTCCATCCGCCGTCTCCGCCCGTGCCGCGGCCTCGTCCGGAGCCGTGGACCGACCGGCGGCTCTCCCGGCCTCGGACGGCGCGGCGGGCGACTCGGCCGGAGGCGCGGAGACCTCGCCCGCCGCGTCCGTGGCCGCGAAGGCGTCGGTCGCCTGCGCCGGGGAACCTCCCACCGCGTCCGCACCCAAAGCGGCCGGGCCGTCGGGCTTGCGGCCGCTGCTCGCGGGCTCGCCACCCGAGCGGGTGTCGATGGTCACGGGCTCACTGGGGCCAAGGTCGCGGGTAACGGTGACCCGAGGCTTGCGCCCCGAAGCGAGGTCGCGCGAGACGCGCTGGACGGCTTCGCTGACGGCCGACTCGATCATGGCGCGCCGCTCCTCGGAGGGATCATCCGGATCTTGCTGCGCGAGGGCCTCGACGAGGCGTTCGGCGGAGTCCGCCACCCGATCCTGCGCCGTGCCGGCCGACGCCCCCTGCGTCTGCCCCGCGACAGACCCGAGCGTCTGCTCCGCAACGGACCCGAGCGCCTCCTTCGCGGAGGCTCCCGCCGCAATGCCCAGTTCTTCGTCGCTGGGCACGGGTCCGGTCCCCGAGAGGTTGCCCTCGAACACGTCGGCGCCGGGGATGCCCCCTCCGGCCGCAGCGGCAGGCGCCGGCGGTGGCGCCGGCGGAGCGGGCGGACGGGGCAAGGCAGCGTCGAGGCGGGGGAGGGGCGGACCGCCCGCGCTCGGAGCGGGCTCTGGCCGCTCGAGGCGCTCCGACGGCGGTCGCCGATCCAGAGGACGATCGTCGAAGGCCTCCGCCGCCCACTCCTCGACCTCGTCGAGTTGCTCCCCCGAGTCCATCTCGTCGAGGGCCTTGAGGTCCTCCTCGTCGAGCTCGACTTCGGAGCCCAACTCGCTCACGGTCTGCGCGAGGTCGGCGGCATCTTCGTCCTCGGCGTCGTCGTCGTCCGCAAGAGCCAGCTTGTCTTCGAGCTCGTCGAGCTCGTCGTCGTCGAGGTCCACGTCGTCGAGGTCCACGTCGTCGAGGTCCGCCTCGTCGAGGTCCACGTCGTCGAGGTCCGCCTCGTCGAGGTCCCCGTCGTCGAGGTCCACGTCGTCGAGGTCCGCCTCGTCGAGGTCCGCCTCGTCGAGGTCCACGTCGTCGAGGTCCCCGTCGTCGAGGTCCCCGTCGTCGAGGTCTTCGTCGTCGAGGTCTACGGCCGAGCCGAGGAGGGATCCGGCCTCCCCGAGGTCCACGGCGGCCTCGTCGAGGTCCCCGTCGTCGAGGTCCCCGTCGTCGAGGTCCCCGTCGTCGAGGTCCACGTCGTCGAGGTCCCCCTCGTCGAGGTCCCCCTCGTCGAGATCCGCCTCGTCGAGGGCGGAGAGCTCTTCTCCCGGGCCGGCCCCTTCGCCCGGCGCCGTCGGCGCGGCGAGCGCGGCCGTCGGCCCGCTGACACCGAGGGCGGGAGCCTTCCCGCTGCCGTCGAGTCTCCCGCGGGCACGAGCGCGGGCGCGATCGCGCTCCTGAATTCCACGATGGACGGCCTCGACCTGCGCCGGAGACAGGTGGCCCGCCGCACGCAACAGGTCCGCGAGCGCCTGAACCTTGCCCGAAGACGAATAGCCCTTCTTCTGCTCCGCCAGGGCCTCCTCGATGACCTCCTGCCCGAGCAGGTCCATGCGCAACACCTGCCGTCCGAAGCGCTTGTCGTAGTCGCGCTGCTCGCGGTAGCGACACGCGTTGAGGACGGACTGGTTCTGTCGCTCGCTGAGGTAGCCCAGGCGGACCATCACCTCGCCGAGTTCGAGATGCTTGCCCTCTTGGCTGAGTTCCTCCTGCTCTTCGCAGGCCTTCTTGACCTGGAAGCGCGTCACGAGCTTGTTGTCGAGCGCGATCTTCGTGTAGAGGTCGTCGCTCCGCGCGGGATCACCGCTCACCGCTGCCTGCCTCTCCGCCAACGCTCGCTCCTCCGTCTCGACCCCCCAGCTTCCTCGCTCCGGGAACGGAATTCCAGCCCAAGGCGCGCGGCGGAGACCGAGTCCGTGTTTACCCGACGGCCGCCGACACCTCGCGCGCCTGCTCCGCGAGTTCGCCCGCGCTCTGGGGCCGGGCCGCAGGGTCCGGCGCCACCAGGCGCTCCAGGAAGGAGACGAGCCGCGGCGGCAGGCGGGGCAAGAGCTCCCTGGGGGCGGGAAGCCCCTCCTCCACGAGGCGGCCGATGAGCCGCACGCTGTCCTCCTCGGCCAAGAGCGGCTCCCCCAAGAGCCACTCGAGGGCGCACACACCCAAGGCGTAGAAATCGACGGTGATCCCGAACTCGTTCGTGCGGAAGACCTCGGGCGCCAAGTAGAGCGGCGTTCCGATGAACTCGTCGGCAAGGGTGATTCCCCGGTCGAACAGTCGACGCGCGAGCCCGAAGTCGCCGAGGACGTACCCTCGTTCCGGGTGGAGGAACACGTTCCCCGGCTTCACGTCTCGATGCACGATCCCACGCTCGTGGAGGTAGCCCAAGGGGGCGCTCAACGAACTCAGGAACGACAGGACCTCGCGAGGGGCCGCGGCTCCCTGCGCGCGCACGCGCTCGCGCAGAGTCCCCCAGGGCAGATAGCTCATGGCGTAGTAGGTCAGCCCCGCGTCGCGCCCGCTGGCCACGAAGCGGACGAGCTGCGGATGTTCGAGGGACGCCAGCGTGTCGATCTCACGCCGGAAGCGGAGGAGGGTCTCGGTGCTCGCGGTAAGATGCGGCCAGATCACTTTGAGCGCGCAGTCCGTCTCGGGCTCTTCGTCTCGGCGGGCACGAAAGACGCAGGCCGTTCCGCCGTGCCCCAGCCGCTCGTGCAGCGTCCAGGCGTCGAGGCGCTCTGGGATCGCCTGCTCCGGTCGCCGGGCGGGCGCCCGCTGGAGGCTGCGCGAGAGCTTCACGTAGAGCTCCGCCTCGCTGACGGGCTTGAGCAGGTAGTCCGCCGCGCCGAGGCGGAAGGCCTCCTGCAAGGTCCCTTCTCCGCCTTCGGCCGAGACCACCAGCACCGGCGGTGCCTCCTCGCCGAGCTGCAAACGCACCTCCCGCACCACGTCGAGCCCGCTGACGAGCGGCATGCGCATGTCGGTGACGACGGCATCGGGGCGCTCGGTCCGCAGGGCGCGCAGGGCCTCTCCGGGGTCCTTGAAGGTCGACACGGCGAAGCCCCGTCGACGCAAGCCCCGGGCGAGCATGGCCAAACACACGCCGTCGTCGTCGATGAGCATGACCCGCCGCTCGTCCTCCACGTTGGGCCCCACTTCGGTCCTCCCGCCGCACCGTAGTCCGCCGCAGCGCCCCGACGCAAGCCGCCCACCGCCGCCAGCGGATCCGTCCTCACCGCCCCGTGAGAACCCGGCCTTCCGGGGGGTCCAACGAAACGATCCCGGGGTCGCGGCGACCCCGCCGGAGGACGCAAAAGGGGCAAGGCGCGTCGGCAAAAGGGCTTAGGCGGATGCCGCACGAGCGGCTTCCTTGAGGGCTCTGCGCCGCAGGGCTAGTCTGCCTGAGGACGCGGAGCGCTCGCTGGAAGGAACGGCGGGCCAGGGCTTTGGAAGAGGAGAGAGGTCGAGCCATGAACGTGAGGAAGCTGGCCCCCGGAGATCGCATCCTCGACTACCGTCTCCTCGAACGACTGGGCGAGGGCGGCTTCGGCGAAGTCTTCCGCGCCGAGCACGAGGTGCTCGAGCGCATCGTGGCCATCAAAGTGCCCCGCGACGCTTCGGCCCTTGCCGCACTCCGCCACGAGGGACTCGTGCAGGCCACCTTGAACCACCCGGGGATCGTCCGCACCCTCGAACTCAGCATTTCCCACGACCCGCCCTACGTGGTCATGGAGTTCGTGGACGGAGAGTCCCTCGCCCAACGCTTGAAGAAGAGCGGGGCCCTGCCCTGGAAGGAAGCGAGCCGGATCCTCTTGGCCGCGGCCCGCGCCCTCGACCACGCCCACGGCCGGGGCATCGTCCACGGCGACGTCAAGCCCGGCAACATCCTGCTCGAGCGCGGCGGCGAACGCCGCGTCCTGCTGACCGACTTCGGCCTGGGGCGCGTCTTCGAAGGACCGCAAGGAAGCCTGCAGATCTCGCGCAGCCTGGAGTTGGCTGCCTCGGGGGCGGAGGTCCAGGGCACCCTGCGCTACCTCGCGCCCGAGGTCCTCCGAGGCGAATCCGCCGACGCGCGAGCCGACGTCTACTCCTTCGGAGTGCTCCTCTTCGAAGTGCTGACCGGTCGCCTCCCCGAAGGTCGCGAGGTCCCCTCGGACCTCGTCCCCGGTGTGCCCTCCGACCTCGACCGCCTGTTCGAGCGGACCTTCGCCCGCAAGGAGCGTCGCCCCGGCACCTTGGCCGAGGCCGTCGCCACCTTGGAAGCCCTGGTGGAGCCCCCGGCCGCCGCGCACGCACCCCGCGAGGAGCTCGTCCTCCGCGCCCTCCCGGCCGATCCCCCCACCCTTCC
>RFHU01000180.1 GCA_003695705.1 Planctomycetota bacterium
GAGCGCGCCATCGACGCCTGGTCGGGCATCGCCCTCCCCGCGCCCCCCGGCGTGCGCCTCCTCCGCCCTTCCCTGGGCCGGAGCGGCAGCCACTTCACCCTCGAAGCCACCCTCCTGCCCCGCTAGGAGCCCGTCGTGGAGTGTTCGGACTGCGCCCGGCGTCCGCCGTGACCCGAAGCCCCAGCGCCTCGCCGCGACCTCGTGGGTCGCGGACCGGCCTCCGCCGGCCGTCTCCGCCCGCCCGGAAGCCGCGCGGAGGAAGCGCCCTTCGCTCCACCTCCGCGGAAGGTCGTGGTGACCTTCCGCTGCTTTTCGTCAACTTTCGTTCACACCGTTCTCTCCAGGTTCGGGGGCGCTCCTTCGAGCGCCCCCGACCCTTTCCGGAGTGGAGCGCATGTCCCCCAAGCGCCGCTGCACGGAACGAACAAAGGGCCTCCCGACCGAGCGAATGCTACGCTCCCCGGCGTGGCCTCTCCGCCGACCGCTCCGCGCCGCTGCGGCCCCTGCCAAGCCTGCTGCACCGCCTACCCCATCGAGGGCCTGCTCGAGGAATCGCCACGCTGGGTTCCTTGCCATCACCGAAAGGCGCAGGGCTGCTCCGTCTACCCACGTCGCCCCGACGGCTGCGCGACCTTCCGCTGCGCTTGGCTCGACGGTTGGGGAAGCGAAGGGCAGCGCCCCGACCTGCTCGGACTCCTCGTCGAGTTCTTGCCCGCGAGACCGCGGATCGGCCTGGGCGAACGGGCCATCGCCACCGAGCTCGCTCCGCAGGCCGCCGCGCGCGGCGACGCACGAGAGGCCCTGCGCACGCTGCACGCCGCCGGGCGCGCGGTGTACCTCGTCCCCTACCGCGCCCGCGGCTTCGAAACCCTCGGCCGGCCGTGGCCCGCGCCGGGCTGAGTGCCCTCCGCCGCGCGCACCGGGCGGACCACGCCACGGCGGCCGCGACCGCGAAGCGATCGCAGCGTGGGCGCGACACGAAGAACGAACGGTCAAGAAGCAGGGGCACCCGGGACCGGCCTCGGCAGGACCGCCCCCCCGCGTGCGGGGAGAAAGCCCTCGATCCCCGCAACGGCGCGCCCTCGCCCACCTCCGGCAGGCCCCGCCGGACGATCATCCCCGAGCGCTGGGGCACTTTGCTCCGGTAGGCTGTCATCCGGATGTGACCCGCCGCGCGCAACTCCAAGCCTGCGGGCGCGCGCCGCGCGGTGATCGGTTTGCTTTGTAGAACCAAGGAACTGCCCGGGGAGGGTCCTCATGCACATCGAACGAATCCTGGTCGCCACCGACCTCAAGCCCGATTCCGAAGCCTGCTGGGCCAGCGTGTGCGGGCTCGCCCGCGCCTGCGGTGCGGAAGTCTTCCTCATGCGCGCCGTGACGGAACCCGAGTTCACTCCGGCCTTCGACATCGTCGCCCGCCCCGCCTTGCGGGAGTTCGACGAGCTGCGCGAACGCGGCCGCGCCGAAGGCGTCAAGGTCTCGGACGAGTTCGTCATCGCCTCCGGCGACCCGCCCGCCTCCATTCTGCGCGTCGCCCGCGAACGCGACGCGGACCTCATCGTCGTGGGGGCCCACACCGGCATCGGCTTCACCGCCGATCAGGTGCTCGGCTACGCCACCCGCCCCGTCTGGTTCGTCCGTCCCAGCGACTGCGAACCCCCCACCTCGATCATCTGCGCGGCCGACATGGGCCCCATGGCCCTGCGGGCGCTCGAAATGTCCGCTTGGCTCGCGGCCACCTTCGAGGTTCCCCTCACCGTCCTCCGCGTCGAGGAGGAGGAGAAGGACGCCGGTCCCGACCGCCTCGCGGCCCTCGCCGAGGAGATCCGCGAGCGGGCCCTCGCTTTCTGCGACAAAGTCGACCTCCGCGCCACCGCGCGCGCGGGCACCCTGGGCGGCTGCTTGATCGAAGAGATCCGCAAATCCGGCGCGGATCTGCTCGTCATGGGCTCGGCCGGACGCACGGGCATCGCCCGCCTGCGCAAGCCGAACCGCTCCGAGTGGGCCCTGCGGCACGCCCCCGCCTCACTGCTCGTGGTCAAACACCCGGCCAGCGAATGACCCTCCGCGTCCGGGAGCGGATGAGCAGCGAGCTCGTCGGGGCGAGCCCCGACGAGCCCGCCCGGCGCGTGCTCGAGCTCTTCGAGGAACGGGACGTCCGCCACGTGCTCGTCTTCTCCGGCGAGCGCCTTGTGGGCATCGTCTCCGACCGGGACCTGATCCGCATCACCCTGCGCAACGCCGGGCGCGTCCTCGACGTGGACGGTTGCCGGGTCGCCGACATCATGACCCCGGCGCCCCTCGAAGTCGCGCGCCCCGAGGAACCACTTCGCGAGGCCGCGCGCCGCATGCAAGAAGCCCGCGTCGACGCCCTCCCGGTCGTCGAGGAAGACCGCGCGGTAGGCATCGTCACCAGCGCCGACGTCCTGGCCGCCTACGCCGCCACGGAGGACGCCTCGTGACCTCTGCCGTCGCGCCCCACCCTTTCTGCGTACCCGGTAGAGGAACACCGTGACGCCTTCGTTGGGATCGGCCCCCGTCAAGGAGTTCATGACCCCCGACCCGGAGCGCCTCCCCCACGACTTCAGCGTCGCGGAGGCCACCGACTTCCTCCTCGAGCGACGCATCGGCGGGGCGCCCGTGGTCGGCAACGACGGGTTTCCCATGAGCGTGGTCTCCACGACGGACCTGTTGCGCACCGTCAACGAAGAGCTCTTCCGGCGCGAGGCCACCCCCGGCTGCATCGCCGCGCTGCGCGCTCGCAGTCTGGGCGAGATCGTCGCGCGCGCTCCCATCTCCTGCGAGGAGAACACCCCCCTGCGCGAGGCCTGCCGCATTCTGAGCCGCGAGCGGGTCCACCGGCTCGTCGTGACCCGCCAGGGCGTCCCCGTGGGCATCCTCAGCACCCTCGACGTGGCCCGCGCCGTCGCCGCTCTTCCCCGCCCGCCGGGCCCGCCCCCCGCCGGCTCGGCGGGGGCCTGACGCTCCGCTCCCCTGCGACCGCGAGTCCCCGGGCCGCCGACCGCCTGGCGCACCGCGCCCAGGCAAGCCAAGCTCGGAACAAGGCAACGGTCCGCCGTGCCCCGAGGAGCCGCCCCATGGAGTCCGCGCCCCACGACCCCGTCGACCGCTGGATGACCCAAGGCGTCGTGGCCACCTCCCCCGAGACCGTCCTCTTCGACGCCTTCGAGCTGATGCAGGAGCACCGCATCCGCCACCTGCCCGTCCTCGAGGGCGGAGACCTCGTCGGCATGCTCTCGACCCGCGACGCCCTCCGGATCCTGCGCCGCGCCGAGTCCGAGCCCGCGCGCGCAGGCCTGCAACCCTTGCACCGCACTCGGGTCCGCGAGGTCATGAGCTCACCCGTCCGCACGGTCGACCGCCACACTCCGGTGCGCGAAGCCATCGAGATCCTCTGCCGAGAGAAGATCAGCGCCCTCCCCGTGCTCGAGGGCGGCGAGGTCGTGGGCATCGTCACGACCGAGGACCTGCTCTGGTCCACCCTCGAACGCGGCGACCCCGAAGACTTCTAAGGGGAGCGCGGCCCCGGGGGCGCGCCGCGCGTCCTCTTTCCGCCGACGGCGAAGAGGTCCCGCAAGGCGCCCTCGAGGGCAGGATGAGCAAAGCGCAGGCCCGCTTCCTCCAGCGCCCGTGGCCTCAAGCGGCGACTGGAGAGGAGCTCGCAGGCGAAGCCCCCCAGGACGACGCGCAAGGCGGCCGCCGGGACCGGTAGGAACGCCGGGCGACCCAGGACCCGGCCCAAGGTGCTCGCGAACTCGGCCTGGCGTACCGCGCCCGGGGCGACGGCGTTCACCACCTCCGGGAGCGCTCCTTCGAGCGCGCGTTCGCAAACAGCGAGCAGGTCCTCGTGGTGGATCCAAGACCACCACTGGCGCCCGCTCCCCAGGGGCCCGCCCAGCCCGAGCCGAAAGGGACGCAGCATGGCCCCCAGGGCCCCGCCTCCGGAATCGAGCACCAGACCGAGGCGCAACCGCACCACCCGTACCCCCAAGGCTGCGGCGGCTTGCGCCTCCGCCTCCCAAGCCCGGCAAAGCTCCGCGAGGAAGTCCCCGCCGGGGCCAGAGCCTTCGTCCAAGACCTCCTCCCCGCGGTCCCCGTAGTAGCCCATGGCGCTCGCCGCGACGAGGAGCGCGGGGCGATCGCTCCAAGAGAGCGCCCCCAGGCACTGCACGAGGTGCCGCGTGCCGAGCACGCGGCTCTCGCGCAGCGCGCGCCGCTTGCGTCGCGTCCAGCGCCCCGCCACCGGCTCTCCGGCCAGGTGCACCACCGCCCCACAGCCGGCGAGGTCCGCGCTGCGCGGCGGGCCTGCCGCCGCGACCCAGCCGCCGACCGACGCTGCCCAGGGAAGGCGGCTCCGAGCGCGCGCGGGGTCGCGGGAGAGGGCGACGCAGGTGTGCCCCTTGGCGGCCAGGCGCGACCCCAGCGCGCGGCCGATCAGCCCCGTCGCTCCGCTGAGGACGACGCGCACGCAGCTTCAGGAGAGGAGCAAGAGGGCGAGGAAGGCTTCGTCGTCGGGGTCCGCGTCGGATCCTTGCGGCGTTGGGGAAGGCTCGGTCACACGTCCTCCTCGGGGTGCGCCTCGGGCGCGCAGGCCGACCCCTCTTACCACGACCGCCCGGCCAGGGGAAGCCGAGCAGGATCGCGAAGGGAAGCCCGACCGCGCCCGCCACGGACGGCTCCCCGCGACCGGGACCGCTGCGAAGGAGCCCCGTCCCGCGGCGAGGCAGGCCCTTCTTCGCGCACGCGCCGGTTCCCCGGCGGACAACCGTCGCGAACCGCTTTCCCGATTTCGGAAGCTCGGGGCGTGCGACGCGCCCGAAGGGCAAGGGACCGTACCCAAATCGGTTGTCCGCCATCCCCGCCTCCGGAGCAGCCTCTTGGCCCGCGCCGTGCTACGAGCCCCGCACGCGGCGCTGCGCCGCCGCGCCCGCGCCTCCCCTCCCGCCCAGGACCCTCCATGCGCCCACGCCCCCTCGCCTCCTCCCTCGCGCTGATCGGCCTCCTCCTCTCCGCCTGCGACACCGGCACCCGCGAAGACCCGCGTCCCGGCGGGAGCACCGCGGCGCCTGCGACCGCGGCGACGCCTCCGGCCGCCGCAACGCCCTCGTCCGCCGCGCCTCTTGCGGCGGCGCCCACCGCAGCCGCTGCCGCGCCGGCGTCCGCGGTCCTCGGACCGGACCCCGTCGTGGCCCTCGCCTTCGAGCTCCGCGCGGGGGCAAGCGCCATCGACCTCGCGGGGCTCGACGTGGCCGCCTCGGGCAGCATCGACGAGCGCGACCTCGGCGACGCCACCCTCTTCGACGACACCAACGCCAACGGGCTCCTCGACGCCGGCGAAGCCCCCCTTGCCGTCGCGCCCGCCCTCACCACCGACGACGGCACCTACTCCTTCGCCCTCGCCCCTCCCGTGCGCATCGCCGCGGGCACCGTCCGCCACTTCCTCGTCGCCGTGGACGCCACTCCCCTCACGGGGCCCGCCCTCGCCGGCGCCGCCGGCAAGAACCTCGTCCTCACCCTCCCCAGCGCCGCCGCCGTCTTGGCCTACGACGCCAACGGTCCCGTGAGCCCTGGCGGGAGCTTCCCCATCGAAGGCCGCATCCCTCTCGCCGCCGGGGAGCACGTGCTCATCAGCGAAGTCGTCACGGGCCCCGGCTCGGGGGTCTCGAGCCAGGAATACATCGAGCTCTTCAACCCCACCGCCCAGGCCGTGGACCTCTCCGACCACTACCTGAGCGACTTCACCGACGACCCACTCACGGGCCGCTTTTACTGGAAGCTGCCCACGGGGCGCGACTTCGGCCCCGCCGCCGCCGACTTCGCCTACGACTTCGTGGTGCGCTTCCCCCCCGGCGCGCGCATCGCGCCGGGCCAAGTCATCACGGTGGCCCTCGACGGCCAGGGCTTCCTCAACGCCTACGGCCAGTCCGCCGACTACTGCCTCCGCAACCGGGGCTCGAGCTCGGCGACCCCGATGCTCGCCTGGGACGGCGTCGCGCCCGGGGCAAACTTCGTGGCGGCGGACGTCCACGCAAGCGTAGGGCTGACCGGTCCCGCCGGCGCGCCCACCGGGAACGGGGAATCGGTCTTCCTCTTCCGCTGGGACGGGGTCTCCGACCTCATCGTCGACGTGGACCTCATCAACTACGGATCGGCCAGCGCCACGAACGCCGCCGTCAACAAGAGCCCCGGCCAGCAGGCCACGAACCCCGGCGCCCCCGACGTCTCGGTCGACTCCGCCTTCGACAACGACGCGACGCCCTCCACCTTCCAAGACGACGCCGACGACTTGTTCCAACTCGACCACCGCGCGCCCCTCGCCCAGAGCATCGAGCGCGTCGACTTCCGCGAGGGCAGCGAGCGGCGCGGGAACGGAAACGGCGAGGCCGGCCACGACGAAACCTCCGAACCCTTCGGGGACGGCCTCGGCGGCGCGGGTACCTTCCAGGTCGGCGCGGCGCCCACTCCCGGCCGCCTCCCCTGAACCGGCGGCTCAGGGAGACCGCGCGCCGCCGCGCTCCGGGAATTCCAGCTCGGCCCACACCGGGAAGTGGTCGCTGAGGCCGGGGGCCCGGACCACGCCCGCCGCGCGGACCGCGAGGCCCCGCGAGAGGATCAAGTCGATCACTCCCCGCACCAGGTAGCGCCGGCTCGTGGTACCGCGACGGCGCGCCGGCAAGCCGCGGTGCGCGTCGCGAAATCCCGCCTCGCGAAAGGTACGCACCGTGGGGTCCCTGCCGAGCCCCAAGAGCACGTCGAGGGTGTAGCCGTAGGTGTTGAAGTCGCCTCCCAGGACGGAGGGCATCCCTCGGGCGTCGGCGTCGGCGACCAGTTCGGCGGCCTGGCTTGCCCGCTCGCGGTCGTGCCGCAGCCCGCTGTCGAGGTGCACCGCGTAGGTGTCGAGCCGCCGTCCGCCGAGTCGCAGCGTCGCCCGCAGGGTCGCGCAGCCCCCCAGGCGCGGCTCGATGCGATGCCCGTACCAGCTCACGGTTCGCCGATGGCGGAGGAGTTCGGGATCCTCGAGGGGGTAGCGGCTCAAGACGGCGTTGCCGTGCTCGCAGGGCGCATCCACGCGGTGCACCCGCCGCCGACACCGCCGGGGAAGCTCCACGTACTGCACGCCGAACACGTAGCGCATCCCGAGGGCCTGCGCCAGCTCGCGTGCCACGTGGCGCCCGCCCGTGCGCGCGCAGCCCCGGTCCGCCTCGCTGAGCAGGAGCACGTCGGCAAGGCGCAGCTCGGCGTGCCCGCACAGGAGTTCGATCTGCCCTGCGAGCTCGAGGCCGCGCTCGAGGTTCCAGGCGACGACCCGCAGGCGCGCGGGATCGCGCGGGGGAGGCTCGCGGACGAAGTCCTCCGCCTCGAGCTCGGTCTCGATGAACACCTTGTCCGGCGCCATCGCCGGATCGGTCGCGTGGGGGCACAGCCGCCGCAGGGTCACGGGCAGCATCCTACGCCCCGCGATGCTCCTCCGGATCCCGCCGCTATGCTGAGCGCGTGGTCCCCGAAGAGGAGGAGCGAAGCGAGGACATCGAATACCCCGCCGACGTCCGTCGTCTGGTGGTCCTCGGCGACCCGCACGGAGACGTGCTCGGTCTCGAGCTCGTCCTCGAGCGCGAGCGTCGGCCGGGGGTGGCCTTCGTCTCGGTTGGCGACAACGTGGGCCACGCCGACGGCGAGCTCTCTTCCCACTTTTGCGCCCTGCTCGTCGAGCACGACATCCCCAGCGTGTTCGGCAACCACGAGGACTGGATCCACGACGGCAAGCTGCTCCTGGTGCGCGGCGGGCTCTCTCGCGCCCTGACCACCGAAGCGCACCTGTGGTGCCAGACCCTCCCCTACCGCCTGCGGCTGCGCTTCGCGGCAGCTCCCGGGCTCGCGGTCCACGTGGTCCACAGCTTCCGTGGCTGGAGATACGTCGACGCGGGGTCCGCGCCGCGCCTCCTCGCCCGCGAGGAGGAAGCCGACGTGGTCTTCTGCGGCCACACCCACCGCCCCGCCCTCTACGCCGAAGAGCCCCTCGGCGCCGAGGCCGACGCCCAGCGCTTCGACCCTCGCCGCAAACGCCCCCTCCTCGTCGAGCGAGACCCTCGGCGTCGCTACGTGGTGGACGCTGGCTCGCTCGCCTTCCCCGAGCGCGTTCGCGGTGGCCCCTGCCCCGACCGTGCCACCTACGCCGCCCTCGACCTCGAGCGCGGGCGCATCGAGCTGCATGCGGTCGACAAGGGTCCGCGCCTCCGGGCGCTCTTCGCCGCCTCCGCCGACGAAGGTCCGCGCTGAGTTTCGCTCCCTCGCTGCGGTGGGTCGCGCGGCGCACACCGCCCCGGTGCGTCGCCCCGAAGCGCCGACTCAGGAGCGTGCGTCGACGCGCGCCCGCGCCCCGCCAGAGGAGGGGGCCCGGACCCCCTCCCCGCAGGCGTCCGCGGGAACCAGCCCGACCGCCTCCAACCATCCCGCCACGCGCGCGGCCACCGCAGGGTCGAAGAGGGCGCCCACGTGGCCTACCAGTCGCTCGAGCAGGTGATGCTCCGCCCCCGGCAGGACCGAAGACCAGGCCGGGGACACGATGTTGTCGTGGGCGGCGACGAGCGAGAGCGCCGGAACGCGCGCGGCGCCCGCGAGGGCGCGGAGCGTTGGGCTGTCGGGACGCATGGCGCGAGCGCTTGCGCCCGGTCCCAAGCGCGCGAGGTGCGTCCCGCGATGCGGCGAACAAAGGCTGACGAGAGCCCCGACGGGCAGGTCGGGGTGCCGCTGCGCGCAGGCCCGGGCCACCAGGCCCCCCATGCTGTGGCCCACGAGCGCCACCCGCTCGCTCCCGGTGCGCGCGAGCGCTTCGCGCGCCACGGCGGCGAGGTGGTCCGCGTTCTCCTCGAGGGCCCGCAGGGTCGAGGGCAAGTCCACCGCGAGCGCCGCGTAGCCGCGCCGCCGCAGGCTCCGCGCGAGCGGCCGGAGAAGGCCGCCGTTTTCCAAGTAGCCGGGGACCAGGAGGACCAGGTCTCCGCCGGAGCCGGCGGCGAGGCGCTGCCGCGGAAGGAAGGGGTGGACCGCCTGCAAGGCGAAGGCGAGGGTCTGCAAGGTGCCCTCGCGCAGCAGCGCCCGCCCGGCGGTCAAGGCGCCCCGCGGCGCGTCGGCGAAGACGCGCTCCTGCTCGGAATCCCTCGGCTCGGAGCGACCGCGCCGCAGAGCGTAGGCCATGGTCAGCCCCACCCCGGCGGTGACCAGCGCCCAGGCGAGGACAGGGAGGGAGAGAAGCCACAGCCAACCGTCGGGCGCGCCCACGCCCGCACCCTACGACGCCTCGGGCGCGGCGTCACGCCTCGCGGCGAGCGCAGCCTCCTCCCGTGGCCGCGGGCCCTCGCGCCCTCAGGGGCGAAAGCGCAGGGCCTCGACGAGGCGCTCGCGCCGTCGCCGCCAAGGCCCGCGCCACGCTTCGAGGAGCTCTTCCGCCGGGGTGCGTCCTTGGCGCAGGCGACGCTCGAGCGGAGCGAGGAAGGCGAGGGCCTCGGGCGCCTCCTCCCCCGAGGCGACGCGGCGCTCGAGCCCGCCGCGAGCGACTTCCAAGAGCCCGCGAGCGACGTCGATCATGGGGCGCCCGCCCCAGGACGCCGAGAGCGCGAAGCGGCCCACGTCCTCGAGGGCCTCCTCGCGCTCGTTTGCATCGGGCCCCCGCAAGAGTTCGGCCGCCTCGCGGCGCGCGCGCGCGTCGTAGAGCAGGCCCACCCAGAAGGCGGGCACCGAGAGGACGTCGCCGGGAAGTTGCCCGTCGGTCGAGCGCAGCTCGACGAGCCCGCGCTTGATGCGGGCGTCGGTGAAGATTCCGCTCATGTGATTCCAGAGGTCCTCGACGGTAACCCGCGCGCCGTCGTCCCAGCGGCCGGCCTCCAGCACCCGCCGAAACGAAGCTCCGTGCTGGGGGAGGTACTCCTCGCCGCGAATTCGGAACATCATTGGCACGTCGAGGGCGTAGTCGACCCAGTCGCGCAGGGTGCTCTCCGGGCGTGCGCAGCCGGCAACTTCCCCCGAGCGAGCGGGGTCGGTCCGCCGCCAGGCCATGGCGCGCAGCGAGAGGACTCCGGCCTCGTCGTCTCCGTCGAAGGGAGAGGCCGCGAACATGGCGGTCGCCGGCGCCGCCGCCCAGAAGGCCAGACGCAAGAGTTCGGCGGCGTCCTCGGCATCGACGAAGTCGAGCGAAACCTGCACCGAGAGCGTGCGCTGCATCATGGTGTGCGCCAGGCGCCCCGCGTCGCCCAGACGGGCGAAGTACTCGCGCATGACCGCGTAGCGCGCTTTGGGCATCCAGGGCACCTGCTCCGAGTGCGCGGGCTGCAGCCCCCCGCCGACCAGCCACAGGTCCAGGTCCTCCGCCACCCGCGCCATGCGCGCCAGGCCCTCACGCACCTCGGCCGCCAGGGAGCACAGGTCTCGCCGCGCTCGGGTGGAGAGTTCGAGCTGGCCGCCCGGTTCCAAGGTCAGGCTGGCCCCGCCGCCGCGCAACGCCACCAGGCGACCTCGTTCGCGCACCTCCTCCTGCCACGGCCCCCCTTCGTCGCGCAAGCGCGCGAGGAGGGCCTCGATCCCGTCGGGACCGTCGAAACGCGCCGGCGTGCCGTCGCTCGCCCGCAAAACGCCCGTCTCCAGCTCCAGCCCCACTCGACGGCCGCCGAAGGCCGAAGCGCCCAGGAGCGACAGCACTCCGTCGGCGCTGCGCGGCGCCGGGGCCGAGGGGTCCGCGGGGTCTGGTGGGTGCACGGCGTCTCCTGGGATGCTCAGGACGCTAACACACCGGACGCCCGGTTCCTTCCCGCAACGCCGCAGGCGCCTTTGCCTCGCGTGGTAGGCTCGCGCGTCGTGGTCGGGTCCCCTCAAGCCCTCCTCGTCCTCGCGGTGGTCCTTCCGCTGCTGGCCGCCGCCGCCCAAGCCTGCGCCGCTCCCTGGCTAGGCCGCGGAGTGCGCCTCCTCGGCGTCCTGGCCCTGAGCCTGTCCGCCCTCGCCGCCGCCGCGAGCCTCGCCCACGCGCCGCCCCTCGAAGCGACCCTCGCCCTCCCCGCCCC
>RFHU01000181.1 GCA_003695705.1 Planctomycetota bacterium
CGCCCGCTCCCCCCCGCGCCCGCGTCAGCCTTCTTCTCTTCCTCTTCGCCTTCTTCGTCGCTCTCTTCGCGGAAGCCGGCGTCGGGGCCCTTTTCGCGCCGCGCCCCGCCCTGCGCGTGGGCGACGCCACGCATCCCCTCGGCCTCGCCCCCGTTCGCTTCGCCTCCGATCTTCCGCAGCCCGACTTGGTCTGGCCTCCCGCGAGGCCGGCGGGCTCCGAGCCGGCTCCGGGTTCCGGGCCCCCGGAGCGCGAACGCCCCGAGCCCCTGCAGCGCGTGCGCGTGCGCGGACTCGCGGCCCCCTGCACCCTCGAGTGGCGCTTCGCCGGCGCTCGCCTCCGCAGCGAAGCCCCCCTCGACGTCCTCGTCGACGACGCCCCGCGCTCCGTCGCTCCCGGCCGACCCCTGGACCTCTCTCCCGGCCAGGAACTCGCCCTCGGTCCCCTGCGCGCGCGACTCCAAGGCCCCTCCGCCCTCCTCCTCTGCGGCCTCACCGCCGCGGGCAAGGCCCTCGGGCTGCTCCTGGTCGTCGCCCTCCTCGCCCTCCTCGGCGGCCGCGCCCTCCTCGCGGAGATCGGCTTTCGCCGCCCCGCCTGGGGGGCCGAACTGCGCGCGGGCGCCGCGGGCCTCCTCGCCTACCTGCCCCTCTACGGCCTCTCCGTCGCGCTGACCTACGCCCTCGGCCGCGCCCTCGACCTCCCCTTGGAGAACCACCCGCTCATCGACGTCGTGGCCCGCGAGGGCGACCCCCGCGTCGTCGCCCTCGTCGCCCTCGGCGCCGTGGGGCTCGCGCCCGTCCTCGAAGAACTCCTCTTTCGCGGCCTCCTCCTCCAAGGGGCGCAGCGCGCCGTGGGCCGCGGCCTCGCGCTCCTCGCCACCTCGCTGGCCTTCGGCCTCATGCACCCGGGCTTCGCCAGTCTGATCCCCCTCACCGGACTCGGCGCCCTCTTCGGCGCCCTGCGCCTCACCGCGCAGGACCGCTCGCTCCTCTCCGCGGTGACCGCGCACGCCGCCTTCAACGCCCTCAACCTCTCGCTCCTCGTCGCGGTCTTGGGGTGCATCCCGTAGGATTCGCCGGCCCAGGGAGGTTCCCGTGCACGAGCCCATGCAAGGCTTGCCGGCCCGGCGCTACTTGATCCCCTTCGACACCCGGGAACTCCCGCTGCGCTACGCCGACGTGCTCGTGCTCGGCAGCGGCGTGGCCGGGCTGAGCGCCGCCCTCGCCGCCGCCGGGGCCGGCGCCAGCGTGCTCGTCGTCACCAAGGGCGAGGCCAAGGAGTCCAACACCCTCTACGCCCAGGGCGGCATCGCGGCCGTCCTCGACCCCGACGGCAGCGAGGACAGCCACGAAGCCCACGCCCGCGACACCAAGGTGGCCGGCGCCGGCCTCTGCGACGACGAGGTCGTCGAGCTCGTCGTCCGCGAAGGGACCGAGGCCGTCCGCAAGCTCATCGCAGAAGGCGCCCGCTTCGACCGCACCCCTGAGGGGCAAATCGCCCTCACCAAGGAAGGCGGCCACTCCGCCAAGCGCATCCTCCACGCCACCGGCGACGCCACCGGCGCCGAGATCGAACGCACCCTTCTCGAACGCGCCCGCGCCCAGTCTCGCATCCGCTTTCTCGAGCACGCCTTCGCCATCGACCTCGTCACCTCCCACGGCGAATGCCAGGGCGCCCTGGTGTGGGACCACGCCCAGGGCCTCCAGTTCGTCGCCGCGCGCGCCACCGTCCTTGCCGCCGGGGGCGCCGGGCGGATCTACCGCGAGACCACCAACCCGCCCGTCGCCACCGGCGACGGCATCGCCATGGCCTACCGCGCGGGCGCGGTGCTTCGCGACATGGAGTTCATGCAGTTCCACCCCACCACCCTCTACGTGGCCGGGGCCTCGCGAAAACTCCTCACCGAAGCTCTCCGCGGCGAGGGCGCCTACCTCGTAGACGCCGACGGAATTCGCTTCATGCCCGAGGTGCACGAGCTCGCCGAGCTCGCTCCGCGCGACGTGGTCGCCCGCGCCATCGTCCGCCGCCTGCGGGAGACCGGCGGGCGGGGCGTCTTCCTCGACCTGCGGCACCTCGACGCCGAGCGCCTGGTGCAGCGCTTCCCGGGGATCGAGAAGATCTGCCGCTCCTACGGGCTGGACTTCACCCGCCAGCTCGTCCCCGTCCGCCCCAGCGCCCACTACACCATGGGCGGCGTGGCCGTCGACCTCGACGCCCGCACCGGGGTGGAACGGCTCTTCGCGGTGGGCGAGGTCTCCTGCTCGGGCCTCCACGGCGCCAACCGGCTCGGCTCCAACTCCCTCCTCGAAGGCCTGGTCTTCGGCGAACGCGCCGGCCGCAAGGCGGCGGAGCTCGCCGCCGATTCCCTCGGCGACGTGGCCCGCCTGCCCATGGAGACCAGCGAGGTGCGCCTCGACCGGCGCCGGGAGATCGACATTGTCGACGTGCTCAACGCCCTGCGCGCCCAGACGTGGCGCTCCCTGGCCATCGAGCGCGACGGTGCCTCCATGCGCGAAGCCCGCGAACGCATCGCCTTTTGGTCCAGCTATGCCCTCGAAGAAGTCTTCGCCGGACCCCTCGGCTGGGAGCTGCAGAACATGCTGACCGTGGCCGCCCTCGTCGCCCAGGCCGCCATTTGGCGCGAGGAGAGCCGCGGCGCCCACTTCCGCGAGGACTTTCCCGATCCCGACGACGCCCGCTTCCTCCGCCACAGCGCCATCGTCCGCCCTGAGGAGGGCAAGGAAGCATGAGCGCGCCCCGCGCTTTGGTCCTTCGCGCAGCGGGCACCAACTGCGACCTGGAGACCGCGTCCGCCTGCGAGCGCGTCGGCTTCCGCGCCGAGCGGGTGCACGTCAACCGCCTCCTCGAGCGCGGCGAGGGCGCTCTCGATGGAGTGGACCTCCTCGCCCTTCCCGGCGGCTTCACCTACGGCGACGACCTCGGCGCGGGCCGCATCCTCGGCCTGCTCCTCGCCCGCCGCCTCAAGGGCGCCATCGAGCGGCTCGTCGACCGCGGCGGGCTCGTCCTCGGCATCTGCAACGGCTTTCAGGTCCTCGTGCGGGCCGGCCTCCTCCCCGGCGGCGGGCTCACCGCCAGCCTGGCCCCCAACGCGTCGGGGCGCTTCGAGGCACGCTGGACTCGCCTCGAGGTGTGCACCGACCGATCGCCCTGGCTGCGCGCGGGCGAGGTCTTCGACTTGCCCGTGGCCCACGCCGAAGGGCGCCTCGTGCTCCCCCCGGGGACCGAGCTCCCGGCGGAGCAGGTCGCCCTGCGCTACCTCGCCCCCAGCGACGGTGCGCCCGGGGTCGCCGGCTCGCGCGGGACGCGCCCCGCGGGCTACCCCGCCAACCCGGCCGGCTCCACCGACGACATCGCCGGCCTCGTCGACGCGACCGGGCGAATCCTCGGGCTTATGCCCCACCCCGAGCGCAACGTCGATCCCTGGCACCGCCCGGGCTGGACCCGCGGCAGCGGCGTCGGGGCCTCCGGCCCCGGCGCTGGCCTTCGCCTCTTCGCGGCCGCCGCCGAACACCTCGCCGGCTGAGCCGCGCGGCGCCCGCTCGCCAGACCGCGCCACCGGAGCGCGGACCCCGCGGAGGGGGGGCGGCGCGCTACCATGGTCCGCCCGGGAGGATCCATGAGCACCAAGGCCAAGCGCGCGCTGCCCACCGACCCGCACACCCTCGCTCGCTGGCTGGCCATCGACCCCAAGCAGCGCCTGGGCGAGTTGGAGCAGCAGGTCGTCCGCGCGAGCGCCGCCGCCTTCGCTCAGCGAGGGGCTCTCTACCGGATCGCGCTCAAGCGCGCTTGGGACGAGCAGCCGGAGGCCTTGTCCACGCCCCTGCGGGCCTGGCTCAAGTCGAAGAACGCGCGCCTGCGCAAGCTCGCCGCCGGCGCGCTCCCCCTCTCCCACGAGACCGAGGGCGAGAAGTCCGTTCGTGCGCTCAAGAAGCTCGCCACGGACAAGGACCGCGCCGTACGCCTCACGGCCATCGACCTTCTCGCCGAGGACCCCCTCGGGCATTCCGAACTCCTTCGCCGCTGGGCCAAGGACGCCGACCCCGCCGTGCGCGAGTGCGTCGCCCGCAGCCTGCGCGCCCCCAAGGCCGAGACCCTTCGCGGCGCCTTCGCCCTCCTCGAGTCGCTGGCCCTCGATCCCGAGCCGCGGGTCCACTGGGCTGCCGCCTCCACCCTCCTCGAGCTCTACGGACGCGAGGCTCGCCCTGCCCTCGAGATCGCCCGCGCCATGGCCAGCCACGACGACCCTGCCATCCGCTCCGCCGTGGCCTGCATGTTCTTCGAGCACGTCTTCGCCGAGCAGTTCGCCCAGCTCCAGCCCACCCTCCGCGCCTGGCTGCGGGCCGGCACCCCGCACCTGCGCTGGACCCTCGTCCGCTCCCTGCGCTTCACCCCGGTCGACGCGCGCAGCTTGCAACTCTTGCGCGCCCTCTACGAGGACAAGGACCCCGACATTCGCCGCCGAGTGATCGAACTCCTCCTCGACCGCTACGACCCCGACGACGACCACCGCCGCACGGTCACGGCGATCCTCCGTCGGGCGCGCGACGACTCCTCGCGCCGGATCCGCGACCTCATCGCGGAGGGCCACGAGCGCCACGGCGAGGACTACCTCGAGCCCTACGCCGCTCCCATCGAGGACGACGCGGCCGCCTCCTGAACCGAGGAGGCGGCTCCCGCGAAGCCGCCCCCGCCCGTCGTCCGTTCTTGCGTCGCGGTGCGCCCCCGCGAGCGAAGTCCCCCTCCGGTTCCGCGGTCGTCGCGCGGGGAGGGCGGAAGCTCGCGGTGCGAGCTCACTCCTCGCCGGCGGGCCGGTCCACCCGGTCGGTGCCGCCGCGGCGATGCGAGGAGGCGTGGCGGGGGAGGGAGAAGGTGAAGCGCGCTCCCTCGCCGGGTCGGCTTTCCACCCAGATGCGCCCGCCCTGCTGCTCGACGAGGATCTTGGCGAAGGAGAGCCCGATCCCCAGCCCGCCGTACTCCAGGTACATCTTTTCGCTCACCTGCACGAAGGCCTCGAAGATGGACTTGTGGTATTCGGGCGCGATCCCGATGCCCGTGTCGGCGACTTCGCAGGTGAGCCACTCCTCGTCGGGGCGCAGGCGCACGGCCACGCTGCCCCCCCGGTTGGTGAACTTGAGCGCGTTGTCGAGCAGGTGCTCGACGACCTGGCGCGTCCGCCGCGGGTCGGCCCACACGGTCGTGTCCGCCCCCTCGGGGACGACGAAGTCCAGCGCCAGTCCCTTCTTCTCCGCGTCCTTGCGGCGGGCCTCCAGGCAGCGGGCGATGGTTGCCGCGAGGTCGATGCGGTCGGGCCGGAAGCGGACGGCGCCCGACTGGAGGCTCGCGATCTCGAGGATCGACTCCACGATGCCCAGCAGCTTGCGACCGGACTCCTCGATGGTCGCGGCCCCGTCGGCCCCCATCTCGTGCCCCGCGGCGAGCAGCTCTTCGCGAAGGAGCTCCGAGTAGCCGAGGATCGCCGTGAGCGGAGTCTTCAGCTCGTGGGACATGCGTGCGATGAAGCCCAGCTTGACCTGGTTCGCCACGCGCAGGTCTTCGAGCAAGGTCGCCCGGGCGATGAGCGTTCCCATGTGGCGGGCGACCATTTCGAACAAGCGTCGCGCGTTGAAGTCGAGCGGGACGCGGGAAATCAGTCCCAGCACCCCCGGCACGTCTTCGCCCGTATCGAGAGGAAAGCCCTCGAAGCGCCGCGGCTGCGCGCCGGCGCCGGGGAGCTCCGCGCGGACGGGTTGCCCGCGCAGGGCCACGTCGGCGGCGGGAACGCCGGGGTTCAAGGGGACGCGCTCCTCCTCGGAGCTCACCTGCAGCGCCGCGGGGATGGCGGCCACGTCGGTGTCCGCGCCGCCCTCGCCGCTCACCGAGGCGACGAGGTGCAGGCAACGGTCGCGCGAGCAGCGCTCGGCCCAGGGGCAGGCATCGCAGCGGTCCGGAGGACCCGGGCGCCAAATGCGCACCGCGTCGACCTCCACGCGGGCGGCGAGTTGTTCGGCCGCCAGGGCCGCGATGTCTCCGGGCGCGGTGCTCTTCGAGAGCTTGAGGTGCAGCTCGTTGATCCAGGCCCCGCGCATGAGCTCGTGGGTGTAGGCGTCGAGGAGTTCGCGGTACTTCTGCTGTCGCAGGTGCAGCCGCGCGGACAGGTCGGCCTCGCCGCGCCGCTCCTCCCCACGCGCCTCGTGCCCCCGCAGGCGCCGGAGGACCACCGCTTCGGTGGCGTAGGCCAAGGCCGGCAGCCGGTCCAGGGGAAACCACTCGGCCGCGTCGGCGTCGCAGCCCGGAATGGCCTCGGTGTCGCCCTCCGGAGAGGCCACCCGGAACCACGAGCTCACCGTTGCGGCGGCGCCGTCTTCCCCGTCGCTCGAGGAGTGCACCTCGTAGACGTCGCCCACCTCGACGCCGAGACCCGTCAGGTCGCGGAAGGCCCGCTTGACCGCAGCGCGCACGTCGACGCCTCGGCGCACCCGCTGCCCGGGCAGGCAGTAGAGTCCCGCCCCCCGGCGCACGGTCGGACGGCGGCGTACCAAGAGCACCTCGGGCCCCGCCGGCCCTTCCCGGGTCAGGATCCCGGCCACGGTCAGCTCCGGAGAGGTCTGCACGACGCTGCCGCACTCGGGGCACACCGCGCCGTCTCCCTCGCCGCGCACGACCGGCGCGCCGCAGTCTCCGCAGTAGCGCGAGCGCGCACCGAGGGCGGTCAACGACCCCTCCTCGCTCCAAGGCGGCGCGGTTTCACGGCGCCAGGCCGTGGCCGAACGCTCCTCCGTCCACGCATTCAGGCGTCCTTGATGGAGATGGGCCAGGTGTAGGAGTCCCCCGACTTGTCCGGATCCTCCCAGATGGTGACCTCGCCACGCTCTTCGTCGGCGGGCACGTCGGCCACCACCCGTCCGTTCGCGGTGGTCGTCCCCGAGATGGTCTTTCCGCCCACGCGCAGCTCGAAGGGGCAGTCGCGGAAGGGCTCGCCGTCCTCGTCCACGAAGCGGAGTCGGAGGTGCTTGGTCTGCTCCTCGGCCTCTTGCTCCGCCGCCTCTTGCTCCGCCGCCTCTTGTTCCGCCGCTTGTTGCTCCTCGCGCGGGACCGTGCCTCCGCCCGAGCGCTCCCGCGAGGGAGCGGGCGGCGGCGCCGGAGGCGGCACCGGGTCGTCGTAGCCGGTGCCGTGCCGTCGCACGCGGAATTCCGTCGAGTAGCCGGCGTGTCGGTGCACCACGTGGGTGGCGCCCGTTACGTAGTAGAGGCCCGACCACGTCTTGCCCAGGCCGAGCAGCTCGAGGACCGCCCCCGGCTGCACCGCCGGCTCGCCCAAGCAGGTCCCGCGCCCGCGGACGGCGTCGAGGGCCAGCTCGTTGAAGACCGAGCTGGCGAGGGCCTCCGCCTCGGCGGGCGCGGTGTTCGGCCGCGCCGCGATCATCAGTTTGGCGTCGCCGAAGGCCTCCCGCGCCTCGGCGGGCGCCTCGTGGGTGCACTTCAGCTTCCCGTGCAGGCGCTGGACCGTCTCGGTCACGGCCTTCTTCTGCTCCATGTTCCAGTAGCGCACCGCGACTTCGGTCTTCACGTTGGCCAGGCTCTTGCGCACGTGGAAGCTCTTGAGGTCCTTGCCCCAAGTGAGGGTGTGCGCCTTGGCCCGGTCGCAGCGCGGCCTGCGGAAGGTGAGCTTCTTGCCCTCGGTCACCTCGACCTCGTAGCCATGGCGGCGCGCCAGTTCGTGCACGAAGTCGATGTTCGTTTGGTTGTTCTGCAGCAGGTAGGCGTGTCGGGTCTTGGTGTCCTCCACGTCGGGGGTGAGCCCTTCCTCGCTGCAAAGGGTCTTCACCACGTCGGAGACCTTCTGCTCGAGGAAGGTGCGCTGCTTGCGGCCGCGCCGGTAGCGGTGCAGCTTGTCGTAGGCGCGCACGACGACGGTCGGGTTGCCCACCACGGGGAAGGTGGGCTCCACCGAGACGATCTCGCCCTTGAAGACCCAGGCGAGGCCGCCCACGTAGCCGAGCTTGATCTCGACCTCGTGGCCGGGCCGGAACAGGTCCTGGTCGCCCGCGCGCCCGCCGTGGTTCTCGAACTCGAGGATCGCCTGGTCGACGAGCCGCACCGACTGTTGGACCTCGATCAGGCGCAGAGCGGCTTCGAGCGCAGGCGGCAGGACCTTGCCCTGGACGGTCACCTCGGCGTCGGGGACGAGGCGCTCGCCGACCGCCTGGGTGACCGAGGAGGGGACGGCCTGGGTGGTGGGCGCGGGGGCCGCCGAGTTCCCCGAGGAGCCCGCGCCGGGCGACGAGAAGCTGGCCTTGACGGTGACGGGCACGGGCGACCTCGCGCGGTTGTCCTTCATGGTACCACGCGCGGAGGCAGCCTCGACGCCAGGGCTTAGGGCGCGGCGAAACCGCGCCCTGCCCTCGCCCGTAGAGCGCGGAGGAGGACGCCGCGCCGCAGCCGCCCAGGAGGACCCATGCGCAACCCCACCACCGCCGCCGCGATCGCCCTCGGCTCCGCGAGCCTGCTCACCTGGCTGGCCGGAGGAGCCCTCGCCGAAGGAGGCCACGACCTCGCCGCGCGCTTGCGCGCCCTGGACGCCAACGGCGACGGCGTCTTGCAGCGGGACGAGGCGCCCGTCCCCGACTGGCTCTTTGCCCGCGGCGATCGCGACGGCGACGGCCGGCTCGACCCCGCAGAGGCCCGCGCCGTGGCGCGCCTGCGCCGCGCGGCCGCCAAGGTGGCGCGGGGCGGACAGGAGAAGCTCCGGCAGCGCTTCGCCAAGTCCGACCGAAACGGCGACGGCGTCGTGAGCCGCGAGGAATTCCCCGCCGGCGACGAGCTCTTCTCGCGCTTCGACCGCGACGGCGACGGGCGGGTGGATCGCGGCGAGGCCCTCGCCTTCGCCGTCGAGGAGGAGCTGACCGAGTTCTTCGGGAAGCACGACGCGGACCTCAGCGGGACCCTCTCGCCCGCCGAAGTCCCCGGCGAGGAGGCGCGCGAGGTCCTTCGCGCCGCCGACGCCGACGGCGACGGCGAGGTCACCGGCGAGGAGGCCTTCGCCTTCGTCTACCACGCGCGCCGCGACGGTGTGGGCGAGGACGGGCGCGCGACGGCGCCGGAGGGCGGGGCGAAGGGCGCGGCGCGCTCCGGCGGCGGCGAGCGCCGCGCGGGGGAAGGGGCCGTCGCCAAGCTCGGCGTGCTCGCCGTCCTCGAAGCCCGCTTCGCCGACCTCGACCGCGACGGCGACGGGCGCCTCGGCCCTGGGGAGTTCCCCGCCTCCTCCGCCGTACGCTCCGAAATGGACCTCGACGGCGACGGAGCGGTGGACCGCGCCGAACTGCGCGTCCGCTTCCGCGTTGCCGGCGACCTGGGTCGGCGGGGCGAGCGCGTGCGTGACCTCGCCCGGAGCCTGGGCCTCGAGTCGGAGCTCGCCGCCCTGGGGGTCGAGATCAAGGCGCTCTTCCAGGCCGGGCGCTACGCCGAGGTGGGCCGGCTCCTCGACCGCGCCGAGCTCCTCTGCGAGCGGCGGCGGAGCGAGGGCGGCGCGCGGTGAGCCACCCCCGGACCGGGGAGTGGCGCCTCGCCTCGTGGAGCCTCCTCCTCGGGCTGCTCGCCTTGTCGTCGGCCCGCGCCGAAGAAGCCCAAGACGCCGCCGCGGCCGTCGACGCGGTCGTCGAAGAGCGTCTGGCGGGGGCCGGGCTCGCCGTGGCCCCCCTCTGCGACGACGCCGCCTTTTGTCGCCGCGCCAGCCTCGACCTCGTGGGCGACCTCCCTGCGCCCGAGCGGCTGCGCGCGTTCGTTGCCGACCGGGACCCCCGAAAGCGCGCTCGGCTGGTGGGCGAGCTCCTCGCCTCGCCCGCGAGCGCGCGCGCCTGGGCGGAGCGGCTCTGCGAGCGCCTCCTCGGGGGCCTCGCCCCCGAGGGGCCGACCCGCTACGCCCGCGAGGCCTTCGCAGGCTGGCTCGCGCGGGCCCTCGCCGAGGACCGGTCCTGGGACGCCCTCGCCGCCCGCCTCGTCGCCGGCGAGGGCGATCCCGGTCGCCGCCCCGAACTCTACTACCTCGTCGACCACGGCGCCCAGGGCCCCGCGCCGCTCGCCGGCGCCGTGGCGCGCCACTTCCTCGGCCTGCGCCTCGACTGCGCCCGCTGCCACGACCACCCCTTCAGCGAGGAGCGGCCCCAGGCGCAATTCCACGGCCTGGCCGCCTTCTTCGCCCGGCTCCGCCTGCGCCCTACGGGGATCCCCGGCCGCGTGCGCGTCGTCGAGGCCCCCGTGGGCGAGCACCGCTTCGCCCCGCCGGGGGAACCCGCGCACCCCGTCGCGCCCGCCGC
>RFHU01000182.1 GCA_003695705.1 Planctomycetota bacterium
CCCCGCCGCAGGTCGGCGCTCCCCCTCCCGCGTCCCCGCCGGTTCCGCCGCCCGGCGCGCCTGCTCCACCGGGCCTCCGCCCCTACACGGGGGGACCCGTGGCGCCGTGGAGCCTCCCGACGCGGAGGCCGGACTCCTCCTCCAGCGACTTCGATCCCCTGGAAGAGTCCTGGAACAAGCGCCCTCGCTGAGCTGCGGGAGAACGCAAGCCTTCTCCCGCAGCGCTCGGAAAAGACTCTCCTCCCTTCAGCGGGTGACGACGGGGCAGGCGACGAAGCGGCCCGGCCGGACCTCCTCGAGGGCGGGCACTTCCTCGGCGCAGGACGCCTCCGCAAGGGGGCAGCGGGTCCGGAAGGGACACCCCGAGGGCTTGCGCAGCGGGCTGGGGACCTCGCCCTCGAGGCGCACCCGCTCGCGCTTGCGGCGCTTGGGGTCGGGAAGGGGCACCGCCGAGAGCAGGGCCCGCGAGTAGGGGTGAATGGGCTCGCGGTAGAGGTCGTCGGCGGGGCCGATCTCGCAGAGGGTGCCCAAGTACATGACGGCGATGCGGTGGGAGATGTGCTCGACCACCGAGAGGTCGTGGGCGATGAACAGATAGGCGAGGCCGAACTCCTCCTGCAGGTCTTGCATCAGGTTCACGACCTGGGCCTGGATGGAGACGTCGAGGGCCGAGACCGGCTCGTCGGCCACGATGAGCCGGGGGTTGGTCGCCAGCGCGCGGGCGACGCCGATCCGCTGGCGCTGCCCCCCCGAGAACTCGTGCGGGTAGCGATGCGCCTGTTCGGGGGTGAGGCCGACCTTCTCCAGCAACCAGGCGACCTTGTCCTCGCGCTCGGTGTGCGACATCTCCGGCGCGTGGACCTTGAGGGGCTCGCTGACGATGTCCTCCACCGACCAGCGCGGGTTCAGCGAGGAGTAGGGATCCTGGTAGATCATCTGCACCTCGGCCCGCAACGGGCGCAGCTCGCGCTTGCCGAGGGACACCAGATCCACGACGCCTCCGCGCTGGCTGCGGAAGAGGAGCTGCCCGGAGGTGACCTGCACCAGGCGCATGATCCCCTTGCCGACGGTGGTCTTCCCGCAGCCCGACTCGCCCACCAGGCCCAGGGTCTCGCCGGGCTCGATGGAGAAGGAGACGCCGTCCACCGCCTTCACGTCGCCGGTGTGGCGCATGAACACACCCGAGTGCACCGGGTAGTAGATCTTGAGGTCCTTGACCTCGAGGAGGGGCTCGGCCGCCCGGTCGCCCGACTCAGGCATCCTCGTCCTCCTCGGGCGGCCGCACGACGACCACCAAATGCTCGGGGAGCTCGCTCGCTCCGGCGATCGCGCCCTGCCCGTCTCCGGCTCCTTCCGTGGCCGGACCGGCGCCGGCGCGGGCCGCCTCCTCCGCCCGGGCTCCTCCCTCGACGCCCGCCTTGGGCGCGCTCGCCTCGCCCTCCGAGACCTTCGGTCGGGGCTGTTCCGTCGCCTCGGACGCCCCCGGAGGCGTGGCGTCGGTCGGGCCCGCGCCGGCCTCGGCGTCCACCTCCTCGCCGGGCGCGAGGTCGAGGGAGCCGGGCTCCACCAGGTGGCAGCGGCAGAAGCGCCCTGGGGCGACCTCCCGCATCTCCGGCTCCTCGGTCTTGCAGCGCTCCTGGACCTCCGGACAGCGCGTCCAGAACTTGCAGCCCGGAGGGAAGTCCAGAATGGAGGGCACGATGCCGGGAATGGTCTCCAGCCGGCGCTGCCGCGGGCGGTCGGGGCGAGGCAGGGAACGAAGGAGCCCGCGGGTGTAGGGATGCAGCGGCCGCTCGAAGAGTCCCTCCACCGAGGAGATCTCTTGGATCTTGCCCCCGTACATGACCGCCACCCGCTCGCAGGTCTCGGCCACCACGGCGAGGTCGTGGGTGATGAGAAGGATGGCCGTGTGCCCGGTCTCCTCGCGCAGGTCGAGCATCAGGTCGAGGATCTGCGACTGGATGGTGACGTCGAGGGCGGTGGTGGGCTCGTCGGCGATGAGCAGGCTCGGCTTGAGGGCCAGGGCCATGGCGATCATGATCCGCTGCCGCTGGCCGCCGCTGAACTGATGCGGGTAGTTCTTCAGCCGCCGCGCCCCGTCGGGGACGCCGACCATCTCGAGCAGTTCGCCCGCCATGCGGTTGGCCTCGGCCTTGGAGGTCCCGGCGCGGTGGTGCTGAATGGCCTCGCGAAACTGGAAACCAACGGTGAACACCGGGTTCAGCGCGGTCATGGGCTCCTGGAAGATCATGGAGATCTGGTTGCCGCGCAGGCGGCGCATTTCCGCAAAGGGAAGCGGGAGCAAGTCCTTGCCGCGGAAGATGATCTCTCCGGCCTCGATCCAGCCCGGCGGGTTGGGAATGAGCCGCAAGATGGAGAGGGCGGTGACCGACTTGCCCGATCCGGATTCGCCCACGAGCCCGAAGACTTCGTTCTCGTTGATGTGGAAGCTGACGCCGTCGACGGCCTTGGCCGTGCGGCCCTCTACGTCGAAGTAGGTCTTGAGGCCGCGAACCTCGAGGAGCTTGCTGGGCGATGCGCTCACGGCTACCTCAGCCTCGAGAAGACCTTGGGGTCGAAGGCCTC
>RFHU01000183.1 GCA_003695705.1 Planctomycetota bacterium
CGCGACCCTCCTCCGGCGGCTGATCCGCGGAGGCACCGAGCCACCGCCGAGGAGCCATCCCTCGCAGGACGCGGCCCTTGTGGCGCCTGAGCCCCCTTGCTACAAGGCTGGGCCATGGCCCGCAAGACCGCTGCCTTCTACGACCTCGACGGGACGCTCCTCCACGGGAGCGTGGTGGACCACTACCTCTACTTCGCGCGCACCGACCCACGCCTGGTCGAGCGCGTCCGCCGGCTGGGCGAGACGGTCCTCCTCGCTCCCTACTACAAGTGGGTGGACCGACTCGATCGACGCGCCTTCAACGAAGCCTTCTACCGCAGCTACAAGGGGCTGTCCGAGGACCGACTCGCCATCCTCGGCGAAGAGCTGTTCCGCAAGGTGCTGCGCAAGAAGCTCTACCAGGGGATCCGAGAACTGTTGGAGCGCGACCGCGCGGCCGGGCACAAGCAGGTGCTCCTCACCGGCGCCCTCGACTTCGTGGCCAAGCCCGTGGCCCGCTACCTAGGCATCGAAAAGGTGGTCGCCAGCGTACTCGAATACGGCCCCAACGGCCTGGCGACCGGCGTCTTGCGTCCCCCGGTCATGGCCGGACCCGAGAAGGCCGCCTGGATCCGCGAGTTCGCGCGGGAAAACGACATCGACCTGCGCTGGAGCATCGCCTACTCGGACGACGCCGCCGACCTACCGATGCTGAGCATGGTCGGCCGCCCGGTGGCAGTGAACCCCGACGCGCGCCTCCTCGCCACCGCCCGCTCGCACGGGTGGCCGGTGCTGCGCATCGAGGCCACCCGCAGTCCGGCCCGACAGTTTGCGCGCAAGGCCATCGACATCGGCCGCACCCTGGGCGCGCGGGTGCGGACCGAGAACCCCTGGCAGAAAGCCTCTCGCGAGGCCTTCACCACCGTGCGCGACCGCATCAGCAAGTTCGCGGCGCGCGCGGGCGCCCCGCCCGAGGAGGAACCGTGAGCGCCCCGTCCCAGGTCTCCGCCGCCAACCGCGAGAACTGCGTGGTGACCCTCGACCGCGCCTCGGCCCCGCGCGTGGTCCACTACGGGGAAGGCTTCCTCTACGAGCGCTTCCCCGAAGGGACCCGGGTGATCTACCCGCCGCCGCCCCTCGAACCGGTGCCCAACGTGAAGCAAGCCGTCCGCCACGCGCTGGCCCATCCCGAGGGCTGCGAGCCGCTGTTCGCGCTTCTCCGCCCGGGCATGAAGGTGTGCATTGGGATCGACGACATCAGCCTCCCCCTGCCGATGATGCGGACTCCGGACGTGCGGCAGGAGGTGCTCGAAGTCGTCGCCGACCTTCTCGCCGACTACGGCGTCGACGACATCACCATGGTCGTGGCCCTCAGCCTGCACCGGCGCATGACCGACGCCGAGATCAAGCGCATGGTCGGGCCGCGCATCTGGCGCGAGTTCGCGCCCGACCGCTTGTTCAACCACGACGCCGAGGACTCCGAAAACATGGTCAAGATCGGGGAGACCGAGCGCGGAGAGCCGGTCATCCTCAGCCGCCACGCCGTCGAAGCGGACCTGATCATCTACGTAAACGTGAACCTCGTCCCCATGGACGGCGGTCACAAGAGCGTGGGGGTGGGCCTCTGCGGGTACGAGACCCTACGAGCCCACCACACCCCACAGGCCATCAAGAACTCCTGGTCCTTCATGGACCCCGAGAACAGCGAGCTCGCCACCATCATCGACCGCATCGGCGAGGTCGTCGACCGCGAACTGAACGTCTTCACCATCGAGACGACCCTCAACAACAAGATGTACGGGAAACAGCTCGCGTTCCTCGCCAAGAACGAGGACGACTGGACGGGAACCGACGAGTTCGCGTTCAAGAGCCTCAAGTGGACCCTGGACAAGATGCCCACCGCCGCCAAGCGGGCCTTCTTTCACAAGATCCCCGCGGAGTACGGCGTGACCGGGGTGGTCGCCGGACGGACGAAGGCCGTCCACCCCAAGACCCTGGAGGCGTGCTACCGCCAGTACTTGGTCCCCGTCGACGGGCCCTGCGACGTGCTCGTCTCGGGCATCCCGTATCTGTGCCCCTACAACGCCAACTCCATCATGAACCCGCTCCTGGTGCACTGCACGGCGCTGGGCTACTTCTTCAACATGTACAAGGGGGCCTGCCTGCTGCGGGAGGGCGGGGTGATGATCATCGCGCACCCGCTCTACGACGAGTTCCACCCGGACCACCACCCCAGCTACATCGAGTTCTTCCATCGGATCCTGCCGGAGACCCGCGACTCCCACGTGTTGCAGCGCAAGTACGAGGAGTCCTTCGCCCGCGACCCCGCCTACGTGCAGATGTACCGGCACGGCAACGCCTACCACGGCGTGCACCCCTTCTACATGTGGTATTGGGGCGAAGGCGGTCGGACGCACGCGGGCAAGGTGATCTGCGTGGGCGCGCAGAACCAGCGTTGCGCCGAGATCCTCGGCTGGGACACGGCCGCCACCATCGACGAAGCCATCGGCGAGGCGCGGGCCTTCCTCAGCAAGAACGAGCCCGACATCACCCTCCTCCACCACCCGCCCATCCTCATGGCCGAGGTCTCGGGCGAATGAGCGGCGAAGGATCGCGCTACGCCGAGGCGGGAGTGGACGTGGCGGGCGAGGCCGGCGCCCTGGCCGGACTCCTCGGCCACGTGCGGCGCACCTTCGCGAACCGCCCCCAGGACAGCCTGGGGCACGTCGCGGTCGACGTGGGCTACTTCGCCTCGGTGCTGCGCATCGCCGACGGCCTCGGCTTGGCCGTCGCCGCCGACGGCGTGGGCACCAAACTGTTGGTCGCCCAGCTCGCTGGGCGCTACGAGGGAGTGGGCATCGACCTCATCGCCATGAACGTCAACGACCTGGTGTGCGTGGGCGCCGAGCCCTTCGCCCTCCTCGACTACGTGGCCGTCGAAGCCCTCGACGCCGAGATGCTCACCGCCATCGGCGCTGGACTCGAACGCGGCGCGGCCGAAGCGGGGATCGTCATCGCCGGGGGCGAACTGGCGCAGATCGGCGCCATGCTCCGCGGCGCGGCGCCGGGCAAGGCCTTCGACCTGGCCGCCGTCGCCTTGGGGAGTGTGCGCCTCGACGCCGTCAACCTCGGCGCGGACGTCGCCCCCGGCGACATCGTGGTTGGCTGGGCATCGAGCGGGATCCACAGCAACGGGCTCTCCCTCGCCCGCCACGCGCTCTTCGAGCGCGCCGGACTCCGCGTCGACGACCCTCTGCCCGGCGGTGAGGGGACCATCGCCGACGCCCTGCTCGAACCCACACGCATCTACGTGCGGCCTGCCCTCGAACTCCTCCGCACGGAAGGAGTCGAGGTGACGGCGCTCGCGCACATCACCGGCGGCGGCTTCGACAACATGGCACGCATCGCCGCGCCCTGCGGCTACGTGCTCGACGCCTTGCCTCCGGTCCCCGCGGTGTTCCAGGCCATCGCCGAGGCCGGGGAAGTCCCCCAAACCGACCTCTACCGCGCCTTCAACATGGGGGTCGGGTTCACGGTCACCGTCCGCCCCGGAGGCGAGGAGCGCGCGCTCGAGGCAGCCCGCGCCCACGGCATCGACGCTTGGGTGATCGGACACGCGACCGACTCCCCCGAGCGCGTCATCGAACTTCCCGGCGTCGGCCTCCGCATCGACCGCCGTGGCTTCCACCCCGCCTGAGCGAGCGCAACCGCCCGACTCCGGGCCCGGCCGGCGCACCTTGGCCGTGCTCGGCGCCTTCGCCCTCGGTCTCTCCGCAAGCGGCCTCGCCCTCGCCCCGGCGCTCTTCCCCCTGCGTACCTACCGGGCATGGTGCGCGCTTCGTTACGGAGGGGCGGTCCCGTCGCACGCTGGACTCCTCCTCACCCTCGCCCCGGCGCCCGCCGGACTCCGTGGACCCGCGCCCGGCCCTTGGGTCTCTTGCATCTTGCGCAACGTCTCGCACCGCCCGCTGCGCGTCTCCTTGCCCGACCGCGCCGGCGCGGAATTCTCCTTCGAGTCCGACCCGCCCGCCGCGACGCCGCCTTGGCGAGAGGTCACCCAGGCGGTCCCCGTGCGCAGGATCGTCCTCCGCCCGGGCGGGGCCGTCGCCCTGGTCTGCCCCCTCTCCCGCTGGCTGCGCCTGCCTCCGGGGCAGTGTCGGGTACGGGCGAAACGCCTCCCCCTGGGCGCTTCCGGCGGAACCCCCGCGATCTCCAACTGGATCTCCCTGACGGGTCCCGAACGCCCGAACTGACGGCAAAGGTCGCCGCGACGCCCGTCGATAAGAGGGCAGCAAGGAGAGCCAGCCATGATCGAGGTCAACGGAACCATGCACGAACTCCGGCGCCGTTTCGTTCGCGGATTGCTCGCCGGTCTGGCGCCGGACGACCTGCACGCCTACGTGACCGGTCGCTTCGAGGACGAGGAGGAGCGCTCGTGACCCTCCGCCGCCGCCACCTCGCCCGCCCCCAGGTCGCCTCGCTCGGCCTGCGCATCGCGACCTCGGACGCCTACCGACGCGATCCCTTCGCCACCGGACCCCAGCGCCGCGCCGCCTGACGCCCGACCGGCGTCGTTCCGCACGCCGCTCACCCCCAGCGAACCGACACCGGCGCACCCGCCTCGATCCCCGGGACCGCCAGGACGCCCACCCTTCCCACAACCCATCTCGTCACCCTGCGCCGCCTCTCCTGGAGGCGGCGCGCCTTTCTGCGCCTGATACCATTGGCGCATGCAGCAGGTGCTCGTCGTCGACGACGAAGCCATCATGCGCACCTTCTTGAAGAAGGCACTGCGCAAGCTGGGCTACGAGGTCAAGCTGGCGGCGTCGGTCGACGAGGCCCTCTCGCTCTTTGCTCCTCGCGCCTTTTCCCTCGTCCTGACCGACCTGCGCATGCCGGAGCGCAGCGGCCTGGAACTCCTCGACTCGCTTCGCGCGCAGGATCCGACCACCCCCGTGGTCATCATGACCGCCTTCGGCACCGTCGAACGCGCGGTGGAGGCCATGCGCCGCGGCGCGGCGAACTTCGTCACCAAGCCCATCGACGTCGGACACCTCGAACTCGTCCTCGAGCGGACCCTCCGCGAGCGAAAGCAGGACGAGGAACTCACTCGGCTGCGCCCGCACGCGGACGAGCGCGACCGGCTGGGGGGCCTGATCGGGCAGAGCCTGGCAATGAAGCAGGTCTACCAGCTCATCGACCGCGTGGCCGCCACCGAGCTCACCGTTCTCATCCGAGGCGAGACGGGCACCGGCAAGGAACTGTGCGCGCGCGCCATCCACGAGCAGAGCGCACGCCGCAGCGAGCGTTTTCAGGTGGTCAACTGCGCCGCCATTCAGGAGTCCCTCCTCGAGAGCGAGCTCTTCGGCCACGAGAAAGGCGCCTTCACCGGGGCCGACCGGCTGCGCATCGGTCACTTCGAGGCGGCCCAAGGGGGAACCCTCTTCCTCGACGAGGTGGGCGAAGCGCCACTCTCGGTGCAGGCCAAACTGCTGCGCGCCTTGCAAGAACGCGAGGTGGTCCGGGTGGGCGGCACCGACCCCATCCCCGTGAACGTGCGGGTCCTCGCCGCCACCCACCGAGACCTCGAGGCCGAGGTCGCGGCCGGCCGCTTTCGCGAAGACCTCTACTACCGCCTGGCCGCCTTCCCCCTCCACCTGCCGCCGCTGCGGGAACGACCGGACGACGTCCCCTTGCTCGCCGAGCACTTCCTCGAGACGGCCGGCTCCCCTCCCCTCGACCTCGAGGCCTCCCTCGCCCTCGCCCGCTACGACTGGCCGGGCAACGTGCGCCAGCTCCGCAACGTCATCGCCCGCGCCGCGGTGCTCGCCGGCGAAGGCCCCGTTCGGCTCGACCATCTGCCCCCCGAACTCTTGCGCTCGGTGGGCGAAGCGCCCGACCCCTCGGGTGGGGCACAGGGCTTGCTCGACCTCCCCCTGCGGGAGGCCCGCGCGCGCTTCGAGCGCCTCTACGTCGAGCACCAGCTGCGCCAGTGCGCGGGCAACGTGAGCGAGGCCGCGCGTCGCGCGGGTGTGGGCCGCGCGTCGCTCCACGACAAGATCAACAAGCTCGGCGTGGATCCCTCCCGCTTCCGCTGAGGGAACCCCTCCGGCGAACGGACGACCGCCCGCGCGAAAGGCATTGGGCGCGGCGGGATTCGAACCCGCATGCCCGTGAAGGCGGGGGATTTTAAGTCCCCTGTGTCTGCCCGTTCCACCACGCGCCC
>RFHU01000184.1 GCA_003695705.1 Planctomycetota bacterium
GCCTCGGCGGCGCGTCGCGCCACGGCGTAGCGCTGCACCGCCGGGCTCGCCTGCAAGGACACGGCGCCCAACGTCCCCGGGCCCGCCGCCAGCTCGAACTCGAGCCGCGGCGCCTCGCCGGGGGAGACGCCCAAGGCGCCGGCCGTGGCTTCGACCACCGCGTCCGCCACGGACCACAGACGCCGCCCTCGCGCCCGCAAGTTGGCAGGGAGCCGAAACACGCACCGGCCGGTGCGCACGGCGACCTCGCCCGCGGGGTAGCGCGGCGCCTGCGGTCGGACGCGCACGGCGCCGAGGAGGAAGACCGAAGCGAAGGCCGCCCAGGCCAAGAGCGCGCAGGCTTCGGCGAGTGTGCGCCCGGGCTCCGCCTGCCAGCAGGAACGCGCCCTCAGCCACAGGAACGCCGCCGCGCGAGGCGCCAAGGCGCGGGCGAGGGGGAACAGCCCGCAGCCGGCGACGCCCACGGCGGCGAGGGCGAAGGGGGCGGGTGCCTGCCCCACGGCGAAGACGGAGAACGTCGGCCAGCCACGCGCGAGCTCGTTCCCCGCCAGCACGAGCAGCGGAAGCACCCCCCAGGCGGCGCGTCCCGCGCCTCCAAGCGCGAGGGCGACGGAGGCGATCGCGGCGACGCGCAGGAGGTCCCAGAGGAGCAGGGGACCGCCCACGGCGAGCAAGAAACCATCCGCCCAGCGGCCGGAGAGGGCCCACCCCGCGAGCGCCACACCGTGCCGCGCCGAACAGGCCGCGCAGGCGACGGCGAGGACGCCCGCCGCCCGGGCGACGAACAGGGTCGCAGCGCGCAGCGGCAGGCTCGACGCCCACGCCTCGGCGGGGTCCTCCGCGGGCCGCGCGGGACGGCGGTCGTCCGGGCGAGCACCCGGCCAGAGGAGGCCGGTGGCGACGAACGCCAGGCCCCACACAGTTAGGACCCACAGGGCGTCGAGGGGCGGCGCGGTCAAGGTCCGCGCCGGCGCGTAGCCGCCGGGTCCCGCGGGCGCGACGCCGATCCGGCCCGCGCCGGCAACCACGAAGGCGTCGAACGAAGCCCCCGCGCAGAGCGCCAAGAGAAGGTGTGCGCGGACGCGCCCAAGCGCCAAGACCGTCAGAGCCAGAGCCCTCCTCACGGCGCCGCCTCCCCGCGCCAGGAGAGGAGGAGCACCTCGCCGCCCAGGGCCGGCACCCGCTCGGCCAAGGCCCAGCGCACCCGCGCGCCGGGCGGGTAGACGCGCGCGGTCTCGAGGGCGGCGTGGGGTGCACAGAGCACCTCGCGCCCGACCGGCGGCCGCGGTGCGCTCGGATCGATCGGCGCGCGCCGGTGGAGCAAGATCAACTCGTGGCCGGGCCCCGGTCCGAGGGCCGCCAGACCCTCCAGCCGCAGCGCACCGCCAGCGAGTCGGCGCAGCCGAAGCGCCTGGGCCCGCTCGCGGCGCGCCCCGAGCGCCTCGAGCGCCGGGCGGTGGGCCGCGCGCAGGCGCTCGGCGCTCCCGGCGAGCGAGGCTTCGAGGCGGGGGTCGCCGACTTCCCCCCAGGCGCACGCCGCGGCGCTCCGGGCGGCGAAGGCCGCGCGCGCGCGCGCGTGGACGGCCTCGATCCCCAGCGCGTCCGCCCAGCGCGCGAGCAGCCAGTGGGCCAGATCTTCGCTCGCGCGCTCGCCGACCCAGTCCTCGACCTCGGCCCAGCGCTGCGGCACGGCGGCGAAGGGCAAGCCCTCTTCGACAATGCGCTCGAGGCACCACGCCACGGCGCCGGACCGGGACGCGGAGGGCCCCTCGGGCGCGACGAGGAAGAGGGGATACCCGGCGCGAAAGAAGGCACGCACGCCCACGCGCGAGCGCCGCGCGGTCGAGCGGTCGAGGGCCGCCCGGACGAGACCGGCGCGCAAGCGCAAGGGCGAACAGGCCGGATCGGTGAACGGCGCGCGCAAGAGGAGCCCGTCGGCCCCTCCGAGGTCCGCCACCTCGACGGCCTCGGGGTCGAGGCCGGCGGCGAGGTCGAGGTCCACCGCGGGGGGGCGAACGCCGAGCCCCCGTTCGAGGGCGGCGAGGTCGGCGGCGAGCCTCCGTGCGAGGGCGTCGGCCCCTGGGGCTGCGCGGACCCGCACGGTGACGGCGCCGGCGTTGGCCCGCGCGACGGGCCCGGGAAGGGCGAAGGGTTCGGGCCTGCGCAGGGCGGCGCACAGGGCGAGCGCTGCGCAGAGCGTCCCCAGCACCGCGACCGCCTCGGGGAAGGCTGCGGGACGCTCCCAGCGCCGCGCCAGCCGCGAGCCCACGAGGGCCGCACCGCACAGGAGCAGCCCCCCCGCTCCGACGAGGGCGAGGCCGAGGTCGTCCCCGCCGGGCACGCGCGGGTCGCGCCAGGGGTAGGCAAGCGGTCCAGGCGGCGAGAAGCCCAGGCAGTGGCCCACCAGGAAGACGGCGGCGAGCAGGGCGTGGGCCAGGTGCCGCTTGCAACCCAACGCGGCCGCCGCGCAGGGCCAGGCGTAAACCAACGCCAGGAAGCCGGCCGAACGACGCACGAAGGAAGTCACCAGCGCGGCGGGAAGCTCGCGCTGCAAGGCCGCGGCGCCCAAGGCGACGTTGCTGAAGCCCAGCGCGAAGGCGGCGGCCACCGCGGCCGCGCCGGCGAGGCTGCGGGCGAGGAACAAGGCCCTGCGGCTCACGGGCAAGGCTTCGAGGACCGCTCCCTCGCCCCAGGCGGCCTCGCGAGTGTGCAGGCGAAAGGCCACCAGCCAGGCGAAGGGGGCCAGCCCGAAGACGACGAAGGAGCGCAACCCGAGGAGGACGGCTTGGCCTGCGACGAAGCGCTCGAAGAGGGAGGCCGCGAGCAGACCCAGGGTCGCCAGCGCGCCGCCGGCGACGACGAAGAAGTGAACCTGCAGGTCGCGGCGCAGGACGGCGAACACCGAGGGCGAGTCTACCCGGTCGCCAAGAAACCGGGTCAACGGTCGCCGACGGCTCGCTCAGGCAGCGACTACGAGGCGAGAGGAAGCCCCACGGCCTGCGAATCGATGCCGGCGAGGGGCCCCGGCGAGGGGCGGGGCCAGGGCTCGCTTCAGCGGGCCCTCAGAACCACTCCTTGCGGCCTTCGAGGTAGGTCTCGACGAAGTCTTCGTCGGACTTGGTGAGGTAGACGATCCCTTCCACCAGGCCGATGATGCCCATGATCGAGGCCCCCACGCCGCAGGTGAGCAGGGACACGAGGAGCATGATCAGGCCGGCGGTGGTGTAGCCGAGGTAGAACTTGTGGATCCCGAAGGCCCCGAGGAGGATCCCCAGCAGGCCCGCCACCAGTTTCTTCTCGGCTCCGGGTACGGACGTCCCCATGTTCGACCTCCTTGGCCACTCTGGAAGCGCGCCTCCCCGGGCACGCTGGTAGCGCGCCCGGGGAGCGGGCCCCTCGTCGAGGCCCGCCCGGACCTCACGACGCGGCGGCGTCGCTCAGAACCATTCCTTCTGGTTGTTGACGTAGGTCTCGACGAACTCCTCGTCGGACTTGGTGAGGTAAATGATCCCTTCGATCAGGCCGATGATGCTGCCGCCCGTAAAGCAGGTAAGTAAGGAAATCACGATCTGAATGACGCCGGCCTTGGTGTAGCCCAGGTAGAACTTGTGGATCCCCAAACCTCCCAGGAGGATCCCCAACAGACCGGCCACCAGCTTCTTCTCCGCACCCGGAATTTGCTCTCCCACGACGCTCGCTCCTTTCTCGAGTCGCGGGCACTATAGCGTCAGCGGCCTTCCGGATCATGGGAACCCCGGCGCCGATTTGGAATGGCCTCGTCGAGCAGGATGCGGTAGGCCTTGTCCGCGCTCTCGGCCTCGCCCCGCAGTTCCTCGGCCTTCCCCCAGAAGCGCGCTCGCCCTGCGGCGTCGAGGACGAGCACCCGCTCGGCAAAGGCCACCGCCTCGTCCGGTCGGTCGGTGGCGAAGAGGCAGGCGCTGCCGCGACGCTCGAGGCGCAAGGCCTCGAGGAGTTCGGCCCGCCCGAGGGGCTCGAGATCCCCGGGCACGTCGACCAGGAGCAGTCGAGGCGCGTGGGCCAAGGCCACCGCGAGGGCCAGGCGCGCGCGCACGCCGAGCGGCAGGTCGTCGGCCCGCCGGCGCCGGGGCACCCCGAAGCGGGCCAAGAGCTCGAGGAAGCGGACCCGCCGCCAGCGCCGGTAGACTCCTGCGTAGAAGCGGTTGAGCGCGTCCGGGGTCGCGCCGGGGAAGAAGGCGGGCCGCTCGGGTACGTAGCCCACGCGCGCCCGCACGGCGAGCGGGCGGCGCTGGGGGTCGATCCCCAGCACGCGAACGCTCCCCGCCCGCGGCCGCTCGAGGCCGAGCAGCGTCCGCACGAGCGCGGTCTTCCCCGCGCCGGGCGGAGCCAGGAGGCAGGAGACGCCCCCTGCGAGGGAGAAGGTCAAGGCCGCGTCCCTTGCGGTCGAGCCCCGCAGGCGCAGGGCCTCCGCGACCACGAGGGGTCCTTCGGGACGCGGCGCCCTGGGTTCTTCTTCCACCGCGGGCCGGTGCTGCCCGCCCGTCAGGATCGCCAGTTCGTCCGGCGCTGGGGCAGAGGCCGGCGAAAGGTCCTCGCCCTTCGCCGAGGCCTCCGCGTCCTTCGCGGGGGAGCCACCGCCCTTCGCCGCAGGTTCGGGAACGCCTGCCTCGTCGAGGACTCCGGCCTCCAAGAGTCGCGCGGTCGGCACCCCCGCGCCGGCCGACCCTTCGTCGGGCAAGAAGCGATCTTCGTCGGCCTCCCTGGAGGCCGGAGAGGCCGACGCTGCGCCTTCGGCGAGGTCCCTTTCGCTCCTTGCGACCGGCTCCGCGGCTTCGTTTCGCTCGCCGTCGCGCGGATCCATCGGCGAGGAAGGACTCGGGTCGCCGGGCGCGGGGCTCACGGCTGCCGGCGGAGGAGCAGGAGGGAGAGAGACTCGGCGGCCTGGGGGTCGCGCCGCAGCGCGGACCGGCGCAGGCGCTCGGCGAACACGTCCAGGGAGCCGGCGGCCTCTGCGTTCCACCGCGCAAGGCGCACGCGGAGCGCCTCTTGGCACTCCTCGCTGGCGCCGGGGGTGGCGAACAGAACCACGTCCCCAGGCTCCCAAGGCAGCTCCCGCTCTGCGTAGGCCGATCGCCCGTGGCCGCCGAGGGCCGCTCCACCGGCCGGCGCCGCCGGCACGGCTTCGCCGCCCGCCCGTCGCCAGAGAGGCGCCGGGGTCCCCGCGCAGGCGAAGCGAAGGTGGCCGCGGGTGGGATCGTAGCGCACCAAGGTCAGCGCCGCGCTCCCGGCGCAGCCTTCCCCGCCAAGGACCTGGTCGAGTTCGGCAAGTAGGTCGGCCGTGCGCGGGAGAACGGGGACCAGCGCCCGCAGTGCCCCCCGCAACTCGGCGTGCCCGAGCAGGGAGAGCAGACCGCGTTCCCCGCTGCGCCGCAACCCCGGGCGCGGCCCGCTCGCGGGGTCGGGCACGGCGCCGAGGGCGAAGTAGTGCTCGGTCCGCTCGGCGCGCCGGGGCCCCACGATCCAGTCGAAGACGTCGCTGCCTCCTTCCTCGCCTTCGGCGCGGGCGAGGCCGACGTCGATCCCCGGGACCTCGGGCTCCCGCTGGGGGCGCAGGAGCGCCCGCAGGTCGTGGGCGATCCGCCGCGCCCCCGCGGCCCGCTCCTCGCGGCGCAACTCCTCGAGTCGAAGGGAGCCGGTGAGCGCGCGGGCGACCAGGTCGGCGAAGGCCTGCAAGGTCTCGGCCACCTCCGACCCCTCGACGAGCGCTCCGCCGAGGTCGGCCAAGACCAGCGCGCCTGCGAGCCGCTCGCCCGCGCCGCGGAGCGGAAAGGCCGCCGCCCAGCGCTCGTCGAAGAGGACGCGGCGCGCAACCAGGGCGCGCTGCGCGAGCAGTTCGCAGCGCTCCTCCTCTTCGGGGCCCAGTCCCGACGAGGCGGTGACCGTTGCGGAGTCGGGGTCCGTGCCGCTCACCAGCAGGGCGCCGCGGGCTTGCACGAACTCCCGCGCGGCCTCCAGGGCCTCCTCGATCAATCCGCTGCGTCGCCGGGCGTCAAAGAGGGCAAGCGCTTGCTCGGCAAGAAAGCGCGCGGGCTTCGACGCCGCCAGGGCCGGCGCCTCCACCGCCTGGGTCCGCCTTCGGTCGGTGAGTTCGGCCGTGGGTCGCCGCGTCCCGGCGGGGGGAGTCGGCCCCCCACGGTCCGCGGCGCGGTCGCCAAGGAGAACCGCAGGATCGCTGCGCAGCTCCGGCGGGCGCCCCCGGTGGTAGACCAAGGTCGTGCGGCCGATCTTGACGCGGTCGCCGTCCGCGAGGAGGCGCCGTCCGAGCACGGGCTCGCCGTTGACGAGGGTCCCGTTGCGGCTCTGGCAATCGCGCACGGTGTGCCCCTCGCGACACCGCTCCAGCTCGCAGTGGAAGCGCGACAGCTTGGGGTCGAGCAGCTCGACTACGTTTTGCTCGCTGCGGCCGATGGTCGTCAGCGCCAGGGTCAGGCGAACGTGCTGCCGGCTCCCGTCGGGCTCGAGAATGCTCAGCCAGGCCTCGCTCACCCGGCTACGCGATGACCTGCTCGAAGCTGCGCGAGAGGTCCTTGGTGATGTTCTTTTCGTGGGCCTCGAGGGTCCCCCCGCCGATCTCCATCAGCTTGGCATCCCGCCACAGCCGCTCGACCACGTATTCCCCCACGTAGCCGTAGCCCCCCAGGACCTGCATGGCGTTGTCGGCCACCTCCTTGCCCATGGTGGTGGCCACGAGCTTGACGCCGTCCGAATCGATGCGGTTCCCGCTCGAGTCGAGGTCGAGCTGGCGGGCCGTGTCGTAGACGTAGGCCCGGGCCGCCTTCCAGCTCGCGTAGGAGCGGCCGATGTAACGCTGGATCTGCCCGAATTCCCGCAGCGGCTTGCCGAAGGCCATGCGCTCGTTGGCGTAGCGGCACATGATCTGCAGGCAGCGCATGGCGATCCCCAGCGACATGGCGGCGAGCCCCAGGCGCTCGATCTCCAGGTTGCGCATCATGTGCAGCAGCGAGTCGCCCTCCTGCCCCAGACGATTGGCCACGGGCACGGCACAGTCTTCGAACACGAGTTCGGCCGTTGTGGAAGCCCGTACGCCGCACTTGTCGCGAATCTTCTGCCCCGCGCTGAAACCGGGCGTCCCCTTCTCCACCACGAAGGAACTAATGCGCCCGCCCGTCTTCGCGTAGACCAAGAACACGTCGCCCAGCTCGGTGTCGCTGATCATGCCGTTGGTGATCCACATCTTGCGGCCGTTGAGGCGGTAGACCTCCCCGTCCCGAACGGCCGTCGTGCGCATCCCCAAGACGTCGGTGCCGACCTCGGGCTCCGACATGCACATGCCCCCCACCCACTCGCCGGAGAGCACGCGACCGAGCACGCGCTCGCGTTGTTCCTCGTTGGCGTTGCGGTAGAAATTGTTCACGAACAGGAGGGTGTGGGCCAGATAGGCCAGGCAGAAGCCGGGGTCCGAGGCGCTCAGCTCCTCGTGGACGATGACCGTCGCCACCGCGTCCATGCCCGTGCCCCCGTGCTCCTCGGGCACCGTGATCCCGAGCAGCCCCAGTTCCCCCAGCCTGCGGAAGAGCGGCAGGTTGAAGGTCTCGGTGCGGTCGCACTCGGCGGCCTGCGGTTCGACCTCGGCCTGGACGAAGTCGCGCACCATCCGGCGGAGCATCTCGTGCTCCTCGGTGGGGTTGTAGAGGTCGAAGGCGCTCGGACCGCTGGCCATGGATCACCTCTCGGGGCAGGGGAGGAGGTTGTAGTATTCGCCCAGCCGGCGGGCAAGGCGGCGCGCGCGGCCTTCTGTCCCCGCGCGACGCCCCGTAGCATGGGGTGCGTGGAAGTCTTCAAGGAATTCCGCATCGAAGCCGCCCACCGCCTTCCCGGCGTGCCCGAGGGGCACAAGTGCGGTCGCTTGCACGGGCACTCCTTCCTCGTTCGCGTGTGCGTGCGAGGCGAGGTCGATCCGAAGACGGGCTGGGTCCTCGACTTCGCCGACATCGGCGCCGCGTTTCGCCCCCTCTTCGAGCGCCTCGACCACCGCTACCTCAACGAAGTCGAGGGCCTCGAGAATCCCACCAGCGAGAACCTCGCCCGCTGGATCTGGAAGCAGCTCGCGCCCAGGCTCCCGGGCCTCTGCCGAGTCGTCGTCCGCGAGACCTGCACCAGCGGCTGCAGCTACGAGGGTACCTAGCGGCGCTCCCGCGCGCGGGCGTCTGGCGAGGGCTTCCGCGCAGCGGGTAAGATCCCTCGACTTCGCCGCGCGACGGCGTCCCGCGTCGCCGGCCGCGCGCCCGGGAGGTAGGGAATGCTCGCCACGGGATTGCTCTTCGTCTTCCTCGGCTTGCCGATCGCGGCCCTCGGCGTCTACTTCCGCAAGGTCGCCCGCGAAGAAGCCGCACGACTCGCCAAGGAGCGCGAGAAGACCCGCGCCCCCAAAGGGAAGAAGGGCAAGAAAGGCAAGAAGGGAAAGAAGAAGGACAAGGAGCAGACGGGCAAGGAACGCGGCACGAGCGGGGGGACCTCCATGATCGTGGGCGGCCTGATCACCTGCCTGATCGGGGTGGCCTTCCTCGTCGCCCACTTCACACGCTGAGCGCGTTCGGCGCGGGCTCCGGATCCACGGCGAAGCCCCGCTACTCTTCTTCGAGTTCGCCCCAGTCGACGACGTCCCCGCGGGAGGCGAGCCAGGCCTGGGTCAGATCGGCCAGCTCGCGGGCAAGGTCGAGCGCCTCCTGCTGCACGGGCCGTAGCCGCTCGTCCTCCTCCTGCTGGGCGAGCACCTCCCCCAGGGCAAGGATCATGCGCGGGAGCTGCTGCGCGCGGAGCAGCGCGTGGGCGGTCTCGATGGGCAAGGGATCGTCGCCCTCGAGGTCCAGCCCTGCCAGGCGTTCCAGAGAAGCCGCCTGCCCGGCGAGGAGCGACTCGGTGCGCCCGAGAATCCCGTCGAGATCGGGCGGCATGGCGACGACCAGCCGCCGGCACAGCGCCCGCATGGAGCGCACGTAGGCATCCCGGCGCGCGTTGAGCGAGGTCGGCGCTTCGTCCTGCTTGCCGCTACCGAACCACACGCAGCCAGTCTACCTGGTATGGGCAGGCTCCTTTGGGCATACTTCGCCTGCGAGGGAGAGGATCGTGGCGAAGACGTTGAAGATCTCGATGGAGACGGGCCGCGTCGAGATCGACGGGCTCCCCGCGGAGGACGCCTCGAGCGAGGAGAAGAACGCCGCCTCCGTGAAGCTCCTCGAGGACGTCGCCGCCGAGCTCGAGGACCTCGAGCGGCGAGTCGACGAGGAGCCGCGCGAAGTCCTCAAGCAGGTGTGGGTCTTGCACACCGTACTCGAAGCGCATCCCGCCCGCTGGCTGCAGAACTTTGCCAAGCGCCGCGACCGCAACGCCCTCATGGGGAGACTGGAGGCCCTCAAGGGCCGCTGCTTCGAGGCGCTTCCCGGCGACGAGGGGCAACAGGTCTGGGAGGACTTGCCCTACATTCGCCAAGCCCTCGGGCTCCTGTTCGCCAAGCTCAAGGCCACGGGCGAGGTGCAGCGGATGATCCTCACCCCGCTGGGCAACCTCCAACACGCGAAGATCCGCTACCAACGCGACAGCCCCGAGGACCTCGGCCGCGTGTGCCAGGAGATCCGAGACACCATCCGCGCGACGAGCGGCATCGACGAGGAAGTCCGCGCCTGGGGAGGGGTCAACCGCGAGGCCCTCCTCCTTGGGCAGCCGCCTCGAGAACTTCCCCGCGATCGCGTCGGCTCGGCGGGGGTCGGGGTCGTGGCCCTGCTCCTCGGGCTCGCCGGCCTCGGCGCGGGCGGCGCCGCCCTGGCGGGGGCGCTTCCGATCCCTCAGGCCGGGGCCGCGGGCGCGCTGGTGGTCGGCGTCCTGGGCACCTGCTTCGGCGCCTACGTCCTGCGCGCGGTGGCCAAGCAGAAGGCGAAGCTCCCCGAGGAATTCGCCGAACTCTCCGCCCGCCTGCGCGAGCGTCTCTACCTCGTCTGCGCCCTTCGCTTCCTCGACGAACTCTACTCGCGCTTCTCGGTCGCCAACGAGGCCTTTCTCTCCTTCCTCAAGGAGCACGGCGGGAACGTGCGCTGGAAGCGCGTCAAGAAGGACGCCCGCGACCTCACCCAGCTCTTCGCCACCGAGACCGACTGGCACCCCAAGGAAACGGTGGAAACCTGGCTGAAGAACAAGGTCACCAAGGTCTTCCGCCTCGACAGCACGACCCTGGCCGCCCCGGACGACGTGGACCCCGAGGCCTGGGAAGCAATCCTCAAGGCCTACGTGCTCGAGAGCGTCGACACGGGCGACGACGTCGACGCCGGCCAGCAACTGGCGGCCGTCGGCGACCTGCTGTTCACGCGCCGCGGCGAGGACGTAGCCGCCGAGCGACGGCGGGTGTTCGCGCAGATCCAGCAGAGCTGGGAGAAGGCCCAGCAGGAAGGGCTGCTCGTCTAGGTGGCCTGGATCCGCACCGTTCCCGACGACGCCGCGGAGGGACGCCTCGCCGGAATCTACCGGCGTCTGCGTGCCCGCGCCGGCCGCGTGGCGAACATCCTCCGCGTGCAGTCCCTCGACCCGCCCGCGCTCGAGGCACACCTCGGACTCTACAAGGCGGTCCTGTTCGGGCCGTCCCCGCTGAGCCGATGCCAACGCGAACTCATCGCCACCTACGTCTCCGCCCTCAACGATTGCCACTACTGAACGGCGCATCACGCCGCCGCCTGCCGCAAGGAAGGCGGCGACCCGGCGCTGGTCAGCGCCGTGGCCGCCAAGGACATCGAGCCGCTTGCCGACCCTTCCGAGCGCGCGTTGCTCGACTACGCACGCAAGCTGACCCTCGCGCCGGGCTCGGTTCGCGCCGCCGACGTGGAGGCCCTGCGCGCGGCGGGCTGGGACGACGCGGCCATCCTCAGCGCCGCGCAGGTCGTGGCCTACTTCAACTGGGTCAACCGCCTGGCCGACGGCCTCGGGGTGGAACTCGAGCCCGACCTCGCGTGAAGAGCGCCCTCGCCGACTACCCCCCCGACGTCGTCGCCCGCGCCCTCGCGCTCCACCGCACCAGCCCCGTCGCGGACCTGCACGCAGACAGCTTCATCGCGGCCCGCTACGTGGGCCGCGACCTGACCCGCCGTCTTCGCGCTCCTCGCGGCTGGAACCCCCTCCGCCAGCACTGCGACTTCGTCCGCCTGCGCGCAGGGGGAGTGCGCTACCAGGGCTTCGGGATCGTCGTCCCGCCCTACGTCCCCAGGGGCGCCCGCTGGCGCCACGCCGTGCGCACCCTCGCGGTGGTCCGCGAGACCTTCCTCCGCGGCGCACGCCAGGCCGCCTTGGTTCGCACCCCTGCCGCGGGGCGCGCCGTGGTCGCCGGCGGCCGCCTGGCCGCCTTCCTGGGACTCGAAGGCTGCCACGCCCTGGACGGCCATCCCGAACGCCTGAGCGCCCTCCGCGCCGAAGGGCTGGGTTACGCCGGCCTGTGCCACTTCCGCAGCAACGACGTGGTCGTCTCCGGAGGGGACCGCCGACCCGCCTACCGCGGCCTCGGCCCGAGCGGCCCCGCCGTGATCGAGCTGTGCAACGCACTGGGGATCGCCGTGGACCTCGCCCACACGGGCCCGAGCAGCTTCGACGCCGCGCTCGAGCGCTCACGCGCCCCCGTGTTCGTCAGCCACGGCAACGCGCGCGCCCTCTGCGACCACCACCGCAACCTCAGCGACGCGCAGCTGCGCGCCCTCGCCGACCAAGGGGGAGTGATCGGCATCATGTTCTTCCCCTGGCTGATCTCTCGTGGCCTTCGCCGCCTGTGCGACGACCACCGGCGCGTCGTCGACCACATCGACCACGTGGCCTCGCTCGTCGGCCCCGAGCACGTAGCCCTCGGCTCGGACTTCGACGGCATGATCTGGTCGGTGCGCGGCCTGCCCGACGTCTCCCACCTCCCCGTCCTCACCTGCGAACTGGTCCGTCGCGGCTACCCCGACGACGCCGTGCGCGGAATCCTCGGCGGAAACTGGCTGCGCTACTGGGCCTCGGTCGTCGCCGCCGCCGAGCGGACAGAGCAGGCCGCCGCACCCACCCCGCCCGAAGCCCTCCTCTGAGGCACGGGCTCGCCTTCACCCCTCGTCCGGAAGGCGGTGGGCCGCTCCGTTCCGCTCAGGCGCAGCGCAGTCGACGGTAGAGCCCGCTGGCCAGGCAGGCCTCGACGGCTTCGGCCGACGTCTGGGCCTTGTAGAGGCGCTTCCCCTCGCGAGGGTCGTGCCGCACCACGTAGAGGTCGAGGTTGCTGCCGAGGTAGTAGCGGTGCACGACCCGACCCGAGGGAAGAGGCTCGGGGAAGGCGTCCTCTAGGTAGGCGATCGCCTCGCGGGGGTCGCTCGCCCGGCCCAAGAGTTCCAAGACACGCGCGTAAGGGATCCTCTCCCCGCCGCGGACGCGCACCTGGGCGTGCGGCGGCGGCCGCAGCTCGTTGCGACCGCGCGAGCCGTCGTCCGGGTCTCCGGGGCAGTGCGTGCGGAAGGGGGCGCGGGTCATGGAACTCGCCGGAGGAATGCGCCGCAGCCCGCAGCCGCAGGTCAGCGTCTCGTAGAGGCGTTGCACCTGCTTCGGCCGCACCAAGGTCAGGGCCTCGGCCTTGCGCAGCCGGATCAGCCCGTAGGGACGATAGTCCTCGGCGCCGCTCCCCGGATCCCGCCGGCTGAGGTACTCCACACGGTGTCCCGTGTGGACCTCGCGCTGGAAGAAGACGAAGGGGCGAATCGGGCCGCGCGGGAAGAGGAGGATCGAGCCCGCGGCCGTCGTCAAGAACAAATCGAAGGGCAGCAGCTCGCCGCGCTCCTCCGGCGGTGGAGCCGCAGGGCGCAAACGTGCCCGCAGGCCGTCGACGAGGCGGGCAAGCATGAGACCTCCCGCCCTCCTATCGTCTCGCCGGGGAGCCTCGCTTGAGCTGGCTCTCTTGCAGTGGACCCCGCAGCTCCGCCGGGACTGCGCAGGCATCCCCCCAGGGGAAGGCACTTGCCAGGCCCTTCCCGCGCCCACGCGCTCAATGCACGCCCGAGAAGGGATCCAGCTCGGGAGGGAGTTCGCGCCGGGCCGACTCGACGACTTGCGCCGGGACGAGGAGCTTCTGCCCGCGCGCGTGGTAGACGAGGTTCAGCTCGCGGTTCTCGTCCATGTAGTAGCGGTGGTAGGCGTAACCCTGAGGAGGGTCGGCCGCCAGCTCTTGGCGCGACTCGATCCAGGCGATCGCCTCGAGCATGTTGAGTTCCTTGCGCAGCTTCTCGAGGATCTCCCAGTTGCTCACGTAGTGCGCGCCCACCTGCACGTACTGATCGGGATCCTTGCAGGTGAAGTCCACAAGCGTTCCCTCGACGCGCCGCTCGAGAAAGAGGTCCGCGCGGGGCACCTGCAGGTCGTGGCGCCGGGCCACCGGCAAGGACGCGAAGTCGGGCAGGGGGCGACCGTCCTTCTGAGGTCGAAACATGAGGAAAGGCTTGAGCTGACCCGCCACGACGCGGTCGACCTGCACGAGTTTGCTCCCGTCGTCGCCCTCGCGCGCCGGCGGCTGCACGTAAGCGAAGCGGTTGATGGGCGTCCCCCGCTTGAAGAGTTCGTCGTTGCGGATGGCGCTGACCAAGGTCAGCGTGCTCGGGTGCCGTGGTCGCCGCAGGATGGTTACCTGCACTCCCTCCAGGCGGTTGCCCACCGACCACAGGCAGGCACCTTTGGCGACGGCGGTCTTGGCCTCGGCGGGGTCGAAGTCGATGCGTTCCGCATCGATGCCTTCGATCCGCGCGAGAGCCTCTCCGAGGTAAAAGCGCGCGTCGCGAACTCCGTTCCCCGCGAGGAGCACGCGGTGCACGGCGCGCCCCCGGGCCAGACGGCGCAAGGCGGAGAGGAGCCCCGCGCTCCGCTCGCGGACGAAGGCGTCGATGTCCTCGGAGCTCACGCCGAGCGCGTCCGGTACCGCCGGCCGCTCGGGGTCGACTCCGGCGGCGCGCACGAAGCCGTCGACGTGCACCGACTTGGCCTGGCGCTTGAACGCTTTCAGGTTCAACCGGCGTCGGACCGGCAACGGCTCTCCGGCCGCGCGGGCCGTGCTGATCTCGCGCTTTACGCGCTCCGCCTCCGCCCAGAGGGTTTCGAAGTGAACGCGCCGAATCTTCTTGCCCACCCGCGGTGCGTCGCGCGTCGCGGTGGGGAAGAGGGTGTCCACGACCCGCCGCAGCTCCGGGGAGAGCGGCTCGCGTCCGGCGACGAGGTCCCAGTTGGCCAGCAGGTGGGTGAGGTCTTCGGCCAGGTGCTGGGGCACGTAGGGCGCCTTGTTGCCGGCTTCGGCCTGGTGGAACTCGGTCCAAGGGTGCCGCGCAGGCTCACTGGCGCCCTTGCCGCCCACCGCGCGACCGGGGTCGGAGAGGGCGAGCGCCAGCCGCCGCTTGAGCAGGTCGAAGAGGTAGAGGGTGAGCCCCTCCCCCGAAAGGTCGCGGAAGCTGCTCGTCTCGAGCACCTCGACGGTCAGTCGGCAGGCGCGGCTGTCTTGGAGCACGCCGAGCTGGAGCAGCGAGACGTCGGTGCTCGCGCCGCCGACGTCGATGCAGAGGGCGTTCAGCTCGCCTTGGTTCCCGTCCCAGGGCATGCCGAAGGTCCGGGCATACCACTCCCCGGGAGTGAGCCGCACCGCGCCCTGCATGTAGCGCCGCTGAAGCACGGGGCGGAGGAGGAAGTAGACGCCGGCAGCGCTGGCCTCGTCGAGTTCGGCGCTCCCGCCCACCCGCAGGCGCTCGAAGACCCCACGCAGCTCATACTCGTAGGCCGCGTCGCCGCTGGCCGGAACCGTCACGGCCACCTGCGGGAAGCGCAAGGGCGCGCCGCCGGGCGACTCCTGGGCGATCAGGCGCTCGAGGGCGTCCTTGAGGACGGCGCCCGTCAGGTCTCCCACGGCCACCGGGACGAGCTGGCTTCCGGTGATGGCCGGGCGCGGCCGGTGCTGGGTGCCCAGCCAGCGGCGGAAGGAGCGGTAGAGGTTGATTTGATTGCGGTGCCGCAAAGCGCGCTCGCCCACCTTGTAGCTCTCGCGAGCCAGGGCGTGGAACCCACGCGCGTCGAGCACGTTGACGGCGACCGGCTCGCAGGAAGACACGCTCGGGTCCTCCGCCTGGAAATTCCAGAAGGCACACACCAGGTTGGTGTTCCCCAGGTCCAAGGCGACCACCCCCTCGAAGGGTCGAGCGCTCGGATCCTCCCAGGGCCACGGCGCGCGCGCCTCCTCGTCCGCTGCGGCCTCGGCCGCTTCGACCGCCTCGATGGCTGCCCCCAGCTCGCCCAGGCGGCGCTCGAGCGCTGCCTGGAGTTCCTCGAGGAGCTCGCGGCGACGCCGGAGGACCTCCAGGTCGCCCGCGGCGTCGTCGCGCAAGCCGGCGAGCTTCTGGCTCAGCTCGGGGAGCAACGCGTTCACCAGCGCGTAGTCCTCGACGAGCTGGCAAGCCGCTCCCAGGCTCCGCAGGTGCGCGGGGTCCCCCCGATCGAGGAGCACCTTCCCGACCAATAGGTCCTGGAGGAAGGCCACTGCGTCGTTCGGATCAGCGCTCATGGGAGGCCATGTTCCCACGCCCGCGGGCTCGCATCACTTGGGCTTGGGCCCCACCAGCCCTCGGGCCCAGAGCGGGGGTCCGCTGGAAGCCCGGCGAGGCAACCCCACGAGTTTCGTGCCCGCCGGAGTTGCTCCGAACCGAGAGCGGGGACCCGACGCCCGCGCCGGTGCGGTCGCCGCCGACGCCTCCGCAGGATCGGGGAGCACGAGGGGCTCGCGGAGTTGTGGGTCCCAGAGGAGCTCGCCCGGCAGCTCGTAGAGGAAACACGAAGGGCGCCGACGGCCGCCGCGCCCGCCGCGTTGCGCGCGCTGTTCTGCGTAGGAGAGGACGAGGAGCTTGCGCGCGCGTGTGAAGGCCACGTAGGCAAGCCGGCGTTCTTCTTCGAGCGAGCCTTCTTCGACGGCCCGGTGGTGGGGGAAGAGCCCCTCCTCGAGGCCCGGAACGAAGACGACGTCGAACTCGAGGCCTTTGGAAGCGTGCACGGTCGTCAGCACCACCCGCTCGCTTCCGGAGTCTTCGTCGTCGCGGTCCTGGGCGTCGATGAGCGCGAGGCGGTCGAGGAACTCGCGCGCGGCGCGGGCACCGCCGCCGGCGCGGCGGTCGGCCCCGCGCGCGGCGGCGGCGAGGCGGCGCAGGTTTGCGTGCCGCGCCTCCTCTCCGTCGCCCTCCTCGTGCCGCTCGAGGAGCCGCCCGCTGGCGATGGAGGCGTTGACGAGGTGTTCGGCCGAGGCCTGGGCCTCTCGCTCCAGCGAACGCACGATGCGGGCGAAGTCCATGAGCGCGTTCGCCCGCTCGGGGGTGAGCCCCCCTACGCGCTGCGCCCGCTCGCAAGCCTCCACCAGGCAGCAGCCCGTTCTCCGCTGGTAGGCGTAGAGCTGATCGAGGGTCCGTTTGCCCACCCCGCGCGCGGTAAGACGCAGCGCCCGGACGGCCGCCAGGTCGTCGCGAGGATTCACCCCCAGCCGGACGAGGCAGAGGGCGTCCTTGATCTCGCGGCGATCGAAGAACGAAGTGGCCCCGACCACCGTGGCGGGGATCCCGTGCCGGGCGAGCGCTTGCTCGTAAGGGTCGATCATGGCCTTGGCCCGGAAGGCCACCGCGACTTCGCCGGGGGGCACGCCGTCGCCGAGGAGCCGCTTGATCCTCCGCGCGATGGCGTCGGCCTCCATCTCCGGGTCGCTGCAGGGCAAGACGTCGATCCTTCGTCCTTCTTCCCCGGTGGGGAGGAGTTGCTTTTCCTTGCGCTCGCTGTTGTGGGCGATCAGGGCGTTCGCCGCCGCCAGGATCCGTCCGCTGGAGCGGTAGTTGTGTTCGAGCAGCACGACCTTGGCGTCGGGGTAGTCGTCCTCGAAGCGGAGAATGTTGCGCATGTCGGCGCCGCGCCAAGCGTAGATCGACTGGTCGGGGTCGCCGACCACGGCGAGGTTGCGGCGCTCGCCGGCCAGCAGATTGGCGAGGCGGTACTGGGCATGATTGGTGTCCTGGTATTCGTCGATGGACACGTAGCGGAGCTCGTCGAGCAGGAGCTCGCGGACCTCGGAGCTTCCTTCGAGGAGCCGCACGGTCTCGGCCACGAGGTCGTCGAAGTCCAGCGCGCCGCGCCTCCGCTGCAGTTCGCGGTAGACAGGCAGCACCGCCGCCGCGGCGCGGTCGAGTTCGCCGAGGGCCTCGCGCGCGAAGGCCTCGTCGTCCATGCGCTCCTTGGCGCGCCCCACGCGTTCGGCGAGCGCGTGTGCCGAGGTCTTCTTGAGGTCGACCCGCGCGCTCACGGCTGCCTCCCGAACCAGGGCGAGGCGGTCGCGCGGGTCGAGGATCGCAAAGCGAGGGTCGAGGCCCGCGGCGCGCGCGAAGCGCCGCAAGACCTTGACGGCAAAGGCGTGGAAGGTCGCGACGGTGGGGGCCCCCGCGCTTCGGGCGACGGCGGGCAAGAGGGCGTCGATCCGCTCCCGCATTTCCCCGGCGGCCTTGTTGGTAAAGGTGATCGCCAGGATCTGGCCTGGGGGCACACCGGTGGCGACGAGATGCGCAATGCGGCGGGTGACCGTGCGGGTCTTGCCCGAACCAGCCCCTGCAATTATGAGGAGAGGGCCGTCGCGGTGGGTGGCGGCCTCGCGCTGGGCGGGGGTCAGCCCCGCCAGAATGTCGCTCATGGACTCCTCCCAGACCCGGAGGGTTGTAGCGGAGCGGTCCGATGCCCTGCGGGCGGAAGTCCACGCAAGGCCCCATTGGCAATAGACTTATCGCTTCCTCGCAGGGTGCGGGGATGAACGGGCGCCCCGCGGGGTCCAAGAAGGAGAGCGCGACCGAGGTGGAGGCCCATGACGTCGAGCAGATCCGGGCCGAAGGCATGGAGGCGATCGTCCGCCGCCACGCGCCGCGCGTTTACCGGGTCGTCGCTGCGATCGTGGGCGAGGGCGAGGCGGAAGACGCCACCCAAGAAGTGTTCCTGCGCGTCCAGCGCGGCCTGTCGAACTGGCGGGGCGAAGCATCCCTGGGCACCTGGATCCAGCGGATCGCCACCAACGTCGCCCTCAAGCGACTGCGCACTCGCCGTCGCCGCCCCCTGCGCACGGGCCTGGAGGGAGGAGGGGTGGCCTCCCCCGGGCCGGAGCCCGCGGCCGTGGCGCACCGGCGCGAGCGCGTCGCGGCGGTGCGCCACGCCCTCGCGCGCCTGCCCGAGCACCAGCGCGCCGTGGTCGCCCTGCGCATGGAAGGCCACTCCTTCGCGCAGGTGGCGCAGATCCTCGGCATTCGCCAACCCACGGCCGAAAGCCGCATGGCCCGAGCCAAGGTGCGCCTCCGCGAACTCCTGCGCGACCTCGTGGACGCCGAAGGCGCGCTGGGAGGGGACTGAGGTGCGCGCGTCGGCACGGAGGAGGGGCCCGAGGCTGCGGTCGCCCGCAGAACCAAGAAGGGAAGACGCATGAGCCGCCGCGACGCGGGCGACGCCTTCGACGACCTCGAGCGCTTCCTGCAGGACGCACGTCCCCCCGTGCCCGAAGGCCTCAGCGAGCGGATCCTCGCGGCCCTCGCCGACGCGGAATTGCTCGAACTCCGGATCGGCGCCGAACTGGCCGCCAGCGGACGCGCCGCCCTGGCGGCCGCGGCCGCCCTGCTCGTGGCGGCCCTCCTCTTGCTCGGCCTCACGACTCCCGCGGGGAACGGCCGGAACGCCGCAGAGGAACCTGCCGGAATCGCCCCGAGAGAGGCCGAGGGACCGGAACGGGTCCTGGCAACGGCCTCCGAGGACTTCGAAGCCCGGGTATTGGCCGAACTCTTCCTGCTCGGGGAGGAGGGCGAGCGATGAGGCCGAAGGCGCTGGTGGCTTGCGCGTGCGCGCTAAACCTCCTCGCCGGGGTCGCCCTCGGCCTTGCCTTGGATCGGGCGATCTTGCGCCCCCCCCAGCCCGCCGCCGGCCCGAGAAGCACCGCGGAGCCTGCCTTCGACCGCCGACGCGGAGCGGATACCCGAGGGCGACGCTGGGGGCACGGTCCGCACCGGCGCGGCGGCCGCGCCCGCTTCCTCGCCGAAGCCCTCGGCCTCGACCCCGAGCAATCCGCCAAGCTCCGCGCCGTGTTCGAGTCGCGCAGGAAGCGAATGCGCGCGGTCTTCGCCAAGGTCCGCCCCGAACTCGAAGCGCTCGAAGAGGAACTGCACGCCGAAATCCGCGCGCTCCTGCGCCCCGAGCAGGTCGCCCGCTTCGACGCTCTGCGCGCGGACTTCGAGGCCCGCCGAAGGCGCTGGCGCAGGGGAAACCGAGCGGGACCCCGCCCTTCCGACGACGGCGTCGCGCCCGCGGGGAGCGCAAGCCGCGGCGAAGCCCCCCGCTGAGCGCCGTCGCCGCTCGAAGCCGAGGCGCGACGGCCTCGGCCCACGGCGTCGCCGCCCGGAGCGAGGCGCCGCCGCCCCCCTGCGAGAACGTCCGTTTGGAGGCGCCTGGGCCCCTCCTCCGAGGCTAAGCCGCGCTTCTGCGACCGCTCGCTGTGGGCATTCGCTTTGCGGGCCCTAGGGCAGAGGTTCCCATGGCCGTCGTCGGCGTCGTCGAAGACAGCGAGATCATTCGCGAACTGCTCACCGAGGTCCTGGAGGCCAAAGGACACGACGTAAGGACCTGCGCCACCCTGGAGGGCGCGCGCAAGGCCTTCTGCGCCACCCCCCCCGAACTCCTGCTCGTGGACATTGGCCTCCCCGACGGGAGTGGGCTGGACTTGATCCGCGAAATGCGCCGGCTCCACCCCCCCGAGACCCTGCCCGTCGTGATTCTCTCGGGAGCCGGCGAGGAAGAAGACCTGATCTCGGGCTTCGACGCCGGCGCGTCGGACTACCTCACCAAGCCCCTCAGCCTGGGCGAAATCAGCGCCAAGTGCGCGCTGCTGCTCGCCAAGCGGCGTCCGTCGACGCGCGCCATGACCGCCTCCCTCGAGGCCGGACTCCCGGGCGGCGAAGCACGCGCCTTCGGTCGCTACCGACTGAAGGGCCTCCTGGGCCAAGGCGGAAGCGGAGTGGTCTACGACGCCTGGGACCTCGAGGCCGACCGCCCGGTGGCGCTCAAGGTCTTGCATTCGGTCTCCTGCGCGCAAGAAGAGGCCCGGCGACGCTTCGTGCGCGAAATCTACACCCTTACCGAGGTCCGCCACCCCAGCCTCGTCTCGGTCTACGACTACGGCGCCGAGGGCGGGCGCCTCTACTACGCCATGGAGCGCGTGGAGGGGATCACGCTTGCAGAGCACGTCGAGCAGAAGGGGCCTTTGAGCGAGGACGAACTCCTCCGCGTCCTCACGGGGCTCGCGGGAGCCTTGTGCGCCCTGGACGAGGCCGGACTGGTTCACCGCGACCTCAAGCCTCAGAACATCATCCTGGCCGCAGGCTCTCTGGATCGCCCGGTGCTCATCGACTTCGGGCTCGCCAAGTCCTGCCGCGACCGCTCGCTCACCCAACCGGGCGAAGTCCTGGGGACGCCCTCCTTCATGACCCCCGAGGCCGTCCGCGGGCTCGAGCTCGACGCGCGCGCCGACCTCTTCTCCCTCGGCATGGTCGCGATCTACTGCCTTACCGGCCGGGAGCCCTTCCACGACCGCAGCTACATGGCCCTCCTGCAGGCCATCGCGAGCGAGGAGGTGCCCCTCCCCGAAGGGACGAGCCTCGGCCTGCGAGCCGTTTTGCGCAGCCTCACCCGCCTCCGCCCCGAAGACCGGCTCCCTTCGGCCGCGGCGCTCCTCGAAGAACTGGAGCGCGTGCGGCACGAACGAGCCACCGGCTGCGTGTTGCGCTCCGCGGGCTGACCCCGCCCGGCCCGAGCCGCCCACCGCCCGACGCGAAGAAGAGAGGACTTCCGCAGAGCCCTCAAGGGGATCGGGCGCTTCCCGATCATGCCCTCATGGGCGTGCACGCGCGGTCCGCTGACGTCGGCGAACTCCTGGTAAGCGAAGGGCTGATCAGCCTCCAGCAACTGGAGCGCGCGCGGCGGGTGCGGCGGCGCCTCGACAAGCCCCGCTGGCTGGGCGACGTCCTCGTCGAGCTAGGCTACGTCTACCGCGTCGACATCGAGCGAGCCCTGCAGCGCAGCGGCGCCTCGCTCCCCCTAGGCGAGTTCCTGGTGGCGCGCGGACACCTCGAATCGGAGGAACTCGACGCCCTGCGGGCCGAGCATGGCGACGTGAGCGAGGAGAGCCTCCAAGAACTCCTCGTCTCGCAAGGCGTGCTCAGCGAACGCCAGCTCCTGCAAGCCCTCAGCGAGCGCCTGGGCGTCCCCTACCTCGAAGCGTCGCCGGGGATCATCGACGCCGAGCTCGTCCGCCGCGTCCCCTTGGCCTACCTGGAGGCGAACCTGGCCCTGCCGGTGGCCGAGGGTCCCAACGACGTCTCCGTGGCCGTGGCCGAACCCGCCGACCGCCGCGTCGTGGACGAACTGCAGCGCGTCTTCGACAAGCCCGTCTCCCTCGCCCTCGCCTCGGCCGCCTGGATCCGCGAGACCCTCGCCGCCTTCCGCGCCAACCGGATCGCCGACCGGAGCGCGGTGTGCGTCGACGAGACCGGCGCGCGGGTCGAGAACGGAGAGCAGGTCCCCCCCCTGACCCTGCACCTGATCCAAGCCGCGGTCGAGGCGCGCGCAAGCGACATCCACGTCGAGCCCCACGAAGACCGCCTCCGGATCCGCTTCCGCGTGGACGGAGTGCTCACCCTGCACACGGACCTCCCTCTGTCCATGCACGGGCGACTGATCTCGCAGATCAAGGTCCTCGCACAGTGCAACATCGCCGAACGCAGGCGGCACCAAGACGGGCGCTTCCACCTCCGGCTCCACGACGGGCGGATCGTGGACCTCCGGGTCTCGACCTACGTGACCATCCGCGGCGAGAGCGTGGTGATCCGCATCCTCGAGCGCGAGGCGGGCTGCCTAACCCTCGACGAGCTCGGTTTCTCCCCCGACGCGCTCGCGCTCTACCGTGATCGGGTCCTCTCGGCCACGACCGGAGTCGTGATCATCTCCGGCCCCACCGGATCCGGAAAGACGACCACCCTCTACAGCTCGATCCAGCACTGCAACCGCTCCGGTGTGAAGATCATCACCGTGGAGGATCCGGTCGAATTCGCGATTCCGGGCGTCAGCCAGTGTCAGGTCAACGTCGCCTGCGGACGCAGCTTCGAGAACACCCTGCGGGCCATGGTTCGCCAGGACCCCGACATCATCGTCCTGGGAGAGATCCGCGACCGCATTTCCGCGGAGATCTCCGTGCAGGCCGCCCTCACCGGGCACAAGGTCTTCTCTACCTTCCACACCGAAGACAGCGTGGGCGGCCTCCTCCGCCTGCTGCACATGAACATCGACGCGTTCCTCATTTCGTCGACGGTGGTGTCGATCATCGGCCAGCGCCTGGTGCGCAAGCTGTGCTTCGAGTGCCGCGACTCCTTCCAGCCCACGCGCCGCCAGCTCGCCGCCCTGCGCATCGAGCGCGACTACTTTGGCGGGCGCCCCCTCTACCGCGGCCGTGGCTGTCCAAGCTGCCACCACACGGGCTACCGAGGACGCATAGGCATCTACGAGGTCCTCGTCCTCGACGAAGGCCTCCGCGACCTGATCCTCGCCAAGGCCCCCGCCCACGAGATCCGCCGCCACATCCTCGTCCGCAGCGGCCAGGCCACCATGCTCGAAGACGGCCTCGCCAAGGTCGCGGCCGGTCTGACCTCCCTTGATGAAGTCGCTCGGACCGCTCCGATTTGTTCCGCGCCCCGCCCACTCGATCGCCTGCAAGGCCTCTGAGGAGGACCCATGCCCGCCCTCGCCGAACTGACCCGTGCCCTGCGCGACGCCCTCGCCCAGCCCCAGGTGTCGGTCCCCTCCCCACCCTCGATCATTTCCGAGCTCCTCGCGCGCATCGACGACCCCGAGACGAGCCTCGCCGAGGTCGCCGCCGTCGTCGCCCGGGACCCCGCCCTCGCCGCGCGCGTGGTGGGCGTCGCCAACTCGTCGCTCTACCGCGGCGCGGCCGAGTCGACCTCGGTGACGCACGCGGTAGGCCGCCTGGGGCTCAGCACCTTGCGCACGGTCGCTCTGGGGATGGCCGCCGGCCAGCTCGCGCGCGGACGGGACCTGCGCGAACTCCGCTCGCGCTACTGGACGCACTGCCTGGCCACCGGCGTCGGCGCCAAACTCGTCGGCCGCCACCTCGGCGAACGCGGCGAGGAGACCCTCTTCCTGGCGGGCCTACTGTTCCCCATCGGACGCCTCGTCGCCCTGCATCTCCTCCCTGCCGGCAAGCATCCCCTCGAGGAGGTGCGCGCCGCGGTCGAGGAGGTACACGACGAAGCCGGCCTCGCCCTCTTCGAACGCTGGGAGCTGCCCAGCTTCCACCGCGACCTGGCCCGCCGCTGCCGCTCGTCCGAAGCCCAGGCCGAACCCGACCGCTGGGTGGACATGATCTCCTTCGCCAGCGAAGCCGCCTGGGCCTGCGGACTGGGGCCCCAGCCTCCCACAGAGGACGCCCCGCCCTTGAGCCGGACGCCCCGCGCCGAGCGCCTCGGGCTGACCGAGGTGCAGGTCTGCGACCTCGAAATCGAACTCGAGGACCTCGTGGACGAACTCAAGGGCTACCTCGACTGAGCGCGCGCTTTGCTCGCTCGAGCCGATCGGCGAACCGGCACCGGCCCGCCCTCTGCGGAGCACGCGCACCGGGTGCGTGGAGAAGGCGGAAGGACGACGGGGGACGCGGGAGAAAACGCGCGCGCTGGAGGACGGCGCGGCACTTGCCAGGGCTTCGCCGGAGCTCGCGCTCAGCCTGCCTTCGCCTTCAGGCCCTCCTCCACCCAGGACGCGATCTCGATCACTTCCCCGGCCGAGGCCGGGCGCTGGTCGGGGTCGAGGGCGAGCATCGTCTTGAGCGCCCAGCGCATGCGAGGTCCGAGACCGGCCGGCACGGGGAGCGGCCTGCGGTACATGGCCTGGAGCAGGTCCATCCCGTTGAGGTGCGGAAGGGCCTCCCCCCCCCGCAGCGCGTAGGCCACGACGACGCCGAGGGAGAACAAGTCGGCGCGGTGATCGATGTCGTCTCCCTCGAGGTATTCGGGCGCCATGTAGCCGGGTGTGCCCATCATCATGCCCGGGGTGGTCAACCCACGGTCGCGCCACATCTTGGCGAGACCGAAGTCCACCAGCACGGGACTCCGGTAGGCGCCTCGGCGGAGAATGACGTTCGCAGGCTTGACGTCGCGGTGGAGGAGCTGCCGGCGCCCGAGCGCGTCGAGGGCCCGCGCCAAGCCCGTCATGAGCAGGCAGGCCTCCCGCTCGCTCGCAGGCCCCTCGGAGGTCACGCGCTCGGCCAGGGTCGGCCCCTCCACGTATTCCATCGCGTAGTAGAGCTTGTCCCCGTGGATTCCGGCGTCGAGGACCCTCGCGATGTGCTCGCTGCGAAGACGCGAGAGGACCTGAATTTCGCGACGGAAGCGGAGTTCGTTCTCCGGCTGGGCCACGCTCAACCGGCTGAGGATCTTGAGCGCCACCCGGCGGCCTCCCTGCTTCGTGTCGACGGCCGAGTAGACCGCCCCGTAGCTCCCTTCGCCCAGGAGCGACTCGATGGCGTAGCGGTCGAAGGCGTACGCTTCCGGTGGTGCTGCGGACGCGTCCTCTCGGCTCCGCTTCGCCCCGTCCAAAAGGCGTTTGCAGCGCGCCAGGAAGGCCCCCCGGGAGAAGCTCCCCGCCAGGCAGTCGTCCGCGCCGGCTGCGAAGCCGCGCAGCACCTCGGGCTCTTCGGCCTCTGCGAAGAGGAGGAACACGGGCAGTTCCTCCTTGGGGTAGGCGTTGCGAATCTGCGCAACCAGGCCCAGGGCCTCGGCGAGGGGGACCGAGCCTTGGACCACCACGAGGTGGGGGGGGCACGCGGCGAGCTCGTCCCCGGCGCTCTCGACCGCGTGCCGGGAGACGGCGTAGCCGCGCTCCTCGAGCCAGTCGGCCTCGCGCGCGCCTTCGGGGCCCACCACCGCGACCCACTGCTCCTCGGGCCTGCGGGCCGGCGACACGGCGCGGGGCGTGGGACGGCTGAGAACGGTCGTGGTCATGTTGCTTCCTCCCTGCCTTCCCCACGCAAGCCGGCGGCCGCCCCTCTGCCCGTGCTCGCGCGGAACTTGCGGCGCGGCAGGGGCAGGCGCGCCTCCGCCGGAAGGGGCGACGAGTCCTCGCGACCGCCCCAACCCCCTTCCCCCTCGACCCGCCCCGACGGCGCGCGCC
>RFHU01000185.1 GCA_003695705.1 Planctomycetota bacterium
CCTCGCCGCCGCACGCCGCCGAGGCGCCAGCGACCTCCACCTCGCCCCCGGCGTCCCGCCCGTCCTGCGCGTGAACGGAGCGCTCGTCCGCGACGACGCCCCACCCCTCGGGGCAGCCGACGTGGAGGCCCTCGCCGCGCAGCTCGTCGACCCCGACCAGCGGGCGCACTTCCTCCGCTGCGGCGACCTCGACGCTTGCCGCGAGTTCGGCGGGCTCCGCTACCGCCTGAACCTCGCGCGCACGCGCGCCGGCTGCTCCGTCTCCGTCCGCCTCATCAGCGAGCGCATCCCCTCCCTCGCCGAGTTGGGCATCCCCCCCGAGGCCGAGGAACTGACCAAGTTCGCCCAGGGCCTCGTGCTCATCACCGGACCCCTCGGCGCCGGCAAGACGACCACCCTTTTCGCGCTGGTCGACCGAGTGAACCGCTCGCGCCCCGAGAACATCATCACCATCGAAGACCCGGTGGAGTTCGTCCTCCCGCCCCGCCGCTGCCAGGTCGCGCAGCGCCAGCGCGGTCGCGACACCGTCGGATTCGGCGCGGCCCTCCGCGGCGCCCTGCGCGAGGACCCCGACATCATCGTCATTGGCGACCTCCGCGACCACGAGACGGCCGGTCTCGCCATCTCCGCCGCCGAGACCGGGCACCTCGTCTTCGCCTCCATGGCCACCGTGAACGCCATGAAGACCATCGACAAGCTCATCGACCTGTTTCCCGCCAGCGAGCAGGCCACCACGCGCACCATGCTCTCCGAGTCGCTGCGGGGGATCCTCTGCCAGCGCCTCCTCCCGGGGACCGAGGGCCGCCGCGTCGCGGCCGTGGAACTGGTCTTCAATTCCATCGCGGTGGCGAACATCATTCGCGAAGGGAACACCGCCGCACTCCTCAACGCCATCCAGACAGGTCGCTCCCAGGGCATGCGCTCCTTCGAGACCTCCCTGCAGGAACTCCTCGCCCGGGGCGCCATCACCCCCGAGACCGCCGCCTGGGCACGGTCCGCATAGGAGCGCAGCGCGTGGCCCGCATCGACCGCCTGTTCCTCACCCTCCTCGAACACGACGGTTCCGACCTGCACCTCCTCGAGGGGCAACCCCCCAAGCTCCGAGAGCACGGGCACATCGTCCCCATGGAAGGCGAGGCGCCCCTCACCCACGACGCGCTCGAAGCCCTCCTCGCCGAGATCTGCCCCCCCGATCGCTGGGAGAGCTTCCTGCACCTCGGCGACATGGACTTCGCCTACGCCTTGGGCGACCGCGCTCGCTTCCGCGCCAACTACTTCCGCCATCAATTCGGCTACGGCGCCGTGTTCCGTGTGGTGCCCTCGAAGATCCTCAGCCTGGAAGACCTCGCAGCGCCGCCGATCCTCCGCGAGATCGCCGCCTACCGCAGCGGCCTGGTCCTCGTCACCGGACCCACCGGCTCGGGCAAGTCGACCACCCTTGCCGCCCTTCTCGACCACCTCAACACCCACGAGGCGCTCAAAGTCCTCACCCTCGAAGAGCCCGTGGAATTCCTCCACCGCTCCAAGCGCTCGCTCATGATCCAGCGCGAGATCGGCGAGGACACCGAAACCTTCGCCTCGGGGCTGCGCGCGGCCATTCGCGAGGACTGCGACGTCATCCTGGTGGGAGAAATGCGCGACCTCGAGACCATCTCGCTCGCGCTCTCCGCGGCCGAGACCGGGACCTTGGTCTACGGCACCCTGCACACCAACTCCGCCGCCAAGACCGTCGACCGCATCGTCAACGTGTTCCCGCCCGACCAACAAGGACAGATCCTCTCCATGCTGAGCACATCGCTGCGGGCCGTGGTCTCCCAGCAGCTCCTGCGCAAGGCCGACGGCTCGGGGCGAGTGGCGGTGCACGAGGTCCTCGTCGTGAACACCGCCGCCCGCGCCGCCATCCGCGAGGGCCGCATCGCACGCCTCAACCAAGTCATCGCATCGGGGAAGAAGCAGGGCATGCAAAGCCTCGACGCCGCCTTGCTCGCGCAGGTCAAGGCCGGCGTGGTCGCCGCCGAGGACGCCTACCTCAAGGCCAGCGACAAGAAGCAATTCGAACGCATGCTCGCGGGCCGAGAACCATACCGCTCGCAGCGCTTCCAGCGCGCCGAACTGCGCCGCTGAGTCGCTCGGTGCCACGAGTCGGCGCCTCCGGACGGCGGCGTCCCCCGGCTCCCCCCCCAGGGCGTCCCGCCCGCGTACCCTGGAAACGTGGAGTCCGACACCCCCGACGCTGCCCCTGGATCCGCGCCGGCCCCCGATCCGAGCCTCGCGCCGCGGCGGGCGGCGGCGTGCTGCCTGACCCTGGCGGCCCTGCTCTTCGCCGCCCTCGCCGGCGGGAGGTTCCTCGCCGCGCGCCTGCGCGCGCGGCTCCTCCCCACCCCCGAAGCGCGCACCCTCGCCGAGGCCCTGGCCGAGCTCGGAGACCTCGCCCGGTTGGGTCCCGACCAGCGCGCCGAGCGCCTGCGGGTCGTCTTGCGGCGCCTGGTGGACTCCCGCCGCGCCGAGGCCGGGCCCCGCGAGCGCGCGCTCCTCCACCGCGCCCTGCGCGAGCTCGGAGAGGGCGCCTCCCCCGAGGCGCTCGCGCGCACCCTGGACGAGCTGCGCGCCCTGCGCGCGGGCCAGGCCCCCCCCACCGAGGCGCAAGCCCTCGAACGCCTCGTGGGACTCGCCCGCTCGCTCCCCCTGCCCGCGGGCGGAGCGCCGCGTCCCCTCGGTGCGGACGACGATCCCCCAGACGGCTCCCTTCGGCCCGCCGCCCCTTCGGGCGACGAGTCGACTCCGGAGGCCCCGGCGAAGGCCTGGGCGGCCCAGGTCGGCCAGTGGGTCCTCTTCGAAGAGCGGGGGGCCGACTCGTCGAACGCCCTCCGCTACACCTACCGAGAGCTCGTGGCCATCGATGGGGAGACCCTCACCGTCCGCTGCCAGGAGCTCGACGCCCGCAGGCGACCGCAGGGAGCCCCCTACATCGTGTACGCCGAGGAGACACCGCCGGCTCCGCCCCCTGGGGCGCGCGCCGAGGAACTCGAGGTCGCGGGCAGCGTGCGGGACTGCTACCGCATCGAACGCAGAGACGCCCAGGGCCGCGCCGTGCGCGTCTGGACGAGCTTCCAGGTCCCCGTGGCCTTCGGCCTCTACGCCGCGGTCCGCGAGGAGGTCCTCGACACCTCGGGAGCCGTCGTCCTTCGCCGGCGACTCGTCGACTACGGGGTCCGCGACCGGCCCGCCGCCGGCTCGACCTCGGCCGCTCCGCGCTAGGGTCCGCCTCGCGCTGGTGCGGTGAAGGGTGCGTCCCTGGGGGCTTGCACGGCTGCTCGTCGCCATGAGTCTCGGAATCGAAGATCTCCGCGCAGCGCTCTGGGACTCCAGGGCACCGAGTGGGCTGGGTACCGTGTTCCCCCTTCCGAGGTTGACACTCCCGCTTCCGAGAATCCCCCTACCCAGGGGAGACGCGTGGTGAAGAGATCCAGCCGTAAGAAGAAGACGAACACGGGCACGAGGCGGCCAGCTCCCGGTGAAGGTTGAATGCAAGGGGGCCTACGTTGGGGAAGGGAGGCTCGACCTGCTTGTGGGCGGTCGCTCGATCGTCGAGCTCGAGGCCGTGCGCCAGGTCCTACCGCTCCACGAAGCGACCGTCGTCTCCTCCCGGAAGGCCACGGACAAGAACCTCGCTCTGCTGATCCATTTCAACGCTCCAAGGCCAGAGGACGGCGTACAACGCGTCGTCCTCTCTTGATTCTTGGCGTCCTTGGCGTCCTTGGCGGTTGAATTCCGGCACGTGTCGATCCGCGGTGCGAGGGGCAATGGTCCACCTTGAGACGGACCCTAGCGAACCGCCCGCAAGGCCCCCACCG
>RFHU01000186.1 GCA_003695705.1 Planctomycetota bacterium
ACCTTGCGGGCGATGCGGCCGACGCCTTCGACGACGCGCCGCTGGCGCTCCGCCTCGCTGCGTGCTCCGAGCCCGCGCGCGAGCACGAGGAGGCCGCGGCCGGCCATGGTCCAGAGGATCCACAGCGCGCCCCAGGCGTCGCGCGGCGCCGGGCAGCCGTTGGCGCCGCGGTGGACGAACAAGAGCCGCGCGCCGGGTGGGACGAGCAGGGCAGCCGGGAGGCCTCCCCAGAGGAAGGCCTCCAAGGCGCCGCCTGCGGAGGAGCCCGCGCGCGGGCTCCCCAGGGCGAGCACGATGGCGGGGGCGAGCGTCCAGAGGAAGGGCCGCGGTCCGAAGCCCGCGGAGGTCGGCAGGCTCCGCCGCCAGGTCGCCTGGGCGCGACCCACCAGCCCCGCGGAGCTCGCGACGGCGAGCAGCCCGCCGAGGAGGGCTTCTCCAAAGCGGAAGTTCCCTCCCCGCGCGGCGGCGGCGAGGCCGAAGCCGAAGGCCGGCGGCAGCCCGGCGAGGAGGGCCAGCTCGATGCGGCCGAAACGGAGGGCGAGGAGGAGCGCGCAGCCGAGGGCGAACGCGCCGGCGACGGCGCCGGGCCCGGCGCCTGCGCGCTCCGCAGTTGCGGCGGCGAACCGAGCGACGCCGTGCGCGCCCTCGCCGCGCGCGCACAGAGCGAGGACGAGGGCCGCACCGGCGGCGAGGAAGAGCGCGCGGCCCAGGTCGGAGGCGAGCGACGGGCGCGAGGGGCGCGGCGGGCTCACCTGCCGGCTCCGGAGCGCCGAACGAGGCGACGGAGGAGGCGGGCGATGCAGTACGTCGCCAGGCCGCCGACGACGGCCGCAGAGGCGGCGAGGAGGAGGCTCCCCAGCGCCCAGGCCAGCGCGTCCTCCCCCAGCGCGCGGGCGGTGGGCGGGGGAGCACCGGACCCGGGCAGGCCCAGGAGCCAGCGCCCGATGAGGAGCGATGCGTAGAGGATGGGCGGGATGAGGAGGGGAAAGGAGACGTGGCTGGCGATGACGGCGATGGGCTTGGAGAGGCGCAGCCAGCCCGCGGTGAGCAGGGTGAGCAGGATCTGGAAGCCCCATACGGGCGCGAGTCCCCAGAAGAGCCCCAAGGCCACGGCCGCGGCCAGCCGCCCCGGGGGGCCCGGGTCCTCGACGAAGCAGGTCCGAAGGGCGCGGCCCCAGCGCGCGCGGAAGCCGAGCTCGTGGAAGCGGCGCTGGGAACGCAGGCGCAGGTAGGGAGGAGGCAAGCAGATCTTCTGGGTCACGAAGCGCGCGTTGAGGTGCGCGATGCGCAGATGGTTGCGCAGGCGCAGATGCGAGACGCGCTCGCCGGGCGGGAGGTAGCGGACCTCGACGGGCACCGCGCGCACGGGGATGCCGCTCCAGCAGGCGCGCACGAGCACCTCGACCTCGAAGCCGTAGCCGTCGGCGAAGAGGGCGAGCTCGCTCAGGGGAGCGAGCGGATAGCAGCGAAAGCCCGTCTGGGTGTCGGGGAGGCGCTGGCCGGTGATGACCCACACCCAGAAGTTCGAATTGAGGCGACCGAAGCGGCTGCCGGGGCCGGCGCCGGCGGCGCGCAGGTCCCGCGCGCCGAGGATGATGGCCTCGGGGTGCGCGCGGGCCTCGGCGAGGAGCCTTGGGATCTCCCGAGCGAGGTGCTGCCCGTCGCTGTCCATGCTGACCGCGTGGGTGAAGCCGCGCTCGCGCGCGGCACGAAAGCCCGTCCGCAAGGCGGCGCCCTTGCCGCGATTGCGGGGGTGCCGCAGGACGACCAGCTCGGGGTGGGCTCGGGAGAGCTCGACCAGAACGCGGGCGGTGGCCTCCCCCGAGCCGTCGTCCACGACGAGCACCGCCCCCACGGTCGCGAGGGCGCCGCGCACGGTGTCGGCGAGGGTGCGCGGGTTCTCGTAGGTGGGAATGACGACGCAGGGCTTCAAGGCGCGGGCATCCTACCGCCGCGGCCTCGCCCGCAGCCCTCCGCAGATCGGAAGGAGGAGGGCCGCCGTTCCCTCGCCGGCCACCGAGGAGCGAGCGCTTCGTTGGCGCGGCGGCTCAGGAGGCGGCGCAGGCGCGCCGCACGAGGGAGCAGGCCTCGGCGTCCTCTTCGGGCCCGAGGAGGGTGCGCGGGTCGAGCTGGAGCGCGCCTTCGTGCACGCGCGCGAACAGGGGGGGGTCCGCGAGGCGAAGGCCTTCGGCGAAGGTGTCGACGCTCCGCCCGCTTGGTCGCAGGCGCACGACCCAGGTCGGCAGCTCGGAGACGGCGTAGCTGCCTCCGCCCACCCGGGAGGTCGCCTCCTCCACCGAGACCGCGAGCCCGTCGAGGCCCTGGAGGCGGGCCGCCATCGCCCGCGCCCGCTCGGCGAGGGAGGCCGGGGAAGCCGAGATCATGCGCAGGACGGGGAGGACCTCGGGGAGGCGCTCGGGATCGCGGTAGAGCGACAGGGTGGCCTCGAGGGCGCCGAGGGTGAGCTTGTCGGGGCGCAGGGCCCGGTAGAGGGGATGCCGGCGTACGCGCTCCACCAGGGCCCGGCGGCCGACGATGATCCCCGCCTGGGGGCCACCCAAAAGCTTGTCCCCCGAGAAGGTGACGATGCCGGCGCCGGCGCGGAGGCTCTCCCCCACCACGGGCTCGCGGGGCAGCCCGTAGGGGCTGAGGTCCACCAGGCACCCCGAGCCCAGGTCGTCCATGACCTCGACGCCCCGGGCGCGCCCGAGGGCGACGAGCTCCTCGAGGGAGACTTCCTTGGTGAAGCCGACGACCTGGAAGTTCGAGGTGTGCACGCGCAGGAGCAGCGCCGCCTCGGGATGCGCGTCAAGCGCCCGCTCGTAGTCCGCGAGGTGGGTCCGGTTGGTGGCCCCGACCTCGACGAGCCGAGCGCCCGACTGCTCCATGACCTCGGGAATGCGAAAGGAGCCTCCGATCTCGACCAGCTGGCCGCGGGAGACGACGACCGGGCGTCCGCGGGCGAGGGCGGCGAGGGCGATGAGCGTGGCGCCGGCGTTGTTGTTGACCACGCACGCGGCCTCGGCGCCGGTGAGCTCGCGCACGATCGCGGTGATGCCCGTGTCGCGCTGCCCGCGCTTGCCGCTCTGGCGCTCGACCTCGAGGAGGGCGAAGCCCCGCGCGAGCTCGGCGAGGCGCGCGGCCGCGGCCGGTGCGATGGGGGCGCGACCGAGGCCGGTGTGCAGGATGACCCCCGTCGCGTTGAGGACCCGCGCGTAGGCCGGGCGCGTTGCCTCGGCGAGGGCGCGCGCC
>RFHU01000187.1 GCA_003695705.1 Planctomycetota bacterium
ATGAGCCCGGCCCAGAGGACCTTCGCACTCGTGGGCGGCGCGCTCGGCCTCGCCTGCGTCGTGGGGACGCTCAAGGTGTTCGTCCTCGAGCCCGCGTCGGCTCCCGCTCCGCCCCCGCGGGCAGCCGCACCCCAAACGGCGCCGTCGCCGCTCCCCGCAGAGCCCGAGGCCCCGGAGAGCGGCGAAGGTCTCCGCTCCGCGCCGCCCCCGCCCGACCTCGCCGCCGCCGTCGACTCCTTCCTCGCCCACGTCAAGGTCGCTCCCTTCCCGCGCCCGCGAGAGGTGCTGGCCGAAGCACGCGGCGGTCGGCTCGACCCGGTGGACTACCGCACCAAACTCGAGAAGGCGCTGCGCCACCGAGGGGGGCCCCGCGAAGGCGCCGAACTCCTCTTGGGCATGGGCGACGACAGCGAGGTCCTCCGCTTTCAGACCGCGTACGCCCTCTCCAAGCGGCTCGACGACGAGGCGGTGGACTTGCTCCTCGAGCGGCTGCCCTCCGCCGACCCCCGGGTCCGCCCCCAGCTCGTGTTCGCGCTGCGCGGTTCCCCGCGCAAGGACGTCGAGCAGGCCTTCGTCTCCCTCTACACCACCGACGAGGACCCCGCGGTGCGCGCCCAGGCTGCCTTCGTCATCGGCGAGCGCGGAGACCGCCTCGACCCGCTCCTGCTCGAGCGAGCCCGCCAGCAGGCTCGCGACGACCTGCGCGCCGACGACCGCACCCGCATGCGCGCGGGCATGGACGTCTTGGGAACCCCGCCCCTCGGGGACGACGATCGCCGGCTCCTCGAAGGGATCGTCGCCCGAGACGGCAACGAAGCGCGGCGCCTGGCCGCCCTGCAGGCCCTCGCCATGGCCAAGGTCCCCGCCGCAGAGCTTGCGCCCCTGCTCCGGAGCGTTGCGCAGGATCCCCGCTCGGGCCCCAAGCTTCGCGCCGCCGCCGAGGCGATCCTTTCGTCCCTCGAGCGCCCCCCAGACCCCCGCGCGGACGAAGACGACGACGGCTGACGAAGCGGCGGGCCCGGCCGCCACGAGAAGCACCCGGGAGAACCCCCGGCGACGCCGAACCAGACGCGGCAGCCCGTGCGTCGTGTCCGCCGAGCGGCGCAGTCCGGCTCTCTCGGGCGAGCTGCTAATCCCCCACGCCGTCCCCGGGAGAGTCCGCGGTTCCCTCCTCGGGAGACGCTTCCTCCGCGCCCGCCGTCCCCCCCGCGCCGGTCCTCCCGCCCGCCGCCTCCCCTGCGTCTCCGCTCGCGGTCTCTCCGGCCTCTCCGCTCCCGAGCCGCCCCGGGGAAGGGGCGTCGAGTCCAGAGGACGAAGGCAGCGGCGGCGAAGCCCCCGCGCTCGGGGCGGCTTCGCCGCCCTCCGCGACGAGCGCGTCGAAGGGCAGAGGTGGGGCGAGGCGCCAGAGGGCGACGCAGGCCAGGCCGACGTAGGCCACCGCGTGCATGACCGCGACCGCTCCGGGGTCGATCCCCCACGCGACGAGCTGGTCCCGCACCGCGGAGGTTCCGAAGGCGGCGGAGTCGCAGGCCAGGGGGAGGAAGGACGCCAGCGGGTTCAGGCTCAGGCCGACGGCGGCGAACACGCCGGCAGGAAGCCGCAGCAGGTCGCCTCCGGCGAGGACACCGTGCTCGGTCAAGAGCAGGCCCAGCAGGGACGGCACGGCCAAGAGGAGCGACGCCAGCCAGAGTCGGGCGAGGGGAGATCGCCGGGCCTGCTCCTCGGCGGGCTCTCCGCCCACGCCCTCCTGCTCCTCCCCCCGCCAAGCCTGGAGGAGTTCCTGTTGCTCCCTTCGCTGCTCGCTGGCCGCAGCGCAGGCCCCCAGGACGGCCAGGGAGAGCGCGGCCACCAGCAGCAAGAACGCGGCCCAAAGGCCGCTGGGCTGCCCCCCCCCGGCCCAGCCCACGAGGGCCCCGCAGGGAAGCGCGAGCAGGAGCACGTAGCCAGGAGCCTGCGCGGCCCCGCTCCGCAGCGCGTTCGCTGGCCAGAGCCCGCGCAGCAACGCCGCGCGGGAGATCTCCGCGCGGCCGACCGGCGCTGCCGCAGCGACCGCGGCGGACCAGAGGAGGACCCCCGCCGCGCCGAGCCAACCAAGCGCGCAGCGACCGAGGGGTCCTAGGCGCGCAGCCAGGAGGAGGACGAGCAAGAGCACCGCACCCAGCGCGGGGAGGGCGAGGCTACGCGCCCAGCGCGTCGGCCGCGCGCACTCGGGCGCGAGGGAGCCGACGGCGTGCGCCAAGAAGGGAGGCGCCAACAGCAAGTGGAAGAGCACGCCAGCGACCCATACGGGGACGGGCGTCCCGAAGACGTCGAGGTCGCCCCAACAGACCAGGGCGGCCAGCGGGTGCACGACCGCCAGCGGCGCGACCGTTTCCAGCAGCCCCACTCCGACGCCCCCCCCTTGGAGGACGAGCGGAACCAGTATGAGGAGGGCGTAGAGGGGCAGGAGGAGGAAGACGACCACGGCGGCGCCCGACGCCTGGGCGACGAGTTGCGTCTGCGTGGTGTGGGCCTTGAGCCAGGTTGGTTGCTTCTTGGCGCGGCGCTCCCGCGCACCCAAGGCGAGCACCGCTGCGGCCAGGGAGGCGTCCGCTGCGCTGAGCAAGACCCAGTAGCGGATCAAGAAGCCCGGATCCTCACCCCCGAGGGCCAGGACCGCGGCCAAGGGGGGCAGCAGCGTCAGGCGCGCGAGCGCGGCCCTCGCGAGCGCAACGAGGTACTTGCCGAGCACCAGACGGGCCGGGGACAAGGGCGAGACGACCAGGCCTTCGAAGGTGCCACGATCGCGCTCCGCGGCGAAGGCGGTGACGGCGGGAAGGTGCACCAGCACGTTGGAGAAGGAGAGCAGAGCCGCCGCGGCGAAGAACAGGGGGCGGGGGAGGTATGCCCAAGGCCCGGGCAGGAAGGCCGCGCAGTAGAAGAGGACGAGCAGCGGAGCCGCGAGGAACAAGGCGTGCAGGCCAAAGCGTAGGCGCCTGCTCTGCTGCGGCGAGACCGCATGCATGAGCAGGTCCTTGTAGAGGACCGGATTGAGCAAGCGCTCCGCGCGATCGCTGAGGGCCGAGAGGCTCTCGCCGCTCACGTGATCTCTCCCCGGGTGACGTCGAGGAACAGCGCCTCGAGGTCGGGCGGCTCGATGTCGAAGCCGAGGACGTCGAGGTCGGCGGCGACGAGCCGGCGCAGGAGTCCTGGGATTTCCTCGCGCGCGGCGCCGTACGCGAAGCGAAGGCACGCTTCTTCTTGGACCGGCGGTCCCGCGTGCGGGTCCTGCTCGAGCACGCCGAGCGCGCGCTCGACCTGGCTTGGATCGAGGAGGCGAAGGCGCACGCGCACGCCCTGCCCGAAGCGCGCGGCCGCGTCGTCCAGGCTTCCGTGGAAGCGCAGTCGCCCGCCCTCGATCACGACCGCCCGCGTGCACACGCGCTCGAGCTCGCTGAGGATGTGCGACGAGATCAAGATCGTCTTGCCCTGCTCCCTCAGGGCGCGGAGCAACTCGCGCAAGTCGATTCGCGCCTGCGGATCGAGTCCCGAGGCAGGTTCGTCGAGCAGAAGGACGGCGGGGTCGTGGAGCAGGGTCCGGGCCAGATACACCCGCTGGCGGACACCCTTGGAGAGGCCTTCGCAGCGGTCCTCGCGTTTCCCTTCCAGGTCGACGAGGTCCAAGACGGCCTCGACGTGGGCGCGCCGCGCGCGGCCGCGGAGGCCGTAGACGCGCGCGAAGACGTCCAGGTACTGCGCGACGGTCAGCTCGTCGTAGAGGCCGAAACGCTCGGGCATGTGCCCTACCAACGCCCGCACGCGGGCGGCGTCCTCCCGCACGTCGAAGCCGGCCACCCGCGCGCTGCCGGCGTCCGGCGCGAGCAGGGTAGCGAGAATTCGAATGCTCGTGGTCTTCCCGGCTCCGTTCGGACCGATCAGGCCGACCACGTCGCCCGGCTCCACCGACAGGCTAAGGCCGCGCAACGCGAGGCGATGGCCGAAGCGCTTGACGAGGTTCTGGGCTTCGATCACGGGGACTTCGGGGCAACGAAGGGGAGCAGGTGGAGAACGGCGCCCTCGACCTGCTCGGGCGGCAGGCGTCGCCCGCTCGCGGAGAGCTGCAGGAGAGGTTCCGTGACGCCGCGGCAAAGGAGGACGCCGCGGACGCGCCCCTTCCCGGCCCTGCTCGGGGGGGGGGCCACCTCCGCCGCGAAGTCGGCAAGGGAGGGGAGCACACAACGGACGAGCGCCGCGCCGCGGGAGGGTTCGAGCGGGAACTCGAAGCCTTCGAGCGGGCTCGCGCGGGCAAGGTCGAGTGCCGTCGCCTCCCCCGGCGACAGCGAACCGACCCAGAGGACGCGCACGCCGGCTGTCTCGACCACCAACAGCGCGACGCCCTCCAGGCGAGCCTCGCGCTCGAGGGATCGCAGGACCAGCCCACCGACAGGGCTGCGCTCGAGCGCGAGGCGGGGCGCCAGCAGAGGAGGGGTACGCAGCGCGAGGCCGCGCACGCCGTTGGCGGAGACCGACAGCGGGCCGAGCCGCGAAGGCGAAGCAGGCGCCCCCTCGTACGTGGGGGAGGCTTGGCGGAACTGCAGCGAATCGAGGGGCGAGGCTCCCTCGAGGGCTGGGTAGACTCCGGCCGCGAGTTCCAGGCGAAGGCTCGCGTTCCGGGCGCTCCAGCAGGCGACGGTCGTCAGGCATGCCCCACGGTCGGGAACTGCCGCGCGGTCCAGGACCGAATGCAGGGCGACCGTCAGCGAAGCCGCCCGGGCGCCGGAGCGAGAGAGGGCCACGGCGACCAGCAGGCCCAGGCCGAGCGCTCCGCAAGCGAGGGGTGGCCCCAAGTAGGCCGACCAGGGGCCCCGGCGGCGGAGATAGGCCGGCGCGAGCCCGAGGATCACGAGGTGCAGGAGGAGGACGCAGCTCAGCCCGACGAAGCCGAGCGGCGCAAGGGGGCGGCGCTGGAGGGCAAGGACGTCGACGAACTCCTCACAGCCCTCACGCAAGACACCGATCCGCACACTCGGCGACGAAGGCGCCACGAGGGAGAGCAAGAAGGCGCCGACTCGCTTGCCCCGGCGCACCGGCTCCGCGTCGGGGTCGAAGCCGAGGAACAAGACGCGCCCCAATCCGAGCGGGCGCTCCGCAAGGAGCCCGAGCCCGGCGACGCGCTGTCGCCAGCGCGCACCGCTGCGCAGCGTCCCCGTCGCCACAGGAACTCGCGCCGTCGGAAGTGCGCCGACCAGGGGAGCCAATGCGTGGGAACCCACCGCGGCCTGCCGCAGTCCCTCTACGGGCAAGAGCGCCTCGAGGCGCGTCCCGCGCCAGGCGAAGGGCGCCCCACGCCGCGCTACGAAGAGCAGGTTGCCGCCGTCGACCACGTAGCGCTGGAGCGCGCGGACCGCCGCCGGGTCGTCCGCCAGGGAGGCCAGGCGCCCCCCTCCGTCGCCGAGCAGAGCGAGGGTCGACACGGCCGCCAGCGACCGGGGGTCGCGCAGCGCCGGCCAAGAGGACTCGGGGAGCGTGGCCACCCGCACCCCCTTCCCCCCCTGGCCGCGCAAGGCCGCCAGGCCTTCCCCGCCGACCCCAAGCACCAGCCGGTCCGCAGCGCCGATCCACTCGCGCCCACGCCGCGCTTCGGCCCGCGCGAGGACCCGCCCCGCCGTATCGACGAGGCGGACCTCCCGCTCCCCTCCGAGCGCGGTGGGGACGCAGAGTACGGCCCGCGCCTCCCCTCCGGGGGGGACCTCGAGCGGCACCGCGTACTCGCCAACGGCGTACCCCTCGATCCCGAGGACGGCGCGTCCGACGAAGGGGACCTCCTCGGGCCCGAGGGCGCAGCGGACCAGGAGAGGCGTCCAGGCGCCGCGCTGCTCGCAGCCCCCGAGACCGACCTCCACCTCGAAGTCCAATGCGCGGGCGGGGAGGACGCAGCCACACACGGCCGCCAGCAGCGGCCACGAAATCCGACGACGGCGGTAGAGCACAGGCCGAGCGAGGCGGGAGGAACTCAGTTCCCCCGTCCTCGCTTGGCCTTGATCGGCGTCATGCTGAGCGCCTTCCACCGCCCGTCGGGGAGCTGGATCAACACGGCGAGCGGCAGGCTCCGCTCCTCTCCGCCCAGCCGGTAGACGACCTTTCCGTTGCGGACCTGCGTCCCGTTCTTGAGGGACCGCACCTCGGCTTCCACGCGCACGAACTCCCCGAGGCGTGCGTCGGGGTGCTCGCGCCGCAGGGTCGTCCAGGAGCGGTTGCGGAAGCGGCGCGCCAAGGCCGCGTAGCGCTTCGCCTTGGCTCCCGCCAGGACCTTCGCGTCGGCGTCGTCGATCCAGCAGGCCGAGAACACGTCGGTGAGGTTCCAGCGGAGCGCCTCGAAGAGGAGCTTGCCCAGGCCCTCGGGGGTTCTTTGCGCAGCGGCGACGTCCTCGGGAGTGAACCGAGGCGCTTCGCCGGCCGCCTCCGCCGCCTCCCGGCGAGCCCGCTCGGCCTCGAGTTCCCTCCGGCGCGCCTCCGCCAACTCGCCCTCGTCGCCCTCGTCCGCCGCCTCGTCGCCCGACGCCTCGTCGCCCGCAGCCACGTCGCCCGCCGTCTCGTCGCCCTCGCCCGCGGCCTCGTCGCCCGCGGCCTCGTCGCCCGCGGCCTCGTCGCCCGTGGCCTCGTCGCCCGCCGCCTCGTCGCCCGTGGCCTCGTCGCCCGTGGCCTCGTCGCCCGCGGCCTCGTCGTCCGTGGCCTCGTCGCCCGCGGCCTCGTCGCCCGTGGCCTCGTCGCCCGCGGCCTCGTCGTCCGTGGCCTCGTCGCCCGCGGCCTCGTCG
>RFHU01000188.1 GCA_003695705.1 Planctomycetota bacterium
CGAATCAAGACCAGAACGACGAAAGGCAAGGCAACGGTCGCGACGATGCCTCCCAGGGCTCGAGCCCCGTGCATTCCCGCTTCGTCACGCCCCAGGATCCTTCGCATGGAACCCGCACCCCGGCTGCGGTCCGTCCGGGTTGATCCCCCGGTAGATCCGGCACACGTACGGCCGGCGGTCGTAGACCGCGCAGCCGAACTCCCCGGGAGCCGTTTCGATCAGGTGCTTGCAGGGCTTGGGGAGCTTGATCCCCCAGAAGGTGCGCCCGTCGGCCAGGACCTTGGTGAAGGTCTCGATCTCGTGGTACTCGACCCACTTCTTGGTGTCCCGCTCGGTGAACTCGGAGAGGTCGCCCTGCCACAGGTAGACCGAGCGGCAGGAGTTCCCGCAGCGAATGCAGCCCGGCGTCGAGGAAGGAGCGGCCGGGTCCTGGTTTGCGAGGGGGATGCGGGCTCCCGGGGGGCCGCCATCGATGTCGAAGGCGTCGGGAAGGTCTTCCTCCGCCCCCGCGGCGCTCAAAAGTCCTTCAACTCCCCAGCGCCGGGCAAACGAACCGTGAGTCCCCGCAGCCAGCCGAGCCCCCGCAGGAGGAGCGCACGGTCCCGCGAAAAGGGACGACCGAGGGGGTAGCGCTCGAGCACCACGTGCCCTCCGGCCTCCGCAAAGGCGTCGCGGGCCGACTCGCCCCCGGCCACTTCCGCGGGGTCCTCGGCGTTCACCACCAGATAGGCCCGGGCTCCGGAGAGGTCCACGTCGGTCACCGCGGCGTCGAGGCCTGGGCCCGCGGCCAAGACACCGGCGAACAGGTCCGGATGCTGGACTGCGGCCGTGAGGGCCAGCGCGCCCGCGTTCCCCTCGCCCACCAGGTAGACCCGGTCGCGGTCGGCGCGGGGATGGGCCGCGAGGGCCTCTCGCACCACGGTGACCAAGCGCCACTCGCCGCTGCTGTCGTCGGCGCGCGGGTCGCGGGCAACGCCGACGGGAACGACGAGGCCGAGTTCGGCGAAGGCCGGCGCGAGCTCGCGCAGGCGTTGCTCGGCGTCGTCGCCCGGGTCGGGGACGAACACGAGGACCGGGTAGCGCCCTTCGCCCTCGGGCTCGCGAAGCAGCGGCGGCGCTAGGTCGGCGCGCAGTTCGGCCTCGAAGTCGCTCAGGGCCTTGCGGAAGAGGGCCGAGCGGCGCAAGGGGTCGAGGTCGACGTCGCGGGCCATGTGGGTCAGGTCCTTGAAGCCCAAGCGGAAGCACTCGCGTAGCTCCGTCACCGCCTGCGCCTCCTTGCCGGCCTGCGAGTAGGTGCACGCGAGGTTGTAGTGAGCAACTGGTTGCTGGGGAAAGATCTCGACGCACGCCTTGAACGCGCGCTCGGCCTCGTCGAGCCTGCGGGCGCTGAGGGCTTCGAGGCCTTCGACGAAGGCGCGTCGATAGGCCTCGGCCCGCTCGCGCTGCGTTCCCTGCGCGAGGGAAGTCGCCGGCGCGCAGGCGAGGACCAGGGCCACGGCGCACAAGGCAAAGAGGGTGCGGATCATTTGGAGACCTCCCGGAGAGACTCTCCTATACCACGCGGGGGGCCGGGTCCGGTCCCGCCCCGTCGGGATCCTGCGAGGAACTCAGGAACTGCGACGGATCGGCCGCGCGGGCCAGGGACCCAGCCAGCCGCCGGGCGTAGGCGTCGCTCCCGTTGCGCGCGTCGAAGCGCCCCGCGAGTTCGACGGCGACCTCGTGGAGCCAAGCGAAGAGCGCCTCGCGCGCGCAGCGGGCATCCGCGCTCGAACGCGGGGCACCCGACCGCGGGGGCAGCGAAGGGAGCCGCGCAACGGCCGGCGCCGCCGTGCGTGCGTAGACGCACGCCGCGCGGAGGAAGCGGAAGCGGTCGTCCTGGTTGCTGGTCTCCAGGGCCAGCGGCAGACCGTGCAGGAAGGCGGCGGTCGCACGCTCGGCCTCCCCGGCGAGGGAAAGGAATTCCAGATGGTCCGCGGCCACGCGCACGAAGTGCCGCCGCCCAACCACCTGCGGGTATCCGCGTCGCTGGATTTCGACTGCCTCCTCCCGGCGACCCAACCGGACCAGGGGCAGGAGCAGGGTCGCCCAGGTGACCGCCGGAACCGAAGCGCAGGCCGCCTCGCCCGAGAGGATGGGAGCCGCGCGATCGACGGCCTCGGCGTCGCGACCTTGGTCCACGAGGAAGAGGACCTCGTCGTCGAGTTCGCAGGCAAAGCAATCGGCCCCCGCGTCGCGGGGGCTGACGCGGAAGCGCTCGAAGTGCGCGCGGGCCTCCTCGCGCTCGCCGCGGGCCCGTGCCTCCAGCCAGCGCAGCTTGTGTACCGGGCGCAGAGAATATCCGCAGCGAACGTAGCGACGCTCCATGTCCGCGTACACGCTTCGGATGCGTTCTAGGGTGACTTCGGCGAAGTCGGGGAGTTCCGCCGCGACCCACTTGTAGTACCAGAGCAAGTCCTGCTCGGGGAAGCGTTCGGGATCGTCGTCGGCCCTGCCAAGCAGCCAGGCGAACGCGACCAGGGCCTTCTCCGGGTGCCCTGCGAAAATTGCCGCCTCGACGAGCTTCTCCCGGGCGAGGTAGCCGAGCTCGAGGTTCCCCAAGGCGTCGGCCTTCTCCGCGGCCTCCTCGCACAAGCCCACCCGTTCGGCGCCGTGGGGCAACTCCGCGGAGCGAGCGAGGAGGTCGAGGGGCGAGGCGGGCACGTGCCGGCCAGCATAGCGCGCCACCACAGCTGTTGGAGCCGGGCCGGACCGCGAGCGCTTTCTGCGTCGGTTCAGGAGGCGGTCCCCAAGGGCCGATGGCGTTCGCGGGCCTGGGCACAGGCGTCGCTTCCGCGGGCGAACGAGCGGCAGGGTTCGGGCCGGCGAGGGTAGATGCGGCATACCGCGCGCCCCGTGCGGACGTCGAGGGCCGCGCAGCGCCCCTCGACCCGCCCGAGCACGCACACGTTCTCCAGCCAGACCGTGTAGCGCTCCAGCTCCTCCGGAAGGAGGACCGCGTGGTCCTCGCCCCGGACCACCACGTGGCGTGGGTAGGCGGAACAGCAACAGGCTCCGCAGTCGAGGCACTCGGGGACACCGTCGTCGCTCATTGGAGGGAAATCAGCCTCCCTCGAGGGCGGTGTGTGCCGGGCTCCCCGCGCGCCGGCGCAGGTCGAGGAATAGGTGCATCAGCCAGCCGGTGAACGCGAGCGAGACCACCGCCGTTCCGCCGATGAGCCCGAAGGCCAACCCGTAAAAGGGATCCAGCCCGCGCTGCCTGGCGATGTGGGCGCCGAAGAGACCGAGGGGAACCGAGAGCACCAGGTAGCGCAAGAGGGCCATCAGCAACCCCGGCGTGCCCCGCTGGACCGCCTCGAAGGCAGGCCGGCAGAGGACGAAGGGGAACGCGGCCAGAGCGCCGAGGGGTACCGCGTAGCGCACGGCGAAGCGGACGAGCCCACGGGTGGCCGCTCCCTCGGCGAGGAAGTCGGCCAGGGCCGCTCCGCCTCCCAGGCAAAGGGGAAACACCACGCAAAGGATGTAGACCACCGAGAGAACGAAGGCTTGCCGGAGACCACGCTCGACCTCGGGCAAGTTGCCTTCGCCCAGATGGCGGGCCGCGAAGGGGAGCACGGCGACGCCGGTGGCGATGATGGGCATCAGGGCGAGGAGCACCGCGCGGTGGTAGATGGCGTAGGCGGCGATCGATGCCGTCGCTTCCGGATAGCGGGCAAGGATCCAGTTGACCGCAAAATTCTCGCTGCCCATGAGCACGAAGGTCAGCGCCGATGGCACGGCAAGTGCAAGCAGCGCGCGCAGAGGCCGCTCCAGGCAGCCGTCGGCCCTCACCCCAGCCGAGGGAGATGCCGCGGCCCCTTCGCCCTCCTTCGCCCAGCGAGTCCGCCGGGCCTCCTCCAAGCGGTGCGCCCGCCAAAGGGCGTAGGACAGACTGCCTGCGCGGGCCAGCCCGGTCGCGAGCGCGATGCCGAAGATGCCCAGTTCGAACACGAACAGGAAGAGGGTGTTCAGGAGCAAGTTCCCCACCCCAGTGATGAGCCCGGCGATCATCGTGGAACGGGTGTCGTGGTGCGCCTTGACGATGGAATCGGGGATGGTCGACCAAAAGCCGACCAGAGCCACGCCGGCGAGGAGGACCGGGGCGTAGACGCGGAAATTCGACACCACCGCCGGCGACACACGGTCGCCGAGGAGGGCGTCCGCGAAGAGGGCGATCCCGGTGGCCAGAGCGAGGAAGAGCGCGGCCAGGGCGACGACGATGCCCAGGGTGGTTCTCCGCAGTTGTTCGATGCGCCGCTCGCACCGCTCCCCCATGGCACGGCTCAGGTGCGAGGTCAGCGCCGCCGAAGTGCCCACCCAGCAGGCGATGAACGCGAACTCGAGGGGGAAGGAGAGGCCGATGGCCGCCAAGGCCGCATCCGCGTCGGGCAATCGGCTCGCGTAGGGAAGGTCGATGGAGGTCAGCAACGAACGCGCAGTGAAGCTGATCACCAGCGGCCAGGAGAGCTGCAGGAGGGACTTCGCCTGGGTCGTCACGCGCCGCAGCGTACCCCTTCCTCCCCCCGAAGGCCCCTCTGGGCGCGGAAACGGACTCCGTCCCGTGGCGCGCACGGGACCGGGCGCTGGCTACCTGCCCGCGCCCGCGGCGGCCTCCAGGCGGCCGCGGAGGCCGGGGGCGTCGGCTCCGGTGCGCTCGCTGAGGTCGATCATGCTCTCGCCGCGGGCGAGCCGGCGGTCCATGGCGAGGGTGGTCTCCACGACCTCGCGCTGCCGGTCCAGCACCGCCGC
>RFHU01000189.1 GCA_003695705.1 Planctomycetota bacterium
CCTCCACGTGCCCCCGCGCCGGGCCTCGGGCGACGGGCGCGGCGACTATCATGCGCGCCGTGACCGCCGCCCTCGCCCTCGCCCGCCGCCTCGTGGTGCCTTCCCTCGACCTGCGCCCCGGACGCGACGCCGACGCCGCCTGGGCAGAGGCCGAGCGCCGCTTGGACGCAGGCGCCGGAGGGCTGATCCTGTTCGGCGGCGAGCGGGAGGAGCTCGCCCGGCGCTTGCCTGCGCTCCGGAGACGCCTGGGCCGCCCCTTCCTGGTCGGAGCCGACCTCGAGCGCGGGGTCGCCCAGCAGGTCCGCGGCGCCCTCGACCTGCCGCCGGCCATGGCGCTCGGCGCCGCCGACGAGGCGGGGCTCGCCGAGCGCGCGGGCGGCGCCCTGGCGGCCGAGGCCCTCGCTCTGGGGATCGACTGGGTCCTCGGCCCGGTGCTCGATCTGGCCGACGAGCCCCGCAACCCGATCGTCGGCGCGCGGGCCTTCGCCGCCGACCCCGCGCGGGTGGCCCGCCTGGGCGCCGCCTTCGTGCGGGGCGTGCAGGCCCAGGGCGCGCTCGCCTGCGCCAAGCACTTCCCCGGGCACGGCGGCACCCTCGCCGACTCCCACGACGCCTTGCCGGTGGTCGAGCGCGACGCCGCGACCCTGCACGCCCGCGACCTCTCCCCCTTTCGCCACGCGGTGGAGGCCGGCGTCGCCACGCTCATGACCGCGCACGTGGTCTTCCCCGCCCTCTCCCCCACCGGCGCGCCCGCCACCCTCGACCCCGTGCTCGTCGACGGGCTCCTGCGCGCGGAGTGGGGCTACGAGGGCCTGGTGGTGACCGACGCCTTGATCATGGCCGGCGTCCAGCAGGGCCTCGCGGAGGCCGAAGCCGCCGTGGCGGCCGTGCGCGCCGGCTGCGACCTCCTCCTCTACCCAAGCGACCCCGACGCCGTCGCCGCGCGCCTCGCCGCGTGGGCCGAGGAAGACCCCGCCCACCGCGCGCGCCTCGAGCGCTCCTGCGCCCGCCTCGAGGCCGCGCTTGCGCGCGACCTCGCGACGCCGACCGCCCCGCCGCCCGACCCGGCCCCCGAGCTCGCCCAGCGCGCGCTCACCCGCGAAGGGCCGGCGCGCCCCGCCATCCGACCGGGCGACGACGTCGCCCTCCTCCTCTGCGACGACGACGACCTGCCCGGCTTCGGCCACGCCCTCTGCGCCGCGCTCGCCGCCGCGGGCGTGCGCGTGCGCCCCGCGGCGCTCCGCAACGACCCCAGCCCCGCCGCCACGGAGCGCGCGCGCGCGGCCCTCGCGACGGGCGCCCGCGTCGTGGCGGCCGTGGGCTGCCGGGTGCGCGCCTGGAAAGGGCGCGCCGGCCTCGGCCCCTCCCTCGCCGCGCGCCTGCGCGCGCTGCCCGGCGAGCGGACGACGGTCGTCGGCCTCTGCGGGCCGCTCGCGCTGCAGGACGCGCTGCCCGAGGGCGCGGAGGTCCTCTGGGCCTACGGCGACGAAGCCTGCTGCCAGCGCGCCGCCGCCGCGGCCTTGCTCGGCGCGCCGGCCCCGGGCAGGAGGCCGGTCCCGTGACCGGCCTCGATTGGGCGCTCGTCGCCGGCTACTGCGTCTTCGTCCTCTTGCTCGGGCTGTGGGCGCAACGGCGCGGCGCCGGTGAGAACACCGACAACTACTTCCTCTCCGGACGCGGCCTCCCCTGGTGGATCGCCGGCGCCAGCATGGCGGCCTCGGCCTTCTCGGTGGACACGCCGATCTACGTGAGCAAGCTGACCCAGCAAGGGGGCGTGGCGCGCAACTGGGAGTGGTGGTTCGTCGGCATTTCGGGGATCCTCGGCGCGGTGGTCATGGCCCGCTACTGGCGCCGCGCGGGCATCACCACCGACCTCGAGTTGATCACCCTCCGCTACCGCGGACGCGCGGCGCACGTCCTCCGCGGCTTCCGCGCCGTCTTCTTCGGGCTCGTGTTCAACCCCCTCGGCATGGCCGCCGTCGTCACCGCCATGACCAAGGTGCTCGGCGTGGTGGAGCCCAGCCTGGTCGGCCCGGGAGACTGGCCCACCGGGCACGGCGCCCTGCTCATTGGCGGCACGGTGCTCGTCGCCGCCGCCTACTCGGTCCTCTCCGGCTTCATGGGGGTGGTCCTCACCGACCTCGCCCAGTTCGCCATTTCGGTGCTCGGCGCGCTGGTCATGGCCTTCTTCGCCCTGCGGCACCCGCGGGTCGGCGGCCTCGAAGCCCTGCTCGCGCGCCCCGAGGTGCGCGCCAAGACCGACTTCCTCCCCGACTTCGGCCAGGGCTTCGACGGGCCGGTGGTCGCCTTCTGCGTGTTCGTGGGGCTGCTCTGGTGGACTTTCGTCAACGCGGACGGGGGCGGGAAATACATTCAGCGGCTCGCGAGCTGCCGCGACGAGACCGAGTCGGAGCGCGCCACTTGGTTCTCGACGATCACCTTCGTCGGCCTCCGCTCCTGGCCTTGGATCGTGGTCGCCCTGGCGGCCCTGGTCGTCTTCCCCGGCGGCGACCCCGAGAAGGCCTACCCGCGGCTCATGATGGAGCTTCCCGCGGGACTGCGCGGCTTCGTGTTCGCTTCGCTCCTCGCGGCCTTCATGTCGACCATCGACACCCAGCTCAACTGGGGCGCGAGCTACCTCGTCAACGACCTCGTCGAGCCCTACCTCCTCCCCGGTCGCAGCGAGCGCTTCTACGTGCGGACGGCGCGCGCCTGCGCGGCCCCCACCCTGCTGCTGGCCCTGCTGTTCATGTGGCTCACCAGCGAGTCGGCCCTGCCCGCCGCCGAGGCCGGCGAGGCCCCGGCCAAGGTGGCGCGCTCGGTCCTCTCGGTCACGTCCACGCTGCGAAGCGTGATCGCCGTCAGCGCGGGGCTGGGCGCGGTCTATCTGCTGCGCTGGTTCTGGTGGCGACTCACCGCCTGGGGCGAGGTGGCCGCCATGGTCGCCAGCCCCCTGGCCGCGGTCGTCTGCGCCCGCGCCGGGCTCCCCTTCGCCCCCAAGCTCGCTTGCGTGACCGCCTGCACCCTGGGCGCCGCCGTGCTCTGCTCCTGCCTCCGCCCCGAGCGCGACCTCGCCCACCTCGAGGCCTTCGTGGCGCGGGTACGCCCCGCGGGCTGGTGGGGTCCACTGCGCGCGGGGGACCCGGGCGGGGCCGCGGTCGGCCGCTTCCTCCTCGCCCGCTTCGTGGCCGGCAACGCGATCCTCTTCGGGCTGACCTTTGCCATCGGCTCCCTGGTCCTGCGCCGTGGTGCACCCTTGGTGGCGGCGAACGCCGCCCTCTTCACCGCGGGGCTCGCGCTCGACGCGTGGGCCCGCCGGCGCCTCGGGGCGCTGGACGGGGCGCGTGAGGGCGCGCCGCCGCAAGGGTCCGTAGATCCGCAAGCGGCGGCGGGAGACGCGGAGGCCCATTGACCCCGAGCGACGAACGCGCGCCTCCCCGGGACGGCCCCGCGGGAGGCGTCGCCCCTCCAACACCTCCGGACGCCCCACCGGGCGCGCGCGCGGTCTCGCCGGCTCCCCTGAGGGCACTGCTCCCCGCAGCGGCGCGCGGACTGCTTCTCGCCGCCCTGGCGCCGCCCTCCCTGCTCCTGCTGGTGGGCGTGAGCGCGGGGAGCTCTCCCCTGAGCGGTGGCGCTTTCCTCTACGGGGGATACGACCTCCTCTTCGCCGCTTTGCTCGGGCTCGCGGCGGGGCCGGTGGCCCTCTGCGAAGACACGCTCCTGCGGCGAGGACGCAGGGACTGGCCCTCCGCCCTCGCGGGCGGGGTCGCCTGCGCGCTCCTCGCCGCGCTGCTCTTCTGCGCAGCCTGGTGGCAGGTGGACTACCTGCACACCGCGATCGGCAGCGGGCCGCGCAAGGCCATGGCCGCCGTGGGCGTGAGCGCAGCGAAAATGCTCGCCATGGCGCGCGAGAGCCTCACTCTGCTCTGCTCCTACGCGCCTGCCTTCGGCCTGAGCGCCTGCGCGCGCCTGCGCGGTTGGCGGCTCCGCTCCCAAGTCCTCTTCGCGGCCGGGGGCGCCCTCCTCGCCTACTACGCCTCGGTGCAGGGCTTCGTGGGCATGCCCATCGTCCGCTGGCTCGCCGGCAGCGCCTGGGCCCACCCGATCGTGGGCACTTGGATCTAC
>RFHU01000190.1 GCA_003695705.1 Planctomycetota bacterium
CCGCCGGCCGGGCCCCTGCTCGACCTCCCGCCGCCGGCCGGGCCCCTGCTCGACCCGCCGCCGGCCGACCTCCCGCCGCCGGCCGACCTCCCGCTCGACCTCCCGCCGCCGGCCGGGCCCCGGGCCCGCCGCCTCCCCCGGATCCCCGCACAAAGGGCAAGGGCAAGGGCAAGGGCATGCGCGTCTCCGACCTCGGGCTCACGGTCCAACCGCGCAAGGTCCCGCGCCGCCGCAAGCCCTGACCGGATTCCGCGTTCGCCTCCGCTCCCTGCCAGGGCGGACCGAAGCGACGCGCCTCTGCCGAGAGCCCCTCCCGCCGCCGCGCCCCCCGGGACCGGCGTCGCGGGCGGCCCGATCGCCCGACGTTCTCGCACCCGGTTTTCCTGGACACGTAGCTGTCCTACCAAGAGGGTAGGCAGTCCGCTCCGAGGAGGAGTAACTGGCAGCCAGGAAGAAGAAGCGTTCGAGTCGAAACCGGTCGTCCCAGGCCAAGGAGAGCACGGAGGCGAAGCCGGTGTTGCGGTGGAGCAAGGAGAAAAAGCTGGAGGCGGTCCTGCGGCTCCTGCGAGGTGAGTCGATCGATGCCGTCTCTCGCGAGCTGGGCGTCGAATCGTATCGGCTGGAGCAGTGGAAGGAGCAGGCCCTCGCGGCGACGAAGAGCGGCCTGCAGGCTCGTGGCAGCAAGGACCCGTTGCGGTCGCAGCTCGACGCCGCGCTGAAGCGAGTCGGCGAGTTGACGATGGACCTGGAGCTGATGCAGATCCGCTGCAAGAGGTCGGGGGTGTCCCCTTTTGTGCGCAGGAGGTCGAAGCGCTGAGCGCCGAGACCTCCCCCTCCACCGACCGCGTCTGCGGGGTCAGGCGGGTGTGCCGCGTCGTGGAGTTCCCGCGCTCGACGTTCTATGCCCAGCTCGAGGACGAGCGGAAGAGGAAGGGTGGGACCCAGCCGACGCCCAAGAAGCGGGGTCCCAAGCCGAAGGTCTCGGACGCGAAGCTGCTGAGGCTGGTGAAGAAGGACCTGGCGACGACGCCGTTCACGGGCGAGGGCTACCGGAAGGTGTGGGACCGCCTGAAGCGCCAGGGCGTGCGTGTGGGCCGCAAGCGCGTCGGCGGGCACGTGGTCAAGAAGGGCGACCGCTTCGCGGCGCTCGAACCGATCGCCATGGGGCTCACACGCGAGCACGGGGACGTGGCCCGGGGTCTCTTCCTGCGGCTGGACAACGGCACCCAGTACCGCTCGGACCACTTCCGCAAGCAGGTCGAGTTCTGGGGGCTCACCAAGAGCTACTCCTTCGTGAGGCTGCCCGAGGCCAACGGCGTCGCCGAGCGATTCCACCGCACGCTCAAGGGGCAGGCGGTTTGCGGGCGGATCTTCTACGGGGTCGAGAATCTGCGCGCCGCCGCCGGGGCGTTCGTCGAACTCTACAACCGCGAGTGGTTGATCGAGAAGAACGGCTACCTCCGCCCAAGCGAGGCCCGCGCCCAGTACGTCGCCGAGCACGGCGAGCCGGTCCCGGCCGTGGAGAGGCGAGCCGCCTGACGGCCCGAGGTGGTGGCCCGCGAGGGCCAGCTGCGCGGGGAGGTCCCGCGCCGCCTTCCGTCTTATGCTGTGTCCAGGAAGGCGGGTCCGGTACAACCAAGCGCCGCTCGGCGCGAAGCAAGTAGAGGAACCATGAACCACCAGGCAAGAGAAAGGCTACTGGCGGCCGCGCGTCGCTTCGTCGGGGCGAAGCCCTGGAGTCGGGTGGGCGACGACTACCTGTTCGGGCTCCACGACCGAGAGGGTGACCTGTTCGGCTGCGCCTGCGTCATGGGCGCGGCAGGCCAGGAGTACGGGCTCACGGTCAACCTGGGACCCGCGGGCTTCGAACTGCTCCGGCGGCTCCAAGAGGACGAGATCGACTACTCGACCCTCCTGGCGCAGACGAGCGGGATCTCCTTCCTCCTCAGTCAGCGAGGCGAGGGCGAGCACCCGCTGCGGATCGGCGACGATCCGATCGCGCGCGAGGACGGTTCGCCTGGCTACCCGACCGCCTGGCGATTCGTGCCCGGCCAGCCGCCGCGCGCCCTCGACGCAGAGGAGGCCCTGTTCCTCAGCCGCTGCCTGGAGGCGGTCGCCGACCTGGCCCAGAAGGGCAAGCTTGGCAAGGCGCCAGCACGGGACGGCAGCCGCGTGCTCTTCTACAACCTCAGCGAGCTCAAGAGCGGAAAGGTCAAGACGCGGCAGAGCTACCGCCGCCTGGACGAGGTCCAGGTCGGCCACGAGCCCGTTCGGCTCCCCGACGAGCTGCTCGAGCGCCTTCGCAAGTGCGAGCGCTACCCCGGCCGCTACCAGCTCACCGTGTTCACGCCGCCCGTCAACGTGTCCGGCGGGCTGGTCTGGACGGCGCTCGTGCACGACCCCCAGGAGGACCTGATCCTGTTCGTCAACTCGGCGCACAGCTTCGAGGCGGCGGTGCTGTCGGCCTTCGAGGCGATCGCGGCCGGCCAGCGGACGAAGAACGCCCCACCGCTCGCCCTCCCGGCGGAGGTCTGGACCGACTCCTTCCCCGTCTACGAGGCGCTCAAGGACGTCCTGACCGAGCTGGAGGTGCGCTTCCTCTGCAAGACCAACGGGATCCCCAAGCTGGAAGCGCTGCGCACCTCCCTGTGCGACTACCTGGTGCGCCGGTGACCGAGCGCGAACCCTCCCAGGAGGAGAAGCTGAAGATCCGGCGGCCCATCTACCAGCTCAAGGTCACACTCGAGGGCGCGGAGCCGCCGGTGTGGCGCCGGGTGATCGTCTCGGGGAACCGCAGCATGAAGCGGCTGCACGAGATCCTCCAGATCGCCATGGGCTGGACCAACAGCCACCTGCACCTGTTCGAGTTCCCCGATGGTTCGGTCTACACCAACTCCGGGTTCATGCTCGAGCACGTCGAGCACCAGGACGAGTCCAAGACGAAGCTGCGCAAGCTGGTCAAGACGCCGGGCTCCACCTTCAAGTACGAATACGACTTCGGCGACTCGTGGAGCCACTCGATCGAGGTCGAGGACATCCGGGGCGACCCCGTATGGGAGCCTCGCTGCACGGGAGGCGAAGGCGCGTGCCCACCCGAAGACGTCGGCGGCGTCTGGGGCTACAGCGAGTTCCTGGCGGCGATGTCCGACCCCGAACACGAGCGACACGAGGAGTTCAAGCAGTGGGTCGGCGACGAGTGGCAACCGACCTTCGACATGGACGCCGTGAACGAGGTGTTCCGCTCGACGTTCAAGCCCTCATAGCTTTCCGCCTGCCTGTGGAGACCGTGGGGAGAACCTCCCTGCGGTCCGTAAACGCTTGCCTGGCCAGCGGGCTGCAGGTCCCAAGTTGCTTGCCCTGGAGGGCGGCAGGTGTCGGTTCGAAGCGGAGAATGCGCAGTAAGCCAGGAGTTGCTATGAGCCGCAAGCAGAAGAGGCCTCGCTCGACCCCGACCATCCGCAAGCTCCGCGACGCTCTGACCGAGCTGGCGGCAGACCCCGACAGCATGCCGACCTGCGGCCAGGTCCTGAGGCGCCTGAGTCCCAAGTTCCGCACGCTCGGACGTTCGCTGGCCTGGCTCGCCGCCTACGACGAGCAACCCGAGACCCGTGAGCGCGCGTCGGCGCTGCTCGTCGGCGCGCACCAGGAGCCGGGCGTCCCCGGTCGGATTCGCGAGAAGGTGATCAAGCAGGCGGCCGAGCTCGCCGAGCAGGTCGTCCGCGACCCGGGCCTGGCGGACGAGCGCAAGCTGACCTTGACCGCGATCCTCGCCCTCTCCGGGCGCGAGCTGGGCGCCGAGGAGCTGGCGACCTGCTTCGTGGACTTCTCCAAGGCGCTCGAGCAGGTCGCGCGCGAAGCCGCCTCGGCCATGCTCGACACCGCCGAGCAGGTGGAGGGCTCGCTCCAGGCCGCGGGGCTGGTCGACGGTCAGGGCCAGAGCGCGATCGGCCAGGAACAAGTGGGCCGCGCCCTGAGCGTGGCCGCCCTGGCCGCGCAGTCCAACGGGCGCGTGGGGGCGACGTTCCTGGCGGTCACCGCCGCGGTCGGCTTCGAACTCGGCTACCCCGAGACGGACGAGCTCTGCCTGGCCCTCGAGGCGTCGGCCAAGGCCGATCCCGAGCGCGCCCTCGCCCTCCTGACCGAGCTCGCCACCTGGCCCAACGCCGGCGCCCTGGGCGCCAAGGCTCGGGAGCTGAGCATGCGCCTGCGCGCCGAGGGCGTTGACCCCCGACCGCTGCCGGCGCCCGTCTTCTCCCACGGCCTGGTGAGCACGGTCGACGGCTCGGGCTCTCGCGCGCTCCAACTCTACTACCGCCAGGGCGAGGGCACACTGGACGCCGTCTCCTTCGTCCTCAACGACCGGGTCGGGCTCATGGACGTGTGGTGCGCCTTCGGCAACGGCTACGAGGTCGAGCGGCAATTCCGCGAGGCCGGGCTCGACCTGGCGAGCTGCGACGAGGCCTTCGCGCGGGAGCTGATCGCGGACGCGCTCGCCACCAGCGAGTCCTCGGGCCGCCGCGTGCCGGGGCGCTGGCTCCTCTACCGCTCCTTCCTGGGCGACGCCCCGCTCGAGCCTGCTCGGCGGACCCCCAACCTCGGCGCGTACATGCTGGAGACCGTGGTCCGCAGCCCCGCGCTGGCCAAGGACTCCGAGGCGCTGCTCGACTCCATCGCCTACCGCCAGCTCGGCTTCGACTCGGACGCCGCCTACGACTTCGTGCGCAAGAAGACCCAGGGCCGTCCGCGGGCGCTGCAGGTCCGGCCGCCGCTCGTGACCGAGTTCCTGAAGGTCGTCGAGCCGCACGAGCGCGAGCGTCTGACCCGCCGGCTCGCGGTGAACCTCGAGCACGAAGCTCGGGCGGGCCGCGCCAAGGTCCGGATCCACCGCCTGGCCGCGCGCACCTGGATCGCGCTCAGTGAAGACCTCCAGCCCTTCCACGAGCTGCCCTACACCCGCACGCTGGCCATTCGTTCGCTGCGGGCGATCGAGCACAACGTCTCCAGGGGCTACCGGACTCAGGACGAGGCCAACCAGGCCTCGCTCGTCTCCGAGCTGGGGCTCCAGGACATGCTGTTCGAGTTCGCCCAGTTCGCCGGCCTCTGAGGCAGCCAGGGCCTCGAGGTGGGAAAGGGGAAGCGACGACGGAACGCGCGCGGGCACTTTTGCTGGTGCTGCGGGCGACACCGACCCAACGAGCGCTTCGGCGGGCGCGGACACCGCGACCACGTCTGCCGCGACTGCCAGCGCCTCCCCGCCGAGGAGCTCTCCTTCCGCCAGGTCGTGCGGAACATGGAGCGACGGGTCGACGGGGACGGCCGAATCCGCCGAAAGGCGCGGCCACGGCTCGACCCGTTCCTGAAGCACTCCATGCGCCGGGTCCGGGAGCACGCCGAGAAGCTACTGCGCCAGGACGCCGAAGTGCGCGCCGAACTCCGTGAGGCCTACCGCCGAGAGGAGGAGGCGTTGGAGCGCGTGCTCCAGGAGGAGGAGCGCCTCCGGGAGGAGGGCTCGGGGGAGGAAGCACCGATCCAGGCGAATTGCTGGGCCGATCTGCCCTTCTGAGGCGCTTGCCGCGATTCGCTGCGATCGATCCGTGGCGGATCCGAGGACCCTCCTCAGACTCTTCTCCGCCCTGAAGCGGCCCACCCTGATCCACCTCCTGCCCGTGTTCGTCTTCTTCTTACGGCTGGATCTCTTCACCACGCGTCCCCCATGCTAGGGAGATTCTCGGAAGCGGGAGTGTCAAGCTCGGAAGGGGGAACACGGTACCCTTCTGGGTCTCCTGGAGCCTCGCGCATCCCGACACCCAAGTTCTCGGGCGCCCGCGGCAGCGCTCCTTCTGAGCCTCCTCCGTCGGCGAGCGCCGCCCAGAGCCCGAGCCGTGGTTCTCACCCGCCGCGACCGCGCGCCGCCCCGGCGAGCGACCGCTGTCCTCAGCGCCAGCCGTAGCGGGCGAGGTCCACGCGCCCGCGCGCGTCGAAGCGCACGCCTTCGCCTTCGAGCAGGCGGCGCTGCTCCTCTCCCGGCAGGCTGCTCTCGCCGCGAGCGTTCAGGACCCGGTGCCAGGGAATCGGACTTCCCGGAGGCAAGGCGCTGAGGGCGTAGCCCACCTGCCGCGCTCCCCGCAGGATCCCCGCCCGCGCGGCCACCTCGCCGTAGGTCGTCACCCGGCCGCGGGGAATCCGGCACACCACCGCGTAGATCCGCTCCCAACGCTCGCTCACGTCCGGCCCCTGCCTTCGAGCCCCAGCGTAGCAACCCGCGGGAGAGGGACCCGACAGCGTCCGTCGTTGGCCACGAGGAGGCCTTTGCCGTGCTTCCTCGCGCCTCGTTGGGATCCCTTCTGCCGGCCGTGGGCGGTTCGTGGGGAAGGACGTTGCCGCGTGCGGAGGTCTCAACCCGCGCGCTCGGTCGGGCGGCGACCGGAGGCCGGGTCGGGCGCCTTGCAGCGACCCGGTTCTTTGGCGCGTCCCGCGGGCGCGCCGCCCGTGGCTCCCAAGCGCCGTTCGGCCCGTGCGGTGCAGAAGGCTCCGGATTCGGTGGCCGGGAGGCGGGCCCGAGGACTTGTCCCGGGCCCGCTGGGTTAGCGCTTGGCGCCGAGCCACTCGCGGGCGAGGATGGAGAGGAGGAAAACGTCGACGCGGCGACCGTCGACGAAGGCCGCTTCGCGGAGGCGCCCCTCCTCGACGAAGCCCACCTTGAGGTAGGCGGCGCGGGCGCGGGTGTTCGTCTCGAAGACGCTCAGTTGCACGCGGTGCACTTCGAGCTCGCGGAAGGCGTAGTCCAGGACGAGCCGCAGGGCTTCGGAGCCGTAGCCCCTACCCCAGCAGGCGGGCTCGCCGATGGCGATGCCCAACTCGCGCGCA
>RFHU01000191.1 GCA_003695705.1 Planctomycetota bacterium
GCAGAGGCTCCTGGCGCACCTCAACGAAGCAGGGGAGTTGGACTGGGATCTTTGGTGCGTGGACGGCACGTCGATTCGTGCGGCTCGCTGCGCGAGCGGCGGTCGAAAAGGGGGGGGCGTAGAGGATCCGGACGACCACGCACTCGGGCGTTCGCGTGGCGGCTTGGGAACCAAGATCCACCCATTCGAGGGCGGCCTCGGCGTTTGAATTCCGGTACGTGCCGATCCGCGGTGCGATGGGCGATGGTCCACCTTGAGGCGGACCCTAGCTGGGCGGCTTCGGGTCGCGCGCGCCAACGTCGGGCCCGCGCCTTCTTCGGCCTTTCGGAGCAGGCCGCTCGGTACCGAGGGCCCCCTCGGCGAACTCAGACCTCTTCGGCGTCGCCCTCGCGCATGGACATCGCCAGGTGGATCATGCGGGCCATGTGGTCGACCGAGCCGTCCTGGAGGACGACCACGTTGGCCGCCCGGCCCGCAATCCGGTGCCGGGGGGGGCGGTTTCGCGGCTCCACGAAGACGGCGATGACCGGCTCGTTCTCCGCACCCGAGCGCACCTCCTCGACCAACTCCCGGGTGTCGTAGAGGTCCGAATTGGCGTCGAGCAAGCACAGGTCGAATTCCTGCTTCGCCAGGAGTTCGAGGGCTTCGCGCCGTCCGGGGACCGAGTAGACGGCGTGCCCGTCCTCGGTGAACTTCTGCGAGAACTCGCGCCGCTTCTCGCGGTCGGGAGCGATGTCCAGGACCCTCACGTGGCCTCTCTTCCAGCGGAAACCAGGATGCTACCGGAGGGCTCCACTCCGTCAAGCGCAGCCAAGGCGCTCGCCCTCCTCCCCTCCGGCGGCCACGATCAGAGAGGGCGCAAGTCGACGATCTTCAACTCGATCCAGTGGTTGTTGACGAAGGGCCGGAAGGTCACTTGGTACTCTCGACCCTCTTCGAGCTCGCTCAGGGAAACCTCCTTGAGCTGTCCGTCGTAGATCCGCAGGGACTGGCCGTCCTCGCTCACCAGCGCGGCTTCGGTGTAGGAGGCGCCCCCAAAGCCGATCCGCCGAGCGCCCGCACGAATCCGCGCCTCGAGTCGCTGATCGAGGAGCATGGGCTAGTAGGTGTCGACGCCGAACAGGTCCCGCTCGTAGCGGTCGGCGTAGGCAGCCAGGTTTCCAATGGAGGCACCCACCTCCATCGGGTCGGCGTCCGAAATGAGCTGGGTGTCGAGGAGCACCAGGTTCTGCCCCTGCAGGGCGAAGGCGCCGTAGGCGAGGCGCGCGTTTTCCTCGAGGCAGCGGCGGAAATCGATCCCCTCCGCCTCCCCGATCACGCTCCAGTAGCGAGCGATGGGCTGGTCGGCGACGTCTACGTCCTCGGTGATGACCACCACCTGGCTGCGCCCGCTCCCGGTGGGGACCTCGACGCAGAGGGTCCCGTCTTCGTCCTCGGTCACCTCCCACTTGCAGGCCTGGGCGATGCTCTCCACGATCTCGCGAAAGTTCACGGCGTTCTCCTCTCGGCCGCGAGCGGCGGCTCGGATTATAGAGGTATAACCAGCGGGCGATGCCCGAATTGCCCGAGGTGGAGACCATGCGGCGGGGAGTCTCCCCCGTGGCCGGCGCACGGATTCGAAGCATTTGCTTTCCGCGCCGGCCCCGCCTGCGCCCGCTGAGCGTCGAGCCCTCGCGCGCTGCCTTCCGGAGGCGTGCCTCCGGGCGCACGATCCGGGCTGTCGAGAGGGCCGGCAAGCGAGTGGTCCTCGTCCTCGAGGGGGACCTTCGGATCGTCTTCGAGCCGCGAATGACCGGACTCGTTCTCCTCGGCGAGCCGCCCAGCGAAGAGCACGTTCGCGCGCGCCTGCGCCTCGACGGGGGGCCCGTGCCCGAATTGCTCTTCTGGGACCGACGCGGACTCGGCGTCCTCGCCGCCTGGTCTATGGAGGAGTTCTCCGACCGCCTCGGCCCCGCTCGCCTCGGCCCCGATGCCCTCGCGTTGGGCCGCGGCGGTCTGCGGGCGCGGCTTGGCGCCAGCCGGCGGGCCATCAAGGTGGCCCTCCTCGATCAGCGGGCGGTTGCGGGGGTGGGGAACATCTACGCCGCCGAAAGCCTGCACCGTGCGCGGATCCATCCGGCCCGCTCCTGCCGCGAGCTGAGCGCCCGCGAGTGGACGCGCCTGCAGCGTGCTCTCGAAGACGTGCTCCGCGAGGCGATCCGCTACGAAGGATCCACCCTCTCCGACGGAACCTACCGCAACGCGCTCAACCAAGACGGCGGCTATCAGAACCAATTCCGCGTCTACGACCGAGCCGGACGGCCGTGCCCTCGCTGCGGCGACGCCGCCGTCGTCGAACGCATCGTGCAAGCGCAGCGGGCGACCTTCTTCTGCCCGAGGTGCCAACGGTGACCTGCGAGCCCTTGTTCGGCGCGCGCTGGGACGGCGAAGCCACCTCGTTTGCGGTTTTCTCCAGCGTCGCGCGGCGCATCGAGCTGGCCTTGCCCAACGGGCGCGTGTCCCTGGAGCGCGAAGCGCGCGGCGTGTGGACCGCGCGCGCTCCCGCGCCCCCGGGCACCGCCTACGCCTACCACGTGGAGGGACCGCGGGGCGCGGTGGGCTTTGCCCGCCCGCTCATCGACCCCTACGCCCGCGCCGTCCAGGGCGACGTGGCCGCGGGGCAAGGCCGCGCACTGGTCGTGGAGCCGAGCTTCCCCTGGGGGGAGGACCGGCCGCCCCGAATCCCCTGGCGAGACACGTTGATCTACGAGTGCCACGTGGGCGCGCTCACGGCGCGGCATCCCGAGGTTCCCCCGGAGCTGCGCGGCACCTACCTCGGCCTCGCCTGCGAGCCCGTAATCCAGCACCTGCGCCGCCTCGGCGTGACGGCAGTGGAACTCCTCCCGGTGCACCACGCCCTGCCCGAGGCGCACCTGCGCGCCCGCGGACGCCAGAACGTGTGGGGCTACAGCACGCTGAGCTACTTCGCCCCCGATCCGCGCTACGCCACCGGCGATGACGGTCGGCAAGTTCGCGAGTTCCAGACCATGGTGCGTACCCTGCACGCCGCGGGGATCGAGGTGCTGCTCGACGTGGTCTACAACCACACCTGCGAGGGGGGGCCCGACGATCCAGCCTTTTCCTTCCGCGGCTTCGACGAAGAGGCCTACTACCTCTTCGACCCTTCCCAGCCCGGCCGCTACTACGACGTCACCGGCTGCGGGAACACCTTCGCCGTGGCGCACCCGCGCGGGCTGCAGTTCGTCATGGACAGCCTGCGCTACTGGGTCGAGGTCCTGCACGTCGACGGCTTTCGCTTCGACCTCGCCCCGGCCCTCGCCCGCGACCCCCGGCGACCGGGGGGCTGGGGGCGCTTCTTCGACGTGGTACTGCAAGACCCACTGCTCTCCACCGTCAAGCTCATCGCCGAACCCTGGGACCTGGGCCCTGGGGGCTACCGGCTGGGGCGCTTTCCCGCCGGCTGGGCCGAGTGGAACGATCGCTACCGCGACGGACTGCGGCGCTTCTGGCGCGGCGACGAAGGGCTGCTGGGAGAAGTCGCCACGCGCATCTTCGGAAGCAGCGACGTCTTTGGAGCGGACACCCTCCGGGGGCCGCTGGCGAGCGTGAACTACGTGGCCTGCCACGACGGCTTCACCCTGGCGGACCTTGCCAGCTACGAACGCAAGCACAACGAGGCCAACGGCGAGGACAACCGCGACGGCACCGACGCCAACTGGAGCATCCACTGGGGCGTCGAGGGACCCACCCGCGACCCCGAGGTCCTCGCTCGGCGCGCCCGGCACCAGCGCAACCTCATCGCCAGCCTCGCCTTCTCCCTCGGCGTCCCCATGCTGAACATGGGCGACGAGCTGGGCCGCAGCCAGCGCGGCAACAACAACCCCTACTGCCTGGACGACGAGACGACGTGGGTGGACTGGGCGCTCGACACGCGCCGCGCCGCGCTCCTCGAGTTCGCCCGCCGCGCCTTCGCGCTGCGCCGCGAGCATCCGGCCCTCCGCAGCGCGCGCTTCCTCGCCCCCGAGGAGCTGCGCTGGTTCGGCCCCGACGGTGCGCCCCTCGAAGAAGGCGACTGGCAGGACCCCGCCCGCAAGAGCGTGCTGGCCCACCTGAAGGCCTCTGGGGAAGAGCTCTTGCTCCTCCTCCACGCCGAGCGCACCGAACGCGCCTTCGCGCTCCCCCTCGGTCGCTGGAAGGTGCGCCTCGACACCTGGGAAGACGACCTGGAGCCCTCTCTCGTCGAGGGATCGCTCCTCCGGCCCGGCCCCTCCCTCCTCCTCCTCGAACGAGCGAAGGAGGACGCAGGGGCGGACGGCTAGCGCGGACCCTTGAGGGGCAGGCGCTCGACGACTTGCTCCAGCCTCCGAAGGAGGGCCTCGCGGCTCCGCTCGAGGGAGGAGCGGAGCCGGGGCACGATCCGCGCCGCCTCCTCGTTCCACCGGCCGCGCTCCTCGTCGCAGGAAGCCTCCAGGCAGGCGACGACTTCGGCGGCTCGCTCCGGGCGATGCCGCGCGACGAGCAGGGCGATCCTCGCCAGCAAGGCGGGCGCGACGCGCAGGGGGCGCAGCCCCTCCGCGTCCTTTGGCAGCGAGGAGAGCACGGGCCAGCTCGTGCGGCGTCCCTCGGCGCGAGGGAGCGGCCAGAGCGCCGCGGCGCTCGCGGCCTCGCGGTCCGGGGTCGAGATCGCGGCGAGTTCCTCCCCTGCGACGGCTTCCCAGTGGTCGAGGCCGATGCGGCCTTCGACCTTCTTCCCCGCGCAGGCAGCGAGGAAGGCGCGGCGGACCGAGGCCCGCTTCGCGCCCTCCAAACCGAGCAGGCAGCCAAGGAACCGTGGGTCCTGCGGGAACTCCTCGGCGGCGCGCCGCGCGAACTCGCGCAGCTCGCTCTCGAGGCGCCCGCGCCGGTCGGGGGGAGCGGCCTCTCGCTTGCGCTGGAGCAGGGCACACTCCTGCCAGCGAGCCTCGGCCCTGAGCCACCCAGCGCTCCCCAGCGGCAAGTCCGAAGCGCGCGCGCAGACGAGGGCCTCGAGGCGGCGGAGGCCCTCGCGGTCGTCGGCGAGGTCGAGGTAGCGGCTCAGGTTGTGGAGCAGCGAGCGCAAGGCGGTCGCCGTCTGCACCTGCGCGCCCTCCGCCTCGCCGACGGCCAGCAAGGCCTCGGGGCGGATGCGCTCCACGAGGTGCCACACGAAGGGGAGCTCCGCGCGGATGAACTGCCGCGCACGAACGAGGCGCTCTTCGGCCCGGCGACGGCCTTCCGGGTCGAAGCCCGACGCGACGGGGGGGCCCCCGAGGGACCTCCGCAGTGCCCGCAGGGAGCTCACGTCGGGCAGGGTCTCGAAGTAGCCCTTGAGCCGCACGAACTCGGGCTGAAGGAGGAGCGCGTCCCGAGCGAAGCCGCGCAGCTTCTCGCTCGCCCACACGGAGGCCTGCGCCGTGGCGGAGAGCTCGAGGAGCTCCCACCACTCGTAAAACCGCTCGCCGGCGTAGTAGCTCGGATCGACCGCCAGCAGGGAAAGGTGTAGGTCGAGGTCGTCCCGCAGGTCGTAGAGGCCGCTCGGCCTGCGGCGCCCTCCCTCGATCGCTCTGCGGAGGCGCGCGGCGAGCCGCTGGCGCAACTCGGGGGAGAGGGCTGCCGCAGAAGGCCCCTCGAGAAGCGCGCGGACCCGCCCCCAGCGACGGCGCTCGAGCTCGCCTTCGAGTTTCCCTGCCCAGGCGACGCGCTCGGCCTGAGCGCGCGCAGCGGGGCCCCGCTCGGCCGGGCCCCGCTCGGCCGGAGCTGCCCGTGCACTCCGCGCCGACGCAACCGCCCGCGCCCCGGCGGATGCCGGCGCAGCGTCGCGGCGGGCGTGCGCCAGGCCGACCGCCGCGCCGACGGCGGCGAGCGCGCCGGCGGCGGCGAGCGCCCCCAGGACGGGCAGGGCAACGGCCCGGGAGGACGGGCGGCGCCCCGTCGGGGCGCCCGCGAGGAAGACGTCGAGTTCGTCGGCCAAGGCCGCGGCCGACGGTGGCCGCTCGCCCTTGGCCTTGGCCAAGGCACGCAGGCAAATCGCCTCGAGCTCCGGGGGAACCTCGGGCCGAAGACGCCGCGGAGGGACGACCTCGTCCGAGGCCACGGCCGCCAAAGTCGCGAGCACCGAGCGCGCTTGGTGCGGAGGACGGCCCGCGAGCATGCGGTAGAGGATCGCCCCGAGCCCGTAGACGTCGCTCCGCTCGTCCACGGCCCGGGGATCGCCGCGGGCCTGTTCGGGCGCCATGTACGAGGGGGTCCCCAGAACGTCGCCGCTCCGGGTGAGGCGCTGGACCCCTTCCACGAGGCGGGCCATGCCGAAATCGGCCAGCAGAGGCGTGTTCTGCTCGTCGAAGAGGACGTTCTGCGGCTTGAGGTCGCGATGCAAGACGCCCGCTCCGTGCACGTGGGCCAGGCCGCGGGCCAGATCGCGCACGACGGCCGCCGCCGCGCGAGGATCTTGGAACTCGCCCCCTTCGAGGCGCTCGGCGAGGTTGCCGCCCGGGGCGTACTGCATTGCCAGGTAGAGGCGTCCGCGGGCGATCCCGCAGTCGTGCACGCGAACGACGTTGGGGTGTCGGTCGGCGCGGGCCTGGGCTTCCGCTTCGCGAACGAAGCGCTGGCCGATCTCGGGATCCACTCCCTCGGGGAGGACCTTCAGCGCGCAGAGCCTGCCCAACGCCACTTCCTCGGCCAGGAACACCACCCCCATGCCGCCCGCGCCGAGGCGTCTCCGCAGGCGATACCGAGCGAGCACGGCTCCGGGGCGCAGGCCTGCGGCTTCCTTGGGGGCTCCGCCGTCGGGGAGGACCGCCGTGCCCGCGCGCGCGTCGCGGAGGGCCTCGCCCGGCGCCGGCTCGGGGGCAGCCCCGGCGTCGGGGCCGGGGGGCGGCTCAGGGACCGCAAGCTCCGCAACGAGGGCCTCGAGTTCGGCGGCAGGGAGCAGGCCGCGTTCGCAGAGTTCCCGCGCCAGGGTCCGGCCGCGGGACCGCTCGGCGCGCGCCTCCTCGAGGGCGTCGCGAAGGTCGGCCAAAGCGCAGCGGCCCCCGGCGAGGAGGCGCCGCGCCAGGGCCGTGTCGACGCCCGCTGCGTCGAGGAGCGAGGTCACGGCCGCACCGTTGGCGCAGCGCAGGAACGAAGGCAGGTCTGCGGGGGGCGCACGGCCGCAGGATGGCAAGGGCCGCGCGGAGGCGCCAGACGCCGGCAGCCGCCGTGCTCTGCTCCACGCCCGCCGCTGCTCCCAACCGCAGCGGGCGCGCAGGCCGAGCCTCGCTGCGCTCCGGGCGGGCCCCACCGCGGTCCGAACGCCGGACTCCCCCCCCGCGGGCGCACAGCCCCGGCCCGACCTGGAGCACCCCGCCGCCAGCAGGTGGGGTGGCGACCGGCGCCCGCGCGGGTGAGAATGCCGCCCCGTCGGAAGGAGAGCCCATGAGCGAAGCCAACTGGACGATCACCTACCTCGGCGACGGCGTGCGGAGCCTCGGGGACGTGGGGGTCTTCGCCCGCCACGTCACCGCCACCGTTCCTGCGGAGGTGGCGCAGCGGCTTCAAGGCGACTCGGCCTGGCGCGTCGTCCCCCCAGGCGAAACGCCGCCGGCCCCCGCCGCCGACGCCAAACCCGCCGACGCCAAGCCCGCCGACGCCAAGCCCGCCGACGCCAAGCCCGCCGACGCCAAGCCCGCCGACGCCA
>RFHU01000192.1 GCA_003695705.1 Planctomycetota bacterium
AAGCCTGGGGGGCTCGCTGCGGTGGGATCTCGCGGAACTCCCCCACTCCACGTCCATGACCCAAGCCCGGGATCGACTGGGCTGGAAGACGGTCCGGCTGGTTTTCAGGAAGCTGGCTGACCTGCTGTGCAAGCAGCACGCCCCGGCCTTCGAGTGGCGAAGCCTGCCGGTCTACGCCCTGGATGGGACTTCGTTCAAAGCAGCAGACACCGAGGCGAACGAGGCTGCCTTCGGGCGCCCCGGAGCAAGTCGCGGGAAGAGCGGATTCCCGCAGCTCCGCGCAATCGTCCTGATGGGTGCCTGGACCCACTTGATCGCCGAGGTGGTGCTGGGGCCCTGGTCGGTCGGCGAGACCAAGCTGGCCGCCGATTACCTGCTGAATCGCCTCAAGGCAAACACGCTGATCCTGATGGACCGCGCGTACTTCGCCTACGGCTGGCTGGTGGGCCTGCACGCCAAGGGAACCTTCTTCGTGGTTCGAGTGAAGACGGGTCCACGGGCCCTCAAGCTGAAGAAGCGGAAGCGCCTCGGCCCTGGTGAGTACCTCGGTCGCCTCCTTTGCCCTCCCTACCTGAGGAATCAGCGCAAGGATCTCCCCGAGTTCCTCGAAGTCCGGATCGTGACCTACCAGCGTAAGGGTTACCGACCCGTGACCGTGGTGACCAACCTCCTCGACCGGGTCGCGTATCCCGCCAGGGAAGTGGGCGCGCTCTACCACGACCGCTGGGAAGTCGAGCTGGGCTATCGCGAGTTGAAGATCCACCTCGGTGAGGAGCGGGTCCTCTTTCGCAGCAAGAAGCCCGAGCGTGTGCTGCAGGAGGCCTATGGGCTCTTCCTCGCCTACAACTGCGTCCGAGCCCTGATGGCCGAAGCCGCTGCCGAGGTAGGAGTCGAACCTTGATTCCTCAGCTTCGTGGACTGCCTGGAGCGCATCCGCTGGGCAGTCCGCGACATGGCCCGCGCCAGCCCTCGCCAGTGGGCCACGCTCCACGCCGACCTGGTCGCCGACCTGTCCCTCTGTCGCCTGCCGCCGCGACGAACGGAGCGCCGCTGTGAGAGGGCGGTGAAGGTCAAAATGAGCAACTTCCCGCTCAAGCGCCGGGGGCCGACGCCCAGCCACGTCACGCAACCGCCAAACGAAGGCTGCGGCGCGTGTTAGCGCTTAACCATCTGGCATTGCTGCTAAGGCCTTCCGCCCGCTTCCCCGCTGGGAATCCGTGGCCCCCCTTCGCCGGGACGGGCCGCGGGCTGCCCGGCCGCTTGCGGCCCGTGGCGTGGTGGAAGCGCTCTCGGTCAGAATGAGCCCATGCGGACTTCGCACGCTGGCGTTCGAGCGCTTCAAGGCCGCCTTCCCGCAGCCCAGCGCGCAGGTACGCGCGTCTTGGAGGCCTGACGGGTGTCTGGATCGCTTTCCGGTCGGAACTCCCTGCGCATCCCGGAGCGTTCCCGGGCCGGCGAACGGCGGACGCCGCAGGCCTTCGGGAAGGCCCTTCGGGCGGGAAGAAGGAATCGGTGAATCTGCAGCCCGGTTCTCGCTTCGGTTGCCTCCTCGTCAAGCGCCGCCTTGGAGGGGGCGGCATGGGCGACGTCTTCCTGGTCCAGGACGTTTCGACCCGCGGCCTCTATGCCCTCAAGACCTTCTCGGCCTCAGGCCTGGACGTCGAACTCCTCCTTCGCTTCCGACGCGAAGCCGAAGCCCAGGCGGCGGTCGACTCCCACCGCAACGTGCTGCGGGTCCACCGCTGGGAGGACTTCGCGGGAGGGGGAGCTCTGGTCATGGAGTTCGCGGCGGGCGGAGACCTCGCGAGCCGCCTGAAGCGAAGTCCGCTTTCCCCGCAGGAGGCGGCGAGGGTCGTGCGCGACCTAGCCCGCGGTCTTGCCCACGTGCACTCCTGCGGGATCCTTCACCGAGACCTGAAGCCCGAGAACGTGCTCTTCGACGAACTGGGCACTCCGAAGCTCGGCGACTTCGGTCTGGCCAAGATCCAAGCGGCCCGTTCCCTCACGACCACCGGAGAGCTCCTGGGGACGCCGGCCTTCATGGCCCCGGAGCAGGCCAGTGGCGGCGCGGTCGACGAACGCACGGACGTCTACGGACTGGGTGCGGTTCTCTACGCCTGCTTGACCGGAGTGCCTCCTTTCCCCTCGGGCACGGTCTACGCGACCCTGCGGCGCGTTCTCGAGGAAGAGCCCCCTCCCCCCTCGAAGCATCAAGCGGGGATTCCCCCTTCCCTGGACGAGATCTGCCTGCGCTGTCTGGCCAAGGCCCCCGAAGACCGCTTCCCGTCGGCCCAGGCCCTCGCGGAGGCCCTGGAGGAGTGGATCGCGGCGCCTGCGAGTTCGCAGAGGGTGCGCTCGCTCCTCCTCGGCTCGGCGTGCGCGGCCTCGCTGGTCGCGCTTGCGGTCCTCCTGGTCGGCGTCGTCGGCGAAGAGGAGGACCTGGCCCCCGCGCAGTCTCGGTTGCGGGCGTTTTCCTCCGCGGGACCGTCGCGAAGCGCTCCGGCAGAGCGGGAGGGCCCCGTTCGCCCGCAATCCAAGCAGGAGGCGGAATCGGACCGCGTCTTCCTGCCCCGCTTTCGTTCTTACCTTTCGCCTCCCCTCGCGGCAGGCGAAGTCGAGCGCCTCGAGGTTTGGCGGGGAGTGCTCGCCCACGGGTCTTGGCTGGAACTCGGAAAGTGCCTGGATCCGCAGTCGTCCGCCAAGTCCCCGCCAAAGTCCCTGAAGTCCCTGCGCTGGGCGCTTGCCTGCGCGCTTCGTGCCTGGGAATTCGGCAGCGCAGAGGGGGCCGTGCTCGCCGCCAAGTTCCTCACGCGAAGCGGGGAGGCCGAGTCGACCCACGCAGCCGTGGACCTCGTTCGGGCGCTCGCAGCCCGGCCGGGACCCCACCCCCAGTGCGCCTACTTCCTCGCCCAGTGCTACGAACCCTCGGCGCGGCTGTTCCCCTGGGCCAAGTTCCTGGGGACGAACGACCGCTACGCAGCGGCCTGGCTCTTCCTGGCCCTTCGATGGGGGAAGAAGAAGACTCCGCGCGCCAGGCGAATGCGCGCGGAACTGGCGGATCTGCTGCCTTCTGGGGAACACGCTGCGTGGGAGGTCGTCGCTGCGGAAGAGGAGCGGGGGAAGGCGCGACCTCTGCGGCGAGACTTCCTGCGGGGCGCCCTGCGCGCCCACCCTTCTCCTCGGGAGCGGGTCGCTGCGCTGGCGGGCGAGGTGGCGCGCGTGGATCTCGCTGCTCTGCGCCGCTTGCTCGCCCCGCCTCCCGAGTTCGAAGGGATTCGCAGCGAGCAGCCGAATCTCCCCTGGAGCGAGCTCGCCCGCCGCTACGACACGGATCTGGACGCCAAGCAACCGGGCGGGAACCGCAGTCGCGATTCGCGCGTCGCCCGGACGGCCTACCTGCGGGCCGTGGAGGAGGAAGGGGACCTCCCCTCCCTGCGGCGGCTGGCCCTTCGTCTCTACTCGTGGAAGCCACGCGACGCCGAGGTCATCCGGCGAGCCAATCGGCTGCTGCTCTGGGCGGCCATTGCAGGCGACAGGGAGGCGCGGCAGCGCCTCCACAGGGTCTCCGTGGTGTAGGAGGGGGAGGTGAACGAGAAGCGCGCGGGAGCCTGGCTGGTCCTCGAAATGGCCCTGAGGGACGGTCGGGACCCCGGCAGCGAAGAAGCGCTGCGCCTGTATCGGCGGAAGGGAATTCCCCTGCCGGCCACTGCCGACGAGGCCTGGGCGTGGGTCGCCGCGGAGCTCTCGCAGTACCGCCTTCGGTGAAGCCGGAGTCGGGCGCACGCGGCCCGCAAAAGGGGAAGGTGCGCGGCCGACTCCGTGCAGGGCTCCGCGTCCCATCCGCGAGGAAGGGGCGGCGAGGGGCCTTTCGAGGCGGGATTCCGCGGGGGAAGCGCCGCGGCGTTCGTGCGCTCTGCCGCAGGGGCGCGGGTTCCGGCCACGGGCCTTCCTGAGGACTTGCTGGGCACGGTCGTTGCGGCGCAGCCCTACCATGGAGGCGGAGGCTGCGGACGTGTCGGGCTGGGAACCAGCTTCGGCAAGCGCTTCTTCGTCGGTCGAAGGCGGAGGTCCGAGTCGGGAAGCGTCTCCCGCTTCCGCTCGAGCGGAGGCCTTCGAGCGTCTCCGCACGCTCTGCTTTGCGAACCGCTCGACGATCCTGCTCTTCCTTCGTCAGGCGAAGGCTCGAGTAGGTGAAGGGCCTGGTCCGGGGGAGGTGATCCCCGGGAGCGCGCTCGTGCTCGGCTGGCTTGGAACGAGGCGATGGTCTAAGCTCGCCCCGTGCCCGCACGCAGCGCGGACCTCGCCTTTGGGAACATTGCCCGCCAGCTCGGCTTCGTGGCCAAGGAGCGGCTGCGCGAGGCCTTCCCGCAGGCATTGGCCCGCGGGGTGAGCCTCGAACAGTTCCTCGTCGAGAGCGGCGACCTCTCCCCCGCCCAGTGGGGGCAGGTGATCCAGATCCGCCTGCGCTTCGGGCGCAAGTGCCTGCAGTGCGGCCAAATTACCTACCTCATGGGCTCGGTCCCGCCCTGCGAACACTGCGGAGGGACCCTGCAGCTCCAACCGGGCGACGAAGCGCCAGGTGCGCGCGGCCAGTCGGGAACGCCGAGCGAGCGCGTGGCCGCGGTGCCCCCCACGCGCCCGGTCGCGCCGCCCCAGCGTCCTCCCGCGCCGCACCCGCGTCCTCCCGCCC
>RFHU01000193.1 GCA_003695705.1 Planctomycetota bacterium
CGGTGGGGCGGGGGAAGCGGGGCGGGCGGGGTCCCCGGACGCCGCTTGGGCGGGCGTCAGGGCTCCGCGTCGACGGGCCCGGCGTCGGAGACGGGGCCTTCCTCCGATTGCAGGAAGGCGGGGTCGATGGCCTGCGGGTCCGACTCGGTCTCGGCGAGGGGGACGAAGCTCCCGCCGCAGCGGCAGGCGAAGTCGCTCGGGTCGCGCTCCTCGATGTCCGTGCGCCGCCCGCAGTCCGGGCACACCGCGCAGGCGCGCAGGAAGGCCTCGCGGACCAGGGCGGCCATCTCCTCGCTGAGGGCGCCCTGCTCGATCAAGACCTCCTCGAGGGTCGCCTCGCCGCCGCGGGCGTCGCGCTCGGCCCTCGCGCGCGCGAGCTGCTCGGCGTCCACCGCCCCGACGCGGTAGGCGATCTTGCCGAAGGAGATCCGGGGCCGGGGTCCGCTCATCGCCGCACACCTCCCTTCGCCCGTCACCATGCACCGGGGAGGCCGCGTGCGCCAGCAGGAGCGAGGGGCGCCGCGGAGGGGGACGGGCCGCGCTTTGCCGGTCGCCGGCCGCCTCTGCGTCCGGCTTCTTGCCCGCAGGCCCGAGAGGAGCAGGGAGAGGGGGCGAGCGGGTACTGCGCGATCTTCCCGCCGGGAAGCCGCGCCGTGGGCGGCGATCCCTTCGCACTGCGCGTCGGGCCGTTCCCCGTCGGTTCGGGTGGACCTTGCCGTTTCGCGCTTCGCCTGCGCCGGGCGGGGTCGCGCCCGCCGAAGGCTCAGGCCAGGCGAGCGACGAAGGCGTCGATTCGGGAGACGGCCTCCGCGGGGGCCTCGAGGTGGGCGCAGTGGCCGGCTCCGCGCACGAGGTCGTGCTCGCCCGCCGGGAGGGCTCGGGCGAGGCGCGCGGCGAGGGCAGCGAACTTCGGGTCCTCGGCGCCGGCGAGCGCGAGGACGGGGCAGGAGACGCGGCGCAGCTCGCCCCACAAGGGCGGCATCCGCCCCGTGCCCGCTTCGCGCAGGGCGTGGGCGAGGCCGTGGGCGGTGTGGAGGGCGCGCTCGCGGTCCCTGCGCGCGCGGTGCGCCGGGTCGATCCGCTCCTGGGTGCGGATCAGGGGATGACGGCGCCAGGCGCGCAAGAAGGCCGCCGCGCCCTCGGCCTCGATCCGGGCCGCCCGCGCCTCGTCCTCGGCGGCGCGCGCGGCGCGCGCCGCGGGGTCCTCGATCCCCGCGGTCGCGCCGACCAGGACCGCTCCGGCGAAGGCCTCGCCGCGCGCGACGAGCGCGCCCAGGGCCAGGCGCGCGCCGAAGCTGTAGGCGAAGAGGAGCGGGCGGTCGAGGCCCAGGGCCTCGGGCAAGGCGCAGACCTGCGCCACCTGCGCGGCGAAGGCGTAGGGCCCGCGCGCGCGGGGCGCGGCGCTGCGCGCGTGGCCGAGGAGGTCGGGCGCCCAGCAGGCGAGGCCCAGGGCCTCCGCCAGCGGGGCCGCGTCCAGGCCGGTCCCGGTGAAGCCGTGCAGGGCGAGGAGCGGCGGTCCCTCGCGACGAGCCGGCCAGGCGCGGCAGGCGAGGACGTGGTCCCCGACGGAGAGGGAGAAGGACTCGGGGGGCGGGGCGGACACAGGGCCGAAGGTAGCGCCCCGCGCGGCCGGCGCCAGCGGAAGCGGCGGGGGGGAAGACCGCGCCCCGTCCGGGCGAGCGCCTGGGCCGCCGGGCGACGCGGGGTTCGCGCGCCCGGCCGCGAAACCCTTTTCTCTCCGCCTCCAGCGCGTAGAGTGGCCCGGCGAGAGGAGGTCCCATGCATCGCCGGATCGTGGTCGCCCTGGGGGCTCCCCCCGCGAGCGAGGCCGTGGAGGCCCACGCCTTGTTCCAGGCCAAAGCCAGCGGCGCCCCCGTGGTCTTGGTCCACGCCATCGAGCCCATCGACGGCGAGCCCGACGACCCCGAGATCCAGGCCTTCTACGCGCGCGTGCGCGAGCAGGCCGAGGAGTGGCTGGAGGCCGCCCGGGCGCGCTTCGCCGAGGCCGGCGTCGAGGCCAGCGTCCGCGTCGAGGTCGGCAAGCGCTGGGAGCGCATCGTCGAAGTCGCCGACGAAGAGGGCGCCGACCTCCTGGTCATCGGCTCGCGGCCCACCGTCGAGGGGGAGCGCCTGCGCCTCGGCTCCACCAGCCACGGGGTGTTCTTCGCGGCCCGCTGCCCGCTCTTGGTGGTGCGCACCCCCGCGTAGCCGGACCCCGCGCGAAGGCACCCTAGACGCGCCGCCCGCCCGGCGCTCGGGGCCCGAGGAGGGGTGGGGCCGCGGCGCCTCCCCGCCCTTCGCACCGTGCCCCCGCGGCGTGGAGCGCCTCCGGAACGGGACCCACCCACGAGCGCGACGGGCGACCGCCGCGGCCGCAGGAGCCTTCGGCTCCTGCGCCCGAGCGGGCGTGGGCCGAGGCTCTGGACGGCGGACCCAGAGCTCGGGCTACGGCCTGCGCGCCCCGAAGCAACGCCGACGGCGCGTTGCGTGGGGCTCCACGCCCGGAGAGCCCCGGGCCGCCCTTCCCCCTTCGCCTGGGGGGAGCTCGAAGGCACCGGCCTCGCGGCGGACGGGGAACAGGCGCCGCCTCCGCGGCTAGAATCGGGCCCTCCATGGCCCTCCTCGCTCCGGTCCGCGCCGACGGCTTGCTCCTGCGCCTCGCCCCCGGCGTCGAGCCCGCGGCCTTGCGTTCGGTCCTCGCCGACCTCGAGCGCGCCAACGCCGCGGGCCTCGACGCTTGCCTCAAGTGGGGGATCGCCTCCGCCGTATGCCGCTCCCGCCTGGCGACGCCGGCGGGCGAGGTGGAGGTCGCCGCCAAGCTCTTCCGCTACCGCGGCCTGCGCGGCGCTCTCTCCGACCTCTTGCGTGGCTCCAAGGCGGCGCGGGCCCTGCGCGGCTACGAGCGCGTCGCCGCCGCCGACTTGCCCACCGCCGAGCCCCTGGCCATTGCCGAGCGGCGCCGCGGCGGGCTCGTCGTGGAGAGCTGGCTCGTCACCCGCTTCCTTCCCGGCGCGCGGGAGCTGCCCCGCGTCGTCGAGGAGCGGCGAGAAGATCGCTCCGGCACCCTGCGCCTCGCGCGGGCGGTGGGCGACCTGGTGGGGCGCCTCCACGCGGCGGGCATCGACCACCCCGACCTCAAGCACCTCAACATCCTGGTGGGCGCCGGCGAGGAACTTTTCCTCCTCGACCTCGACGCCCTGGTGCCGGCGCGTCCGCTGACCTGGCGGCGGCGGGTGCGCGCCCTCGGCCAGCTCGAGGCCTACGCCGCGCGCGACTACCCGTGGGCGGGCCCCGCCCTGCGGCGCGCCTTCCTGCGCGCCTACCTCGCCCGCAACCCGGCCCTGCGCCCGCAGCGCCGCGCGCTCCTCGAAGACGCGCGCGCTTGGGCAGAGGCCCGCCTCGAGCACTGGCGGCGCAAGGCCGCGCGCGCCGCGCGCGCGCAGGCGCGCTTCGAAGCGGCGCAGGCGCGCCGCGAAGGAGCCCGCTCGTGAGGGTGGCCCTCTGCCATACGCGGGCCACGGACGTGGGCGGCGTCGAACGCTACGTCCACGCCCTCGCCGTGCGGCTCATCGAGGCCGGGCACGAGGTCCACTACTTCTGCAACTGGTGGGACGAGACCGTGGACCCTCGAATTCGCCTCCACCGGGTCCCCTACTGGGGCAAGCAGATCAAGTGGCTCAAGGTGCTCTGCTTCGACCTGCTCAGCCGGCGGGCCATCGAAGCGGAGGGACCCTTCGACGTGGTGCACGGCTTCAGCAAGACCTCGCGGCAGGACATCTACCGCGACGGCTCGGGCTGCGCCGCCGACTACCACGCGCACATGCTCGCCACGCACCCCTCTCCCTGGGCGCGGCTCGCGCGCCGGCACTCCCTGGCGCAAGCGGTGATTCGCCGCATCGAGGCCCGCCGCTACACGCCCGGCGCCTGCAAGCGCATCGTCGCCATCTCGCGCCTGGTCAAGGAGCAGATTCTCGCCCGCTACCCGCTGGCCCCCGAGCAAGTCGAGGTCATCTACAACGGCGTCGACCTCGAGCGCTTCACCCCCGCCCTCGCCGCGCGCGCGCGCCCCGAGGTGCGCCGCGAGCTCGAACTCCCCCCCGAAGAGCCCCTCCTCCTCTTCGTGGGCAGCGACTACCGCCGCAAGGGCCTGCAGACTTTCCTCGAAGCCCTCGCGCGCCTCCCCCGCGGAGCGGGGGTGGTCATCGGGCGCGAGCGCCGCCGCGCCGCCGCGGCCTACGAGCGCGAGGCCGAGCGGCTCGGCCTCGGCGGGCGGGTGCGCTTCCTCGGCGTGCAGAAGGAAGTCCGCCGCTTCTTCGCCGCCGCCGACGCCCTCGCCTTTCCCACCCTCTTCGACGCCTTCGGCAACGTGACCCTCGAAGCCATGGCCTCGGGGCTGCCCACGGTCGTCAGCTCCCGCGCCGGCAGCGCCGAAGTCGTCGAAGACGGGGCCAGCGGCGCCGTGCTCTCGGACCCCCAAGACCCCACAGAGCTCGCGGACGCCCTGCGCCCCTACCTCGACCCCCACCTCGCCCGCGCCCACGGCGCCCGCGCCCGCGCCCTCGCTGAGGACTACTCGTGGGATCGCCACTTCGACCGCATCATCGTCACCCTCTACGGCGAGGTCGCCGGCCGCCCGGCCGCCGCGCCGCCGCCCCCCGCGCCGAGTAGCATCAGCGCCCAGTGAGAGGTCCCCCATGACGCCCGGAGCCGGAAAGACCCTGCGCCTCCCCACCCCCGAAGAAGCCCTCCCGGGCCGCGCCGAGCCGCTCGCGGTCCCCGAGACCCACTTCGTCCTCGGCACCCCCCTCGCGGGGCCGCCCCCCGAAGGCCACGCCGAGGCCTTCTTCGGCATGGGCTGCTTCTGGGGCGCCGAGCGGCGCTTCTGGACCCTCGAGGGCGTCCACAGCACCGCCGTCGGCTACGCCGGCGGCCACACCCCCAACCCCACCTACGAGGAGGTGTGCTCCGGACGCACCGGCCACGCCGAAGTCGTGCGCGTGGTCTACGACCCCCGCCGCCTCCCCTACGCCGAGCTCCTGCGCGCCTTCTGGGAGGGCCACGATCCCACCCAGGGCATGCGCCAAGGAAACGACGTCGGCACCCAGTACCGCTCCGCCATCTACTGGACGAACGAAGACCAGCGCCAAGCCGCGGAAGCCTCCCGCGCCGCCTACCAAGAACGCCTCACCGCCGCCGGCCACGGCGCCATCACCACCGAACTCCGCCCCGCGCCCCCCTTCTACTTCGCCGAGGCCTACCACCAGCAGTACCTCGCCAAG
>RFHU01000194.1 GCA_003695705.1 Planctomycetota bacterium
GCATGCGCTGCGGTTAGCACGTTCTGGGCCGGGGGGCTTGGGGGGTCGTGCAGGGGTTAGCGCCGCTGCGGTTCGCGGCTTTCCGGAATGCGCCCCGCTCCGTTTCAGGGAGCGCGACCGCAGGGAGCGGGGAGCGCCAGCGGTCGCGGGAGCGCACGCGGGTCTCGGCCCGCTGCCGCCGCACGGGGGCCGGGCGTCGAGCAGAGCTCGCTGCGAGGCGTCTTCAGGCGCGGTCGAGCACGGGGACGATGAGGTCGAGGGCTTCGCGGAGTTGTTCCTCGCGGATGACCAGGGGCGGGGCGAAGCGCAGGGTGGTGTCGTGGGTGTCCTTGGCGAGGACGCCCACCTTCATGAGTTCCAGAGCGAGTTCGTGGGCGCAGGGCCTGCGGAATTCCGCTGCCACCATGAGTCCTCGCCCGCGCACCTCGAGGAGTTGCGGGGTGTCGAGGCGGCGGCGGAGTTCGCTCACGAAGACTTCGCCGAGGGCGGCCGCCCGCGCGGACAGGTCTTCGTCGATCAGCACGTCGAGGGCGGCGCAGGCCACCGCGGCGGCGAGGGGGTTCCCGCCGTAGGTGGAGCCGTGGGTGCCGGGCGTAAAGACCCCGAGGACCTCGTCGTTGGCGGCAACGCAGGAGACAGGGTAGAGGCCGCCCGAAAGGGCCTTGCCCAAGATGATCAGGTCCGGGCGAGCGCCCACGTGTTCCCAGGCGAAGAGCTTGCCCGTGCGACCGAGGCCGGTCTGAATCTCGTCGAGGCAGAGGAGGACCTTCTGCTCCTCGCAGGCGGCCCGCACCGCGGGGAGGTAGTCGTCGGGGGGGATCTTGACTCCGGCTTCGCCCTGGATCGGCTCGAGGAGGACGCCGCAGGTGTGCGGGCCGAGGGCTTCGCGCAGGGCGGCTGCGTCGCCGTAGGGGACCGAGCGGAAGCCCGGGGTCTTGGGGCCGAAGCCCTGGTAGGTGCCGGGGTCGCTCGAAAAACCGACGATGGTCGTGGTGCGGCCGTGGAAGTTGCCTTCGGCGACGACGATCTCCGCTTGGTCCTGGGGAATGCCCTTGACCTCGTAGCCCCACTTGCGCATGGCCTTGATGGCCGTCTCCACCGCCTCGGCCCCGGTGTTCATGGGGAGGACCTTCTCGAAGCCGGTGAGCTCGGCGATCTTCTGGAGCATGCCGCCCATGCGGTCGTTGTGGAAGGCGCGCGAGGTGAGTGCGAGGCGGGCGGCCTGTTCGGTGAGGGCGCCGACGATGCGCGGGTGGCAGTGGCCCTGGTTGACCGCCGAGTAGGCGGAGAGCATGTCGAAGTAGCGCCGCCCTTCCACGTCCCACACGAAGCAGCCTTCTCCTCGGCTGAGGACCACGGGCAGTGGGTGGTAGTTGTGCGCGCCGTAGCGTTCGGCCTGCTGGATCAAGGCGGCGGTGCGGTCCGGACTCATGGCTACCCCCTTCCGGGCGTCAAGCTACCCCGCGGCGCCGACCGTCGGAAGTCCGACGCTTCCCTCGCCTCGCCCCGCCGAGGCGGTGCGTTGTGCGCGGCACGCTCCTCGCTTTGGGGCGGGCGCGAAGGGAGGGCTTCCGTGGGCGAAGAGAAGCGGCTGGAGCGGGCGGTGCGGGCGCAGGGAGGCGACCGGGGTTCCGTGGAGGGCTGGACAGGGCGCGCGCGGGCAGCGCGCGAGCGCGTCCTGCGCGCCTTGCTGTTCGCGGTCCTCGGCGGGCTGCTGGGAGGGGCTCCGTGAGCGCGGCCGCGCGGCGCTGGGCCGCCGGCGCCGGAGAGCGGGTGCTGGGGGCCGCCGCTGGGGTCTTGGGGGTCGCCCTGGTGCTGGGGCTGGCGACGGCCCTCGCGGTGCCGCGCGTGGCCCTGCGGCCTTGAGGGCGCGCGATCAGGGGGCTGGGGTGGAGTCGAGGACGAAGCCGAAGCGCTGCCCATAGACCTCGACGGTGTCTCCGTCGCGGAGGACGACACGGTCCCCGACCGGGCGGCCTCGAACCAGGACGGCCTTGGGGGAAGGGCTCACGTTGAGCAGGGTGTAGCGGTCGAAGCCCCGGCAAATGAGGAGCGCCTTGCGCGGGGCAAACCACCCCTTGAGGATCAAGTCGCAGCCGGGATCCTTGCCCACCTGGAAGACTTCGTGGATCGTGCGCCGCAGCTCGGTGCCCGACGGCGTGCGCAGGACGACCTCGCCGCGAACGCGGTCGACCTCGCCGCCCACCCGGCGTGCCGCCTCGGGATCGATGCGGAGGGTCATGCCGCCGAGGTCGATGCTGTCGTCGCCCACTTCCTGCTCGGCGAGGGCGGCGAAGGCGCCGGCCGCCGTCTTGGCGCTGAACAGGATGCGGTACTTTCCGATGCCGATGCCGTCGCCGTCGTTGAGGAGGGTGAGTCCTTCGACGGCCTTCCCGTTGACGTAGGTTCCGTTGGCGGTGTCGAGGTCGACCAGGGCGTAGAGCCCCTCGGAGCGGCGGATCTCGGCGTGGCGGCGGGAGACGATCTCGCTTTCGAGGACCACGTCGCAGTCGGCGCCGCGACCGAGGGTGACCACCTCGCGAGCGAAACGAAGGCGGCGGGCGTGGCCCTCTGGGGATAGGACCGTGAGTTCGAGCGCGTTCGGATCGTCGTCGGAGGCGTCGTCTCCTGCGGGCGCGGTGGGGGACTCTGCGTTGGCCGCGGCCGACGACGGCGCCGCCGCCTCTCCTTGGGCCGCGAGCCGTGCGCCGGTCGGCTCCGGCGCGGGCGTTTGCGTCGCGGTGCCGTCTGCGCTTTCGTCGCCTTCGGTGTTCGGAGCGGGCTCTGCCTCGGCGGGGGTCAGCTCGCGGACGCTCCGCTGGAGGGTTTCGGCGGTGCGCTGGCGGGCCGAACTCTCGCGCACACACTCGTCGAGGGCGGCGGCGGCCTTTTCCGCGGCGGCGCGCGCGGCGGCCTCTTCGGCGCGGCGGGCTTCGAGGGCGGCGGCGGCCTTGGCGGCGGTGTCCTCGGCGGCGGCGAGGGCGTTCTCGGCGGCGGCGAGGGCCTCCTCGGCCTCGCGGCGCCGCCGGGCGGCCTCGCTCAGGGCGGCCTCGGCCCGCTCCTGGGCGCTGGCCTTCTCTGCTGCCTCCGCCTCGGCGGCGGCGAGTTCGGCCGCCGCGCGGTCCGCGGCGGCTTCGGCAGCTGCTTCGGCCTCCTCCGCCTCCTCGGCGGCGCGGGTGAGGGGCGCGTCGCCTTCGAGGGCCTCGCGTCGCCGCTCGAGCTCGGCTTCGGCCTCCTCGCGGGCGGTCTGGGCGCGCTCGGCTTCCTTGCGGGCCATGCGAAGGGCCTTTTCGGCGAGGGCGCAGGCTTCTCGGGCCTCCTGGGCCTCGGCGGCGAGGGCCTCGCTGCGCGCCGCGAGCTCGGCGATCTCGGTGGCCGCGGCGCCTGCCTCGGCCGCCGCGGCCTGCAGTGCCCTGGGGTCGCTGAGCCGGGTCATGGCCTGCGAGGCGTCGGCGGCCTTTTGCTGGGCGGCCGCCAGCTCGGCCGCGTGCGCCGCGCGTCGTTCTTCGTGGCGCGTGGCTTCCGCCTCGGCGTCCGCGAGCTGGGCCTCGCCCTGGACCACGTGCTCGCGGGCGGCGGCCTCGCCCGCCCGGGCTTCGTCGAGGAGGCCCTCCTGTTCCTCCACCGCTGCGCGCGCCGCGGCCAGGGCCTCGGCTTCCTCCTCGGCGGCAGCGCGCGCCTCGCGCGCCGCGCGCGCGGACTCCGCGGCGGCGGCGCGGGCGGCCTCGAGCCGCTCGCGGGCTTCGTCCTGCGCGCGCGCGGCGCGGTGGGCGGCTTGGGCGGCCAGGTCGCGTTCGCCGCTGGCGGCGGCGAGGGCCTCTTCGGCGGCGGCGAGGGCGCCCTTGGCTTCTGCGACCTCCTGCGCGGCTCGGTCGCGCCGCTCCCGCGCTTGCTCGGCCTCCTCCTCGGCGCGCTTGAGGGCCCGGCGCGCCTCGAGGGCTTCTTGGGAGCGCTCGGTGGCGCGCAGGCGGGCCCGGCGGGCGCTTTCGCTGGCGAGCTCGAAGGCGCGCTGCGCGGCGGCGGCGGCGCGCACGTGGGCGGAGCGTGCCGCGAGGCGCGCCTCCTCGGCGGCGCGGCGCGCTTCGGTCGCCTCGAGGGCGGCGGCTTCGGCGCGTTCCTGGGCGGCGCGCAGCGCCGCTTCGGCTTCGCGCGCGAGGGCCGCCGCCTTGTCGGCGACGCTCTGGGCGGAGTCGCTCGCGCGCAGGGTCGCCGTGTCGCTCGTCGGCGAGTCCACAAGCTCGTCCGCCTCCTGGCCTCCAGCGTCGGCTTGCTTTGCGTCGTCGCTCATGCGCGGCCCCGTCCCCCTCCCGTTCGCGTCGCAGGATACCGGAGGGCCTTCGCCTCGCGCCACGGGGGGATCCCCTGAGTGCGCGAGCGGACACCTCGGCGCACGTCGCTGCCCGGAGGCGAAGCGGTCAGAGGATCTGGTCGAGGAAGGCGCGGGTGCGGGCGTGGGAGGGCTGCTCGAAGAGGCGCTGGGGAGGTCCCTCCTCGAGCACGCGCCCTTGGTCGAGGAAGGCCACGCGGGTGGCGACCTCGCGCGCGAAGCCCATTTCGTGGGTGACCACGACCAAGGTTGTCTCGCCGGCGACGTCCTTCATGACGTCGAGGACCTCTCCGACCATTTCGGGGTCGAGGGCGGAAGTGGGCTCGTCGAAGAGGAGCAAGCGCGGTTGCATGCACAGGGCCCGCGCGATGGCCACGCGCTGCTTCTGGCCGCCCGAGAGTTGGTCCGGGCTTGCTTCGGCCTTGTCGGCGATGCCCACCCGCTCGAGGAGTGCGCGGGCGCGGGCCTCCGCGTCCGCCGGGGGGATCTTGCGGACGAGGGTGGGGGCGAGGGTCAGGTTGCGCAGCACGTTCATGTGGGGGAAGAGGTGGAAGTGCTGGAACACCATGCCCACCTCGGCGCGGAGCGCGTCGAAGTCCACCTCGGGGTCGGAGAGGTCGTGCCCGAGGACCCGCAGGCGACCGCTGCTGGGGTGTTCGAGGGCGTTGATCATGCGCAGGGCGGTGGACTTGCCCGAGCCGGAGGGGCCGATCAGGCACACGACCTCGCCCTCGCGCACCTCGAGGTCGAAGCCGCGCAGGGCCTCCACGGTCCCGTAGGTCTTGGTGACCCCGGCGGCTTCGACGAGGAGTTCGGGCGCGTTCATGGCTAGCGGATCGCTCCCGAGGCGACCCCGCCGCCGAGGGCGCGCTCGAGGAGGCGCACGCCCAGGGAGAGGATCACGCTCACGACGAGGTAGAGCGCCGCCGCGGCGATCCACACTTCGAAGGTCTGGAAGTAGGTTCCCTGCACGTCCTGGGCGCGCTTGGCGAGTTCTTCGTAGCCGATGACCGAGGCGAGGGAGCTGTCCTTGACCAGGGCGATGAACTCGCTCGCCAGGGGGGGCAGGACGCGGCGCAGGGCTTGGGGCAAGACGACGGTGCGCATGGCCTGGGCGTGCGTGAGGCCCAGGCTGCGCGCGGCCTCCATTTGGCCGCGGTCGATGCTCTGAATGCCCGCGCGGACGATTTCGGCGATGTAGCTGGCCGCGAAGCAGCTCAGGGCGCAGGCCGCGGCCTGAAAGCTGTCGAGGCCTCCTTCGAAGCCGAGGGCGTCGCCGAGGGCGACGCCGATGACGAAGTACCAGACCATGAGCTGGACGAGGAGGGGGGTGCCGCGAATCGCCTCGACGTAGAGGAAGCCCAGGAGGCGCGCGCCCGGGTCGCGGGCCGTCCGGCAGAGGCCTACGGCGACGCCGAGGGGGAGGGCGAACAGCAGGCTGACCAGCGAGAGGCGCAGCGTGAACCACAAGCCCCGGAGGAGGAGCGGCCAGCCGCGGGCGAAGAAGGAGCCCCAGGCCCACTCGTAGGTGCGGTCCAGCGAGGCCTTGCCGGCCAGCAGGAGCCAGGCGAGGAGGCCGGCGGCCAGAGCGTAGGAGAACCCGCGTACGAGGCGGCGCCGGGTGCTCCGCTTCACCGCGGGCTACTTCCTCTGGGCGGCGGCCTCACCGAAGTGCTCGACGATCAGGGCGTCCAGCTCGCCGCTCGCTCGGAGTCGCGCGAGGGTCTGGTTGACGGCGGCCAGCAGCTTGGGGCTGTCCTTGCGGACGGCGACCGCGATGTCCTCGCTGGTGAAGGGCTCCCAGAGTCCCTCGAGCTCGTCCTTGGCCTTCTGGGAGACGTACTTGAGGAGCATGGCGTTGTCGAAGACCACCGCGTCGGCCTTCTTCTGGCGCACGGCCACGCAGGCTTCGGTGACCTTCTCGAAGCGGAGGAGCTTCGCGCGGGGGAGCATTTTCTTGCAGGCTTGCTCGCCGGTGGTGCTTTGCTCGACGGCCACGGTCACGTCGGGGGAGTCGAGGTCGCGGTAGCTGCGGAAGCGTTCGTCTCCCTTCCGTTTGACGACGACCTGCCCCACTTGGAAGTAGGGCGTCGAGAAGGCAACGGCCTCGGCGCGCTCGGGGGTGACCGACATGCCCGAGATGATCGCGTCGGCCTTGCCCGTGCGCAGGACGCCGATGATCCCGTCCCACTTGACGTTGCGCAGCTCGAGTTCCACCCCTAGGTCCTTCGCGATGGCGCGGGCGAGGTCCACGTCGAAGCCCACCGGCTGGCCGTCCGGGCCCATGACCTCGAAGGGGTCGTAGCTGGCGTTCATGGCGACGACGAGCTTGCCGCGCGCCTTGGCGAGGTCGAGGGCGTCGCGCGCGGTGGGGGCTGGCCCCGAGGCCGAGCCCCCACCCGGGGCGGGGCAGCCGAGGGCGCAGGCGAGCAGGGCGAGGGCGGCGCGGCGCATGGGGCCTTCCTACACCATGAGCCCGGCCACGGTGGCCGTGAGGAAGGCGGCGATGGTCCCGGCGATCATGGCGCGCAGGCCGAGCTTGGCGAGGTCGCCGCGGCGCTCGGGAGCGATGCCGCCGATCCCGCCGATTTGGATGGCGATGGAGCCGAAGTTGGCGAAGCCGCAGAGGGCGTAGGTGGCGATCACCACCGAGCGCGGGTTCTTGAGTCCGCCCTCGGGGCCGAGCATGGTCGAGAGGTCGATGTAGGCGACGAATTCGTTGACGACGGTCTTGATGCCGATCAGGCGGCCGACCAGGCCGCAGTCCTCCCAGGGGACGCCGAGAAGCCAGGCGACCGGCGCAAGGAGCTTGCCGAGGATGAGCTGCAGGGTGAGGCCCTCGGTGCCGAAAACGTGCTCGCCGGCCCAGCCGAGCCCCTTGTTCGCCATGGCGATCAGGGCGACGAAGGCGAGGACCATGGCGCCTACGTTGAGGGCGAGCTTCAGCCCGTCGCCGGCACCTCGGGCGGCGGCGTCGATCAGGTTCGCGTCGGTGGACTTGAGTTCGAGCTTCAGCTCGCCGTAGGTCTCCGACTTCTCGGGGACGGGCTCGGGGATGAGCAGCTTCGCGCACACCAGGGCCGCGGGGGCGCTCATGACCGAGGCGGAGATCAGGTGGCCGGCGATCCCGGCGAACATGTTCGAGAGCAGGCCCACGTAGGCCGCCATGACCCCGCCGGCGACCGTGGCGAAGCCGCCGGTCATGACGGCCATGAGCTCGCTCTCGGTCATGCCCGGGACGAAGGGGCGCACGAGCAGAGGCGCTTCGGTCTGGCCGACGAAGATGTTGCCCGCGGCGGAGAGGGTCTCCGAGCCCGAGGTGCCCATGGTGCGCTGCATGACCCAGGCGACGCCGCGCACCAAGAGCTGCATGACGCCGAGGTGGTAGAGGACCGCCATGAGGGAGCTGAAGAAGATGATCGTGGGCAGGACGCCGAAGGCGAAGTAGGAGCCGATCTCGGCGACCATGCCCGTGTCGCTCACGGGGCCGAAGGGGCCGCCCTTGCCCACGGGCATGTTCCCTTGCTCGGCAAGCTTGCCGAAGACGAACTTCGCGCCTTCGGTGGTGGAGCCGAGGAGTGCCATGACCAGGTCGTTGAGGATGCGGAACAGCTCGCGCCCGGCGGAGGTCTTCATGACGAAGGCGCCGAGGACGATCTGCAGGGCGAGGCCCCAGAAGACCAGGCGCCAGGAAATGTGCTTGCGATCCTTGGAGAAGAGCACGCACACGCCGATCAGCACGGCCATGCCGAACACGCTCTGCAGGCGCTGGGCGAAGGTGGAGCCAAGGTCGGCGTTCTCGTCCTTGAGGGCGGCCAGGCTCACCCGACCGGCGGGTTCGGCGGGCGCTTCCAGGCCGGGCCCGTCGCCCGCGGGAGGCGGTCCGTCCTGGGCGCGGCCGGGGACGGGGGCGAGGACGCAGAAGAGGACGAAGGCCAGGGCGAAGCCGAGCAGCGAGCGGCGCAGGAGTCGATTCACGGGGACCTCCGGGGCGGGGGAGCGCGGAGCGCACCCCCGGGGCGAGGGCCGCACAGTCTACGGTCTGCGCCCGCCGGCGCACGAAAAAAGCAGGGCCTGCTCCCTGGGCGCGGGGAGGGGGAGGCGGGTCGAGGGAGGACTCAGTCGAGTCGGTCGATGTCCTCCCACGTCTTGGCGTGGGCGCGGGCGCGGATCTCGCGGGCGAGTTGGGCGCGGAAGGCTTCGACGGGGAGGGTGCGCTGCTCCTTGATTCCGTAGCGGTTCACGGTGACCGCTTCCTGGGCGACCTCGTCGTCGCCGATCACGAGGAGGACGGGGATCTTGCGCGTGCGGCCGAGGGCGATCTTCTTGCCGAAGCGCTCGGAGCTGCGGTCGACTTCGGCGCGGACGAAGTCCGCGCGTAGGGCGGCGCACACCTTGTCGGCGTAGTCGAGGTGGCGCTCGGCGATGGGCAGGAGGCGCACTTGCACGGGCGCGAGCCAGGTGGGGAAGGCGCCGCCGTAGTGTTCGATGAGGAAGCTGACGAAGCGCTCGTGGGTGCCGAGGGGCGCGCGGTGGATGCAGTAGGGGACCTGCTCGCTGCCGTCGGGGGCGACGTACTTGAGGCCCATGCGGGGAGGGACGGCGAAGTCGAGCTGGTTGGTGGAAATGGTGAACTCCTGCAGGCCCACGGTCTTGAGCTGCACGTCGATCTTGGGGCCGTAGAAGGCCGCCTCGCCCTTGACCTCGACGAAGGGCAGGCCGACTTCCTGCATGGCCCGGCGGACGAGGTCTTCGGTCTTCTGCCAGTTCTCGGGGTCGTCGACGTACTTCTCCTTGCCCTTGGGGTCGTCGGGGTCCCAGAGGCTGAGGCGCATGTGGTAGCCGCTGAGTCCGAAGAGTTCGTAGTAGCGGCGGTGGAGCTCCATGACCCGCACGAACTCGGAGGTGATCTGGTCCTCGGTGATGTAGATGTGCGCGTCGTTCATGCACATGCCGCGCACCCGCGTGAGGCCCTGCAAGGTGCCCGAGCGTTCGTAGCGGTAGACCGTCCCGTATTCGGCCAGGCGCAGGGGCAGGTCCCGGTAGCTCCGGGGCCGCGCCGCGAAGACCCGGTGGTGGTGCGGGCAGTTCATGGGCTTGAGGTAGTAGGCGTCCTCGGGCCGCTCGCCCCCTTCGTCGGGGAGGTGCATGCCGGGGAACATGCTCTCGCGGTAGAGGTCGAGGTGGCCCGACTGCCGGTAGAGGGTCCCTCGGGTCAGGTGCGGGGTGCGCACGCGCTCGTAGCCCTCTTGGAATTCCCACTCGCGGGCGAGCTTCTCCAGCTCGTCGCAGAGCACCGCGCCGGCGGGCAGCCAGAGGGGGAGCCCCTTGCCCACGTGCTCGGCGTCGATGACGTAGATGTCGAGTTCCTTGCCCAGCTTGCGGTGGTCGCGCTTCTTGGCCTCTTCGCGGGCCTTCTCGTAAGCGCGCAGCTGCTTGCGGTCCTTGAAGCACCACCCGTAGACGCGGGTCATTTGCACGTTGCGCTCGTCGCCGCGCCAGTAGGCGCCCGCGATCGAGTGGAGCTTGAAGCAGCCCTTGGGGAGCTGGCCGGTGTGTTCGAGATGGGGGCCCTCGCACATGTCGACGAAGGGGCCGTTGCGGTAGAAGCGGATCGTCTCGAGGCCCTGCTTCTCGATCAGCTCGCGGCAGTACTCTTCCTTGTGCGGCTCGCCCATTGCGCGCAGGCGGGCGAGGGCCTCCTCGGCGGGGAGGTCCTCGTAGTGGAACTCTTGCCGTTCCTTGACGATCTCTTCCATGAGCTTGGTGAGGGCGGGCAGATCGTCTTCGCTGATCGGTTCGGGGAGGATGAAGTCGTAGTAGAAGCCGTCGTCCACGGGGGGGCCGAAGCCGAGCAGGGCCCCGGGGCGGTAGCGCTGCATGGCCTGGGCGAGCACGTGCGCGAGGGAGTGGCGCATTCGGTAGAGCTGAGGGTCTTGGGTGAGCTCCATGGCCTGAGGTCCTCGTGGTGCTTGGGGCCCGCGCCGCCGGTGGGGCTGCTTGGGGCGGCGCTCGACGTGGGCGCGCGGTAGTCTACCCCGAGCACGCCGCGGCCCCACACCGCCGTCGCAGGGGAGCGAAGCGGCGGGGAGGGCGCGCGTGGGCAGCAACGCCTCGGCTCGAGGGATCCTCGGCACCTACCGGAGCGTCTTCCTCCGCGGGCTGGCGACGATCCTGCCCACCCTGCTCACCTTGTGGTTCCTCTGGGCCTGCTGGGGCTTCGTCTCGAACACCGTCGCCGCGCCCATTGCGGGCGGGATCAAGTCCTGGCTGGTGGAGACCCGCTTGGGCAACGAGGTGGTGTTCTACGTGTGGGACGAGCTGGCCTTCTTGCGCAAGGCCACGCCCGCGGAACCGCCCGCGAGCCTCGATCCGGCGGAGCGGGAGCGCCTCCGCCGGGCCGAGCAGGAGCGCCTCGAGGCGGCCGAGCCGCAGCGCCTCGCCGACCTGCGCTACGAGATCGACCAGCGCTTCCCGCGCTGGGTGGGGGTCGTGCTCGCCGTGGTGGTCTGCTTCGTGGTGGGCTTCTTCATGGCCTCCTTCGTTGGTGCCCAGCTCTTGCGCGTGCTCGAGGCCTGGCTGAACCGGATCCCGCTGATCAACAAGATCTATCCGGGCGCCAAGCAAATGGTCGGCTTCTTCCTCTCGGGAGACGACGAGCACGGCTTCCAGGCGGTGGTGGCGGTGGAGTTCCCGCGCAAGGGCTTGTGGTCGGTGGGCTTTCTCACCTCGGAGAACATTCCCGAGATCGAGGCGCACGCGGGCGAGCGGGTGCGGGGGGTCTACCTCGGGACGCCTGCGGCCGGGCAGGTCGTCCTCGCCCGCGAGTCGGAGATCGTGGCCGTGGACATGACCGTCGACGAGGCCCTCAAGTTCCTCATGTCGGGGGGGGTGATCGGGCGGGACGCGGAGCGTCCGCCGTCCCGACCGCGCCTCCCCTGGGAGGAGGCTCCGCCGGAGGCAGGGGGCCCCGCGGCGCCCCCGGAGGGCGCCGAGGGCGAGTCCCCAGCTTGAAATCGCTGGACTTAGGGCGTAGACTTCGGGCGTCCCAAAGGAGACCCCCATGCCGACTGCGAGCAAGAAGGAAATCGTCCTGGCGGTGGCCAACAAGACGGGGAGGCCGAGCGCCGAGGTGAGCGCGGTCTGCCAGAGCTACCTCGACCAGATCGTCGAAGAGCTCGCCAAGGGCAACCGCCTCGAGTTCCGCGAGTTCGGCGTCTTCGAGCTCAAGCGGCGCAAGGAACGCACCGCGCGCAACCCCAAGACGGGCGAGGCCGTGCACGTTCCGGCCCGCACGGTGGTCTCCTTCAAGCCCGGGCGCCTCATGAAGCAGCGCGTGGTGGACGTCATTCCCACCTAAGGGCCTTCGTCTCCTCCGTCACCGCTTCGGCCCACGGCCTAGCAGCCCGGAGCGCGCCCCCAGAGGAGGCCGGGCGGTGCGGATCCTCTTCGCGTCCTGGGGGGACGTCCGCGGGGAAGCGGGGCGCAGCGCCCAGGCGGGTGAGGGGGGCGCCGCCTCGCAACGGCGCGGGGCGGTCGGGCCCCGTCGGGGGATCCCCGGGGCGGGGTTCGCGGTCCGTCCTACGGCGCTTCGACCACGCGCAGCCAGATCCCGTCTTCTTCGTAGTCGACGACGAAGCGGAGGCGGTCGTCGATCTGCCAGCCTTCGACTGCTTTGAAGGGGCCGGCGCTGCCCCGGGCGGCGGGGATGATGTGGAAGCGGTCCCCCGCCTTGGGAGCGAAGGAGTCGGCGAGGGTCAGCACCAGCTTGCCGCCCACGGTGACCTTCCCGCCGACCAGGATCTGGGGGAAGTCCACCTGCGGGACGTAGCCCGAGATGGCGATGTGCAGCGTCCCTAGGTTGGTGTAGTCGCCTCCCATGGAGGGAGCTCCGACCGTTCGGGCGAGGGCGTCGGGGACGCGGATGCGCGCAGGCGGGGGCACGGGCGCCGGAGGCCGAGACCGACGCGCTACGTAGAGGGCCAGGAAGACCCCCGTGGCGAGGGGCAAGAGCCAGTGGAGGCGGGCGGAGCGGCCCGGAGGGGCGCCGTCCCCTCCGTCCGGGGACGGGCTCTGCCAGGCTCGGTCCGCCAGGAGGACGGCGATCCCTGCGGCCGCGCCCAGCGTCAGCGCGACGGCGGCCTCGGGCGAGACGAGGAGCGGGAGCGGCGGCGAGAGGGAGAGATCGAGGAAGCGCAGGGCCCCCCACACGCCCGCGGTCACGACCGCGAAGGACGCTCCGCCGAGGAGGAGCGCCCCGACGACGCGACCCCGCTGCGCCAGGCCCTCGCAAACGAGTGAGGCCACGAGCAGGAGCCCGGCGGCGAGCAAGGAGAACTCGAAGGCATGCAGCACGACGTAGTGGGAGAGCTTCGCCGGCACCCGGTCGCCGTTCACGTGCCGCGGACGCTCGAGCCAGGCGGGGTCGTCGCCGAGGCTCGGCTGCACGTAGACGAGGTCGTCCCCGGTTCCGCACTCGTCCAGGCCGTTGGGTCCCACCGAAAACTGTCGCCGAGCTGCGGCCCTGGGGAAGCTCTTGCGGTAGTCGAGCCACTTCGACCGGTCCTGGGGCGGCGGGCGCTCGCTGAAGATCGCGGCTCCGCGCCAGAGGAAGGTGCGGAGGGGTCGGCCCCAGGGGTCGAGGCCGTGGACAGCCAAGGCGCTCTCGGCCACCAGGCCCGGAGCCAGCGTTCCCAGCAGGGCGGAGGGCGCCCAGGCCAGCGCTGCGAGGGCGAAGGCGCAGCTCCCGAGCCTGCGTGCGCGCCCCTCCCAAGCCGCCCTGCATATGCCCACTCGCCCAAGGTGCCTCTGCGGCCCGGAGCGCGCAACCTCTCCGCGGCGCGCCGCGAGGTCCTCGCCGCAAGGACGTGGCGTGGCGCGAGTCCTCGGCGATCCCTGGGTGGACCGCTGGAAGGACCGGAGCCTCGGTCGCCGGGCGCGGGAGCGAAGCGGAGGGCGCTGCGCCGCTGCTCCTTACTCCTCGCGCAAGGCGAGGGTCGGGTCGACGCGGCTGGCGCGGCCCGCGGGCCCGAGGGCGGCCAGCACGCTGAGGAGCAGGGCGGCCCCCAGGGCGCCGGCGACGAGGAGGGGGTGGAAGCGGAAGACCGAGCGGTCGAAGGAGTATTCGGTGGCCGCCTTGATGGCGCGCTGGGTCCACTCGTCGCCCACCACCGAGGCCGCCAGGGCGAGCAGCACGCCCGCCACGCCGCCGCAGGCGCCGATCATGGCGCTCTCGACCAGGAACAGGCGTCGGACGTCGCCGTCGGTGGCGCCGAGGGCCTTGAGGATCCCGATCTCCTTGGTGCGTTCGCTGACGTTCATGATCATGGTGTTGACGATGCCGAGCACGGCGACCACCAGCGCGATGGTCGTCAGGCCGCTCACCATGGCGGTAACGGTGGCCATGACCCGCTCCACTCGTTCGAGGATGGTGCCAATCGACACGGTGCGGTAACCCTCCTCGCGCAGGGACTTTTCGAGCGGCGCGACGAACTCGGGGGACTCGAGCTCGACGGTCGCCACCGTGTATCCCTGAGCGAGGTTGCTGGGGACCTGCGCGAACAATTCCTCCGCGAGTTCTTGGGGCAAGAACAGGTCTGCCTGCATGGAGAAGCTGTCCTCCCACACCTCGAAGCCATCGGCTTCGACCCGTTCGCGCACCACCCCTAGGATCGGAAGCTCCACGCGCAAGGGGGCGGCGCCCTCCTCGCGCTGGGCGCCGGCGCGGCCGGCGAAGGCGGCGTAGAGGGCGCGGGCGCGTTGCTCGTCCACGGGGAGCTCGATTCCCCGCGCCCGGGCCGCGGCGAGCAGCGAGTCGAAGGAGTTCGACCCGCGCGGGCGGCGGAGGACCAGGGTGCGGCCCAGCACGGTGCGTTGCTCGGCGTCGCTGCGCAGGCCCCAGCGGTAGAGGGTGTATTCGTGGATCCATACTCCGCGGCGTCCTGCCGCGAACGGTTCGCCGAGAATGACCCGATGGTTCCAGAGGGCCGCGTCGCGCTCGACGCCGTAGCCGATGGCCCCTTCGAGGACGTGCTCTTCGTCGAGCTGGGCCGTGAAGCGGTCGATGACCAGCGGGCGGACGCGCCGCACGTGGGGCTGCAGGTCGAGCCACGCGAGCACGTCCGGGGTAAGCAGCTTTCGCATGCGTTGGGCTGGGCCGCCGCGGCGGCGCTTGGCGATGGACTTGCGCAGGCGGTCGATCTTCGCGGGGTCCTTTACGCCGACGATCTTGGCGTCGCGCGCTTCCCTCTTTCCGAAGCCCGGGCGGACGATCAGGCGGGTCTGGCTCTCTCCGTCGGTGAGCTGTTCGACCACGGCGGCCTCGAGCCCGGCGCCCATGGCGACGATGGTCGTGAAGGCGAACACGCCCACGGTGACGCCCAGGGCGGTGAGGGCGCTGCGCAGCTTGTGCTGGCGCAGGCCCGTCCACGCGAGCTGAACGACGTCCGCCGTGCGCATGAGGGGGGAATTAGTGTTGTTCCAATGGATGTTGATAAGCGCGGGGCTATTTTGTCCGAAAGGGCGCAGGCAAAA
>RFHU01000195.1 GCA_003695705.1 Planctomycetota bacterium
CGGCCCGAGCGGCCCGCGCGCGCCGCCTTGGCCGAAGCCCTCCTCTTCGCCCTCGTCCTGGGCGCCGCGCTCGCCCTCGCCCGCCTCGGAGGACCCTCGTGACCCCCGCCTCCGCCTCCGGCGACCTCCCTCCCGGTCGGCCGCTGACCCCGCCCATCGTCGCCAGCTCCACCTTCTCCTTCGAGAGCACCGCCGACTGTCTGCGCGCGGTCCGCGGCGAAGGCCACATCTACAGCCGCTGGGGCAACCCCACCGTGGAGTCCCTGGAGGCGCGCCTCGCCGACCTCTGCGGGAGCGAGGCCGCCATCGCCTTCTCCTCGGGCATGGCCGCGGTCAGCAACGCGCTCCTCTCCGCCCTGGCACGGGTCGGCCGTCCCCGGCTCCTCTGCCACCGAGAGGTCTACGGCGGCACCTACGAGCTGGTGCGCGACCTGCTCCCCCGCTACGGGGTGGAGGTCCGCTGGTTCTCCAGCGACGGCTGGGAAGAGGCCTTCGAGGGCCGCTGGGGCGTGGTCTACGCGGAGACACCCACCAATCCCACCCTGCGCGTCCTCGACCTGGAGCGCCTCGCCGTAGCGGCGCGCCGCGTCGGCGCGCTGCTCGTCGTCGACAACACCTTCGCCACCCCCCTCGGCCAGCGCCCGCTGCTCCTCGGCGCCGACGTGGAGGTGCACTCGGCGAGCAAGTACCTCGGCGGGCACCACGACCTGCTCGCCGGCGTCGTCGCCTGCGCGCGCGACTTCGCCCACACCCTCTGGACCCACCGCAAACTCTTCGGCGCGACCCTCGACCCCTTCCCCGCCTACCTGCTCCATCGAGGGCTGGAGACCCTCTCCCTGCGCGTTCGCCGCCAGAGCGAGACCGCTTGGCAGTTGGCCCGCTGGCTGGCCGAGCAGTCCTGGGTGGAGCGAGTGCACTTCCCCTGGCTGCCCGAGCATCCCGACCACCAGGTCGCACGGCGACAACTCGAACTCCCCGGCGGAATGCTCTCCTTCGAAGTCCACGGCGGGCTGGCCGCCGCCGCCGGCCTGGCCGACCGCCTGCGCCGCATCCGCCACGCCGCCAGCCTCGGCGGCACCGCCACCACCCTCACCCTCCCCGCCGCCACCTCGCACGCCGGGCTGAGCGCCGAGGAACGAGCGGCGGCGGGCATCGCAGACGGACTGGTGCGCCTCTCCGTCGGCCTCGAGGACCTCGATCTGCTCACGACCGACCTCTCCGCCGCCGCGCAGGGCACGGAAACGCGCCCCCGTGCCTGACCGGCGTCCCGCTCTGCTCGCCAACGCCCGGCGCAGGGTTGGAGCCGCGTCGGCGCTGTCCGCGCTGACCCTCTGTCTCGCCACCGCGGCGACGGGGCAGGAGGAGGCGAGCGGACACTTCGAAGTCCTCTGCTACAACGTCCATGGCCTGCCTCCTGCGGTGACCGGCGACGACACCGCCGCCCGCCTGCGCGCCATCGGTCCCCGCCTCGAAGCCTTCGACCTCGTCGCGCTCCAGGAAGACTTCCTCGACGACGGACATCACCACCTCGTCCGAAGCCGCACCCACCGTCGCGCGGTACGCTTCTCCCGCCCGTTGCCCGGTCGTCTCTTCGGCTCGGGGCTGACCCTCCTCGCCCGCTTCCCGATCCGCGCTCAGGCAGCCCGCTCCTTCTCCACCTACCACGGCCTCCTTGGCTCCGGCAGCGACGGGTTCGCCTCCAAGGGCTTCCTAATGCTCCGCCTCGAACTGGCGCCCGGCGTGGAGCTCGACGTCTACGACACCCATCTCGACGCCGGCGGCGAACCTGGCGACGTGCGCGCGCGCGCCGCGCAGGTGGACGAGCTGATCGTCGCCGTTCGACGCCGCTCTTGCGGACGCGCCCTCCTCCTCCTCGGGGACACGAACCTCAAGACCACGCGCTCCGGCGACCGGCCCCCGCTCGCCCGCCTCCTCGACGGCCTGCGGCTCCGCTGCGCCTGCCGCGCCGTGCGCGCGACGTGCTGCGGGCGCATCGACCGCATCCTCTACCGCAGCGGCGCCGGCCTCGAACTCGACTGCGCCGGCTGGGGGCTGGCCCGGGAATTTCGGGACGCGCACGGCCTGCCCCTCTCGGACCACACCCCCGTGCGCGCCACCTTTCGCTGGCGCCGTGGCGCGCTCTGATCCGCGGGGCCCAACGAGGAAGCGCCCTTCCCCGAGCAGCTCAGCGGCGGCGCAGGGCCTCGGTGGGGAGCTTGCTCGCCGCACTCCAGGCGGGGAGGAGCCCGCCAAGGAGCCCGAGTCCGACGGCGAACAGCGCCGCCACCCCGAGCACGGTGGGAGACACCCGAAACGCGAAGGCAACCTCGGTGAAGGTAGCGAAATTGGTCGTTCCCGTCTCGACCCCGTGCAGAGGAAGGACCAGAAGGCAGCCGACCACGCCGCCGAGGAGCCCGAGGAGGAGGGACTCGAGCAGGAAGGCGAAGAAGATGGCACCCGGACGGAAGCCCAGGGAGAGGAGGATGCCAATTTCGTGGGTCCGGGCAGCCAAGGCGGCGAGCATGGTGTTCGTCCCCGTGAACACGGCCGCAGCCCCCATGACCAACCCCAGGAAGGTCCCCAGGAACAGGAGCGCGCCCGAGAGGGCCGCGGTCTGCGAAGTGAGGTACTCCCGCTCGGTGAGCAGCTTGGCTTGGATCTGCTTGTGCCCGCTCAGCTTCTCGCGGAGGGCGCGCAAGTCGGCGCCTGGCGCCAGGCGACCGACGAGCCGGCTGTAGCCGTTGCGTTGCAGGGCCTCGCGCAGGCGCTCGAAGTCCCCCCAGATCTCGCTGGCGTAGGGGCCCTCGACGTCGAAGACGCCGACCACCTCGAACTCGGTGGTGTTCAGGCGGATCCTCCGGCCGACCGCGCAGCCCGCGATCCGCGAGACGAGCTTGCGGCCCACGATGACCTCGTCGTGCCCCCAGCGGAAACGCCGCCCGCCATCGAGCACCCGCAGGCCCGCTCCAGTGAGTTCGAAGCTGCGCCGCTCGACCCCGCGAATGGGGACGTTCGTCTCCCCGCCGCCCAAGGCCGGATGCTTGCGCAGGCGCACGCCGAGGTAGAGTTCCCCCGCCACCAGGGGACCCGCCTCGTCCTGGGCGAATTCGGGAAAGCTCTTCTTGAGCACGGCGGCGCGGTCGCGAGGGAAGAAGCTCTCCCCCTCGGAGCCCGCGCCCGGGCGGAGGAGAACGAGGAGGTCGTCGCGCCCCGCCTCGCGGAACAGGGTCGAGAAGCCCTGCTGCAAGGCGAGGACGCCTGCGAGGACCGCTACGGTGGCGCCGATGCTCGCGACCGTGAGCACGGTGGCCGAGCGGCGGACCGCCAGGCTGCGCAGGGAGTAGGAGAAGGGAACCAGCGCCACCTTCTATGCCTCCGCCCGCAGCGCCTCGACGCAACGCAGCCGACTGGCCCGCCAAGCGGGCAACAGCCCTGCGGCGAGGCCCACGCCCACGGCGAGTCCCAGGCCGAGGAGAAGGGTGCTGCGCGGAATCGAGAAACCGCCGAACATGGGCCCGAGGACAGCGCCGAACACCGGCTCGCAGAGCAAGGCCAGTCCCACCCCCAGCACCCCTCCCACGCCCGCGAGGAGGAGGGACTCCAAGAGGAGCAGGGCGAACACGGTCGCGTCGGTGAAGCCCAGCGCCTTGAGGATGCCCAGGTCCACCGTGCGTTCGCGAGCCGCCATGAGCATGGTGTTCAACACCGCGAGCACAATGGCGAACAGCACGCCGCCGCCGATGCTGCCCAGGAAGGTGGGCACGCTGCCCACCATGCTCACGAACTGACGCTGGAACTCGGCTTCGCTGCTGGTCTGCACCCGCTGAGGCCCCCCCGCGAACAGCGCGTCGATCTCGCGGGCCACGGCGATGGGGTCGGCGCCGGGGGCGAGCTGAACCACGTAGGTGCCCGCTCCCCGAGGGCCCCGCGCCTCGCCCGACTCGAGGCTCTCGCGCAGGTAGTCGAAGTGGAAGAAGAGCGTATGGTTGTCCACGTTGGCCGAGGAGCTGCGGTAGATCGCCGCGACGCGGAACTCCCAGGGCGCGTCGCCCGCTCGCGGAAAGATGCCTCCCGTAATCGGAATGGTGTCGCCGACCTGCCAGCCGAAGCGGCGGGCGAGGTCCACCCCGATGAGGCAGGCCGTGCGCCCCCGCAGCCAGTCCTCGGCGCTCCCCTGGACGAGCGAGACCTCGGGATACATGGAGAGGAAGGGCTCGTGGTCGATGGCGAACTGGGCGAAGAAATTGGAGCGTTCCTGGTAGTAGCCCCCGAACCACTGGAAGACCGTCGTCTCGGCGACGCCGGGAACCGACTCGATCTTCGCCTGGTAGCTAAGCGGCAAGTCGACGAACAGGCTCACCGCGGACTGCACCACCAAACGCCGCCCCGAGGAAGCCTGCACCCCCGCGTCGAGGTTGGCCACCACGCTGCGGAGGATGCAGAGGAGGAACACGGCGACCACGAGCGACGCCAAGGTCAACAAGCTGCGCAGGGCGACCAACGGGCTGGCGAACAGGTTGCGCGGGATCAGCCGCAGGGGAACCGTCACGTTCCGGACTCCGGTGCCGCGCCCTCCGTTGGATTCGCGGCCGCAGCGCCTCGCGGGGGATTCTCCTCAATGCGCCCCAGCTTGCCCTTGTCGAGATGCACCACGTGGCGGGCGTGGTCGGCGGCAAGAGGGTCGTGGGTGACCATGACGATGGTCTTGCCGAACTCCTGGTTCAGGCGCACGAGGAGGTCGAGGACGGCATCGGCGGTCTTGCGGTCGAGATCGCCCGTCGGCTCGTCGGCCAGGATGAGCTTGGGATCGGTGGCCAACGCCCGCGCGATGGCCACGCGCTGTTCTTGGCCGCCGGAGAGTTCGCGGGGGCGATGGTGCGCGCGGTCGGCGAGGCCCACGAGCTCGAGCGCGTAGAGGGCCTGCTCGCGCCGGCGCCTGCGCGGGAGGGGGGTGAGGAGCAGGGGCAGCTCCACGTTCTGCAAGGCGGTGAGCACACCGAGCAGGTTGAAGCCCTGGAACACGAAGCCCACGTTGTCCGCCCGCCACTGCGCCCGTTCGGAGCCGCTCAGCCCGGCGAGTTCCTCCCCGTCGACGAGGACCCTCCCCGCATCGGGGAGGTCGAGGCCGCCGAGCAGGTTCAGGAGGGTGGTCTTCCCCGAACCGGAGGGACCCATGAGGGCGTAGAAGCCGCCCTGCGGGATGTCCAGGCTGAAGGCGTCGAGGGCGTGGATTTCCTCTCCGCCGCGTCGGTAGGTACGGGTCACTTCTTCGATGCGAACGAAGGCCGCTTCGCTCATGGTGCGCCGTCCTCGCGAGCGCGCACGCGCGCTCCGTCATCGAGGGTGGGGGGCGGGTCCAAGACGATCCGTTCCCCGGGAGAGAGGCCGCCGCGGATCTCCAGGCGCCCGCTGCGTCGGGGTCCGACCGTCACGGGCCGCAGGCGAGCGACGCCGCGTTCGAGGACGAAGACGGCGTCGCGTCCCCCGCTGCGCACCACCGCGCCTTCGGGCACCAGGATGCTCCCCTTTCCGGCCTGCGTCTTCGCGGCGGCGTCCCCCGCCTCCTCGGGGAGGAAGACCACCCGCACGCCCATTTCGGGGCGTAGGCGCTCGTCCCGCTCGAGGAAGGCGATCCGCACCTCGACCGTCGCCGTCTGTCGGTCGGCGGTGGGCCAGATCCGGTCGACCCGACCCCGGTACGGATGGTCCGGGAAGGCATCCAGGTAAATGCGCGCCGGACCACCCGGTCGCACGGCGCGCAGGCTCGTCTCGGGGACGTCGGCCTGGACTTCGAGCGAGGCGAAGTCGACCATCGTCGCCACCGATCCGCGCGAATTCGAGCCCCCCTGGGCGTTGGGCGACACCACCTCGCCAACCTCGGCGTCCTTGAGGACCACCACCCCGTCGAAGGGCGCACGAACCTTCATCTTGTCCAGGGCGGCCTCGGCCTGCGCGCGGGCCGCCTCGGCCGCCGCCAGGCGCGCCCGCGCCACCTCGAGGTCGGCCCGAGCCACGGCGACGCGGTGCTCGGCTGCGTCTGCGGCCGCGCGCGCAGCCGCCTCGAGGGCGCCCGCCCGCCGGCAGCGTGCCTCCGCCGCGTCGAGGGCGCTCTGCGCGGCGTCGCGTTCGCGCGGGGTGTTCACCGCCGCGCGCCCGAGTTCCTCCGCGCGTGCGAGGTCCGCGCGCGCGAGGTCCCGCTCGGCCTTCGCGGCGGCCGTGGCCGCGCCCGCCGCGACGACGTCGGAGGTGGCCCGGCGGCGCGCGGCTTCCGCCGCATCGAGGGCAGCCTGGGCGCTCCTCGCCGAGGCCCGCGCGAGGTCCCGCTCGGCCTCCGCCCGGCGCAGGGCGGCCTTCGCCTCGGCGTCGTAGAGGCGGGCCACCACGTCGCCGCGGCGAACCACACTCCCCTCGGTGACGTTCAGCTCGACGATTCGCCCCGGCGCGTCCGCCGAGAGCGCGGCCCGGCGTGCGGCCACCACGTAGCCGTTCGCGGTCATGCCCCGCACCGCGCCCACCGCCGCGGGATGGCTGCGCTCCACGCGGAGGGCGCGGACTTCGGGGAGGCGCACCCTGTCGATGGCCTCGCGGGCGGGCCGCCAGAAGACCCACGCCGCGCCGAGCACCAGGAGCGCCGCGCCGCCACCCACGACGCGTGGAAGCCACGAGCCGCCGCGTCGGCGGCGCTGCGCTCCGCTCCGGTCGATCTTGAGGCGCTCGAGGTCCACGGCCCGCGACCCTACCGCGCGCTGCCCCAGAGGAACAGGGCCAAGGGCGGCGGGCCTCCTCTCCGGCTGGAGGCCGCGAGGAGCGGGCCGCGCGGATGGTCGCGAGGCCCGCGGGCCGCGGCGGAGTGCGGCTCGCTCCTCAGTCGATGCGCAGGCTGCGCAGGGAGCGCTTCAGCGCCGGCCGAGCCGCTTCGAAGGCGGCCTTGGGTCCCCCCGCCTCGACCAGGTAGAGGCGGGGCGCGCCGAGCGGGGCCGCGGGCGGCGCCGGGAACACGGCCGCCCAGTAGGTGAACTCCTCTCCGCCTTCGCTGCGGGAGAAGGCGAGCAGGCGACCCTCCTCCCCGGATTCGGCGCGCACCGCCTCCTCGCCCGTGCGGCGGTATCCGCGCGCCGTCTCCAGCCGGCCGGCGACGGCCCGGGCCCAGAAGGTCAGGCTCGCGTTCTCGGCCCCAGGGAGTTCGCGCACCCCTAGGACGACGCCGTCGGCGGAGCTCGCCCGCAGGGCAAAGGGGCCCCCGTCGGGCTCCTCGAGGACGACGAAGTCCTCGGGGGGGTCGATGACGAAGCCGGTGCATCCGGTGAGGGCGAACAGGGCGGCCAGGGCCGCGGCACGGAGGGTCATGACGTCACCTGAGCTGCAGGAGGGTGCGAAGGCCGACGTTGTCGAGCCAGAGGAAGGGAAGACGGAAGGTGGTCGGGCTGTCGATGGGCGGCTGCGCCCGGGGGCGGAAGCGCACGGTGATGGTCGAGTAGGCGATGCGGTCTTCGAGGAAGCGCAGGCGCCCCTTCAGGCGCTCGATGGTTTCGGTGACCTTGGCCAGCTCCGCCTGAACGGCCAAGGCCGCCTTTACGTCGCGCGCCCGCTCGAGCAAACGGACGAGCTGCGCACGGACTGCCTCGGCGTTGCGCAGGCGAGCGGTCAGGTCGCGGAATTCTTCGGTCACGTCCAACGAGCGCACCGAGCGGCCGAGGACCTCTCCGAGGTCCTCGATGCGCTCGAGCGCCATCTGGAAGCGACCCGCGGGCACTCGGAGCGTCAGCGCGTGGTCCCCGCGGTAGGCGAGGAAGCCGCCCAGCCCGCGGGCGATGGAGCTGGCCGCCTCGGCGGCGGCTTCGGGCTCGTAGACCCCGAGGCGGAGCTCTGCGCTGTAAATGAGCAGTGGGTGCCGTCGGCCGGGCTCGATCCGCGCCAACACCTCGGCGGGCGCGGCTCCGGACCCCTCGCCGCCCTCGCCTGCAGCGGCGTCGCCGGGAGCGCTGGCGGGAAGGGGCGTGGTTGCTCCCCCCCGTGCGGCCTCCGCCTCCCACGAATCCTGTGGGGACGCCGGGGCCGCCTGTTCCGCTCGGTCCTCGGCCTCGGAGGCCGTAGGCTCCGTGAGGGCCAAGTCGTCTGGGGGCAGGCAGAGCTCGCCGCCCGGTGTCCGGTCCAGGCCGCGGCAACCGCAGCCCAAGAGCGCGCCGCAGAGCGCGAAGATCAGCAGGGTCGTCCGACGCACGAGAGCACCTCCTCTCCTCGTGCCTCCCCAGATCGGCGCAGCGCAGCGAGGATTCGATGCGACTTCGCCGCCGAGGACTCAGAGCTTGCGCCGCCCCCGCGGGCGCGGGGGGAGGAGGCCCTCCGGAGGGAGAGGCTTCGGTGCGGAGCGGAGGGAGTCAGACCTCGCTCGTCGGGTCGACCGGGGCGCGGCGAGCGAGCGCGTCCGCGGCCGCCGGATGCCGTGCCCGGAAGGCCGCGAGTTCGTCGGGTTCGAGGACGAACAAGCGCGCGTCGGTGCGGGCCACCAGCGGCGCGCCCCACGGCCGTTCGGCGAAGGCCCCCAGGCCGAGGAGACACCCCGGAGCGCAGACCCGCCCCCCGAGGGTCAGCTCGCCGTCGGCCACGTAAATGAGCCGCTGCGTCCCTTCGGCCGCAGCGAGTCGCTCGCCCGCGGCGCAGAAGACCTCGCCGAAGGCCTGCGCCAGGTCCGCGCGGGCGGCCTCGCCGAGGACTTCGACGGGAACCTGGCTGGCCAGGGCTCGGCCCACGGTGCGCGGCAGGACGGAGGCGCGCACGGCCTCGGCCAGCTCCGGCTCGGCGGCAAGCACCTCCCGAAGCGGCGCGGCGCCGAGCTCCAACAGGTTGACCGGGGTGATGGCCCGCACGGTGGCCGTCCGCCGCCCGCCCAGGAGGGCCCCGAGTTCGCCGAAGAAGGCCCCCCGCCCCAGGGTGGAGAGGGGTACCTCCGCTTCGTCCTCGCCGCGGGCGACGACGCGGACCGCCCCGCGCGCGATGAGGAACATGGAATCGCCCGGCTCCCCCTCGCGGACGACCGTCTCCCCCTCGAGGAAGGTGCGCGAAACGAGCTTCTGCGCCAAGGCCGCGAGGTGCGTGGGGTCCGCGCGCGAAAAGGCCGGCACGGCACGCAGCAAGCGCTCGGGAGACAGATCGATCCCCTCGGGGCGGCGGCGGAGGCACTCCGCCTCTCGGGCAAGCAGCTCGGCCTTGGCCGTCGCGTGGGCCTTCTCCGTGAGCAGCCCGGCCTCGGCGAGGTGCGCCAAGGCCCGGCGCTCGGCGCGCAAGGTCTCCAGCTCGGCAAACAGGATCTGCGAATGGGCCGCGTATTCCGGGAAGGCCTCCACGAGTCGATGCAGGCGCTCCTCGCTGCGGAAGACCCAGCCGGACACGCGGGCCTGCACCTGGGCCAAGGCACGAGGATCCAAGCCGCCGTCTCGCTCCAGCGCGGCCAGCGCGCGCTGCACCGCGCGCGCACAAAGGGCGAGGGCTCGCTGGGCCTCCACGGTCTCGGCGAGGCGACGCGCGCGCAGGCTGCGGGAGACTCGGCCTAGGAGGGGCAGGGGTTCGACGAGCGAGAGGAAACGCGACTCGATCTCCCCAAGGCCCACGACGAGTTCCCGATCCTCGGGGAGCCCCGCGCCGCGCTCGACCCGCTCCTCGAGGGCATCCGCCGACGCCAGCAGGATCCGGGTGGCCGCCTCGCTGAGCTGTCCCGCCTGGAAGCGGGCGAGCACCTCGCCTTTCTCCAGCGCCAGCGCGACGTAGGAAGCGAGCTCCTCGGCCAGGCCGGGGTCCGCGCCCAGCTCGCTCGCGAGGTCCCCGAGCGCGGAGGCGGCCCGCGCGTCGCGAGCCGCGCAGGCCTCCTCGAGGGGTGCGAGCACGCCGGGGAGCACCGCCCCCTCGCGTGCGAGGCGCGCAAGCACCGCGCGTGCGGCGCGCACCCGCTCGCGCTCCGCGTGGGCCAGGGCGAAGCGGTCGACCGGTGTGGGGCGGTCCAGTCCGAGCCGACGCAGGAGCGGCTCCATGCTGAGCGCGTTCACGAGCAGGGTGAAGACGACCACCCCCGCCGCGAGTGCGAGCACTCCCTCGCGCGCTTCCCTGGGCAGCTCGGGGTGTCCGAAGACCACCAACGCGAGGGCCAAGGAGACCGCACCGCGCAGTCCACCCCACACCATCACCGTCTGGTAGCGGCGGTCGATGGGCTCGATCCAGCGCGAGAGCAGGGGAACGGTTCCGTAGACCCCCGCGGCGCGTACGAGCAAGGCAGCAACGAGCACGGCACCAAGGACCGGCGCCCAGCGGCCTACGTCGGCGAGGGAGAGCTGGCGCACGATGACCAACCCCACGAAGAAGAAAATGAGCGAGTTCATGATGAAGCTCGTGTACTCCCAGAAGGAGTGCATGAACTCGACCACGCTCGGCGAGACCTTCGTGCTTCCGTAGGAGCCGGCCACCAGCCCGGCCGCGACGACGGCCATGACTCCGGAGACGTGCAGCAGGTGCTCGGCCGCCAGGAAGGTGGCGTAGGCGAGCACCACCGAGAGGGAAATCTCGACGTGCTCGTTGGAGGTGACGCGGCCCACGAGCCAGAACACGGCCCAGGCGAGCGCGAGCCCCACGGCCACGCCGCCGAGGGAGACGCGCAAGAACTCGACCAGTCCGTGCCCGATGGTGGCCGAGAGCGCTTCGCCGGCGCCCGCCGCGGGAGCGTAGCTGGCGACGGCCAGCCCGAGGAGGATGTGGAACAAGACGATGGCCGTGCCGTCGTTGAAGAGGCTCTCCCCCTCGACCAGTACGCCCAAGCGCGCCGGCGCGCCCAGATCCTTGAAGAGCGCCACCACCGCCACGGGGTCGGTCGCCGAGATCAGCGCCCCGAAGAGGAAGGCCGCCTCCCAGGTGAGACCGCGCGCACCACCGCCCGCGAGCATCGCCGCGGCGCCGGTTCCCCCCGCCGCGACGACGAGCACAGGCCCGGCCAGGACGAGGACGGGCGCCAGGTTGCGCATCAGCTTGCGGGCGTCGAGGTTGAAGGCCGACTCGAAGACCAGGGGCGGGAGGAAGACGAAGAAGATCATTCCTGGGCCGAGGCCCCCGCCCGCACCCACCAAGTGCAAGAACTGCTCGAGCAAGCCGACCCGCTCCTCGGTCGGCAGTTCCCCATCGCCCTCGCTCCGCAGCGCACGGTCCACGGCTTCGACCAGCGGAGGTTCCGCCGCGCTCAGGGCCTCGGCCAGGCCGTCCGCCCCAGCTCCCGGGGGCAGCGAGCGAGCGGCTTGCGCCAGCCGCGCCCGGGCCTCGGGGTCCAGGCGCACCCTCCAGTCGCCCCGAGCGGTTCCGGACATGCCCTTGGCGAGCGCACCCAGCGGCGTGCGCTCCAGCACGGCGCGCGCCACCGCCTGCGCCGCGCGCCGCTCCACCTGCTCGCCGAGCCCTCCCAGCGCGGCCCCGCAGAGCATCAGCGCCACGGTGTAGGGCAAGCGCAGCCGCCGCAGAGGAGCGAGGGCCACGAGGGAAGCGAGGAGCAAGATCCCCACCACCAAGGAGACCACCGTCACTTCGGCGGTCAAGGTCGCCAGGACCGGGGCCATGCGTTCCTCCGAACGCGCGGCATCCTGGCATAGCCACCGATGAGCCGAAAGCGCGGCCCCCGACCCGCGCCTCGACGAGGAGGAGCGCGGGCCGGGCGGGCTTCGCGTCGGCGCTGCTATACTCCCGCCCCGTGCGACTGGAGGGGCGGACTGCGTTGGTGACCGGCGCCGGCCGGCGGCTGGGCCGGGCCATCGCGCTCGCGCTCGGGCGCGCGGGCTGCGACGTCGCGGTGCACTACCGAAGCTCCCGCGCCGCCGCGGAGGCGACGGTCGCGGAGCTCCGAGCCCTCGGCCGCGACGCCGAGGCGCTGGGCGCCGACCTCACGAAGCCCGCGGACATCGACGCCTTGTTCGCCGACTTGGCGTCTCGCTTTGGGGGCCTGGACATCCTGGTCAACTCGGCGGCCTCCTTCGAGCGGGCAGCCCTCGCGGACATCGGCTGGGAAGACTGGGACCGGGTCCTGGCCATCAACGCCCGCGCGCCCCTCCTCTGCTTGCAGCGCAGCCTGCCTCTCTTCGCCGCCCGCGCGCGGCGCCCGGGCCGGCAGGACGGCGCACGGGCGCCCGCGGCGGTCATCAACCTGGGCGACCTCTCCGGCCAAACCCCGTGGCGCGGCTACGCGCACCACGGCGCGAGCAAGGCCGCGCTCCTGCACCTGACCCGCTGCGCCGCGCGCGAACTCGCTCCGGAGGTACGGGTCAACGCCCTCGTCCCCGGACCCATCCTGCCTCCTCCGGGCGAAGAAGAAGGGGACCCCATCTGGGAGGCCCGCGGCCAGCGCCTTCCCCTCGGCCGCACGGGCCGCCCCGAGGAGGTGGCCGACGCGGTGCTCTTCCTCGCGCGCTGCGAATTCGTGACCGGCGTCGCCCTCTTGGTGGACGGAGGCGAACACTTGCTCTCCGGAGGCCGCCCGTGACGCCACCCCAACCCTCCGCCCAAGGCGACTCGCCGCGGCGGGATCGCGTCCTCGTCCGCGGCCTCCTCGTCCGCGCGGTCATCGGCGTGGACCCTTGGGAACGCGAGCACCCGCAGGACGTTTGCGTCGACCTCGAGCTGTTCACGGACACCCGCCGCGCGGCCGCGGACGACGCACTGCACGAAGCCATCGACTACCGAGCCCTGTGCGCCTCCGTCACGGACTACGCCGAGCGCGCCGCACCCCGCCTGGTCGAGACCCTGGCCGAAGGGATCGCTCGCCTGTGCGTCCTCGAACACGGAGCGTACGGAGTGCGCGTGCGGGTGGAGAAGCCGACGGCTCTCCCCGACGCGCGCTCGGTCGGCGTCGCCATCGAGCGCGACGCCGCCGACTTCGCCTGAGAACCCCGTCCGCCCCGCCCACCCGGCCGCGGGAGGAACGGCGCAGGGGACTCCCCAACGGCCACCGCAACGCCCCGCACCTCCCGGGCCCTTCCCGGAGGCCGCCGCGTGCTTCTGCCGCCCGCGAGGCGCTCCGCCGCTTCCCCCCTCGCTGGCCAGGGGGCCGCGGCGGAGGAAGGACCGCCGGATAGAATCCCTGGCCGTGAGCGGTCCGCAAGACCATCTCCTCCACCTGATCCTCGCCGTCCCCCTCGCGGGAGCGCTCCTCGCGCCCTTGCTCGGTCGCCGCGCCGCCCGCCTGCTCGCCCCCGCCGCCGCTGCGTTCACCTTCGTCCTCTGCCTCTGGGCCTGGACCCTCTACGGCGGGCGCACGGCACCTCGTCTCGAGCAGACTTGGGCCTGCCCAGGGGGCCTCCTCGACCGCGCCCTCGACGGCGAAGGCCTCGAAGACCTCGTCGTCCGCGACCGCTTTCGCGAGACCCTCCTCGCCGGGGAGCAGCCTCTCGAGCTCGGCTCCGCCCTGGCGGGGGTCGACCTCGCGAGCGAGGCCCTCCGCGACGCCGAGCAGCGCGGCGACGCCCTGGGCGTCGCCACCGCGCGCGCGCTCCTCGCCGGGGCTCGGGCGGAGGCCGACCGGCTCGAACGCGCGCACGCGCGCCTCCGCCACGAGCTCGAGGGCCTGCGTCGGGCCGCCGCCGGGCCCTTGGCCAGCCAGCTCGCCTTCGTCGCGCACACCCGGTGGCTGCCCGGCCTTGGACTCCACTGGACCCTGGGCGTCGACGGCATCGCTTTGGGCTTCGCGCTCGCCGTCGCCTTGCTCGGGCTCCTCGCGACCGTCGCGGCCGCCTTCGTCGAGGAGTCCCCCGAAAACGACCCACGACGCCTCCTGAGCGCGCTCCTCCTGGGCGTCGCAGCCCTCCTGGGGGCCTTCGTCGCCCTGGACGCAGCCGCCTTCGCCCTGGCCTGGTGCTTCGCCAGCCTGCCCGCGGCCTGGCTGGCAGGCGCCGACACGCACACGCGCGCCGGCCGCTGGCGGCTCGTTCGCGCCCTCCTCCCCGGGCTCCTGGGGGGCTCTGCCCTGCTCGGCGCGGCCCTGGCCGCCGCCGGGAGCGCCCCCGAAGGGACGGCAAACCTGGCCGCCCTGGCTCAGCTCGCCGGGGCTGGCGACCTGCCGCCGGCGGTGCAGGGACTGCTCTTCGCATGCGGCCTCGCCGCCGCCGCGCTCCGGCTCCCGCTGCCGCCCCTGCACGGCGGACTCGCGAGCGCGGCGACCCGCGGCCCCGCCTCGGCCGCAGCCCTCCTCGCCGGCGGCGGCCTCGCGCTCGGGGCCTACACGATCTTGCGCTGGACTTGGCCCCTCGCTCCCGCCATCGTGCGCGCCCCCGCGGTGGTCCGCATCGTGGCGGCCTTCGGCCTCGCAGCCCTGCTCGCCGGTGCCCTGGGAGCCCTCGCCCTCCGCGACCTCCGCCGCCTGGTGCCCTGGTTGAGCGTCGCCACCGCCGGCGTCCTCCTCCTCGCCGTCTCCTCCGGAGGCGAACTGGGAGCGACCGGCGCCGCCGTGCACGGGGTCCTCGGCGCGGTCGCGCTCGGGGGCGGCGCCCTGGCCGCCGCAGGCCTGCAGCGCCGGACCGGCGAGCCCGACCTCCTCGCCTTGGGTGGTCTCGCCGTTCCTCTGCCCCAATTCTCCCTCGTCTTCTCCGCCCTGGTCCTCGCCCCCGTCGGCCTCCCCGGCTACGGCCTCTTCTCCGCCCACCTCCTCGCCCTCCTGGGCGCCTGGCGCGCCGGAGGCTTCTTGGCCGCCCTGGGGATCGCCGCCGCGGGGGCCCTCGCCCTCCTCGCGGCCGGAGTCGCCTGGTCTCTCGGCCGGGCCTTGCTCGGTCGCCTCTGGCGCCCCGAGTTCGCCGGTCTCCCCGACCTGCGGCCGGCCGAAGCCGTCGCGCTGGTCCCCGCCGCCGCCGCCTGCGCGCTGTTCGGCGTCGCACCCCGACTGCTGCTCGATACCATCGTCCCCTCCCTCGAAGCCTGGCGCCTCCTCGTGAGGCCGGTGTGAAGCGCACCCTCGCCGCTCCTTCCCAGCCGCTCGACCCGCGTCCAGCCGCTCGGCTCGCCACAGCCCCCAGCGCGCCGGGATGATCCACCGCGCCTCCCGCCTGGGACCACCCTCCCCGCTCCCCAACGCGGCGACGCCTGCGCAAAGGCTCCTGCGCAGCCGCCTGTGGACCAGCCTGCGCGCGGTGGTCCTGCTGCTCTTCTTCGGCTCCAGCGGCTACTTCCTGCTCGGGCACCTGCACGCCACGGGCGCGCTGGAGCCCCGCCTCGCCGAACCCTGGAGCCCCCTCGACTGCCTCTACGTGACGGCCATCACCGTCTCCACCACCGGCTACGGCGAAGTCTTCCCCAGCCCCCCGGGACGACCCTGGAGGATTTCCCCCTCTACCGCGCCTACACCATGGGCCTGATCCTCGTCGCCATGCTCCTGGTCGCCTCCTCGTTCATCGGTGGGCTGCGCCTCGCCTCGGAGATGCTCCGCCCGGCGGTCGTCGGCTTCCTCGACAAAATGCTGCACCAAGAGGACGCCCCCGTGCGCTTCGCCCAGGTGTGCCTGGGCCCCGAGTGGAGCGCACGCACCCTGGCCGAACTCGACCCCTTCGACACCGAGGAACTCCCCATCCTGGCGGCGCGCCGCCGCGGGGAGGAGGCCTTCGCCTTCAACCCGCGCGGCGACCTACGCCTCGAAGAGGGCATGGAACTCGTGACCATGGGCACCACGGAGCGGGTGCTTCGTCTCTTGCGGCGGGCGGGCGATGCTTCGGCCCCTCGCTCGCTCAGCGACGCGGCCGAGGGCGCCGGCGCAGAAGGGGCGGACGCCGCGTCGCGGTGAGCTCGCCGCGCGCTGGGTGCCCTGCCGCGCGCAGGGGGGCCAGCCCCGCGCTGGGGTATGATCTGCGCCGGTGATCGATCCGCGCTTCGAAGAACCCCTGCGCGCCCTCGTGGACTCCCTTCCCTCCGGGACCCCCGATCGCGACCTCTACGAGCGGATCCTCCGCCAGGTCGTGGCCCTGCACCGTCGAGGGCTCGACCGGGGCGAGCTCAAGCTCCTCTCTGGCGCCCTCAAGGACTTCGCCCGCGCCTGCGAGGTCTTCGGTCGGCACCGAGACCGCCGCAAGGTGGCCATCTTCGGCTCCGCCCGCACCCCCCCCGGCAGTCCGATCTACGAACACTGCCGCCGCTTCGCACGGGCCATCGTCGAGCGTGGCTACATGGTCATCACCGGCGCGGGCCCGGGCATCATGCAGGCCGGGAACGAAGGCGCCGGCCGGGACGACTCCTTCGGCGTCAGCATCAACCTGCCCTTCGAGGCATCCGCAAATCCCTTCATCGACGGCGACCCCAAACTCGTCCACTTCAAGTATTTCTTCACCCGCAAGCTGGCCTTCGTAAAGGAGAGCGCCGCCATCGTCCTCTTCCCCGGCGGCTTCGGCACCCACGACGAAGGCTACGAGTCCCTCACCCTCCTGCAAACGGGCAAGTCGGACCCGGTCCCGGTCATCCTCATGGACCTACCCGGCGGCGACTACTGGCCGAGTTGGGAGCGCTACCAGCGCGAGAACCTCCTCGCGCGCGGCCTCATCTCGCCCTCCGACCGCAACCTCTACCGCTACACGACCGACATCGACAAGGCCGTAGAAGAGATCGAGCGCTTCTACCGCGTCTACCACTCCATCCGCTACGTGGGCGAATGGACCGTCTTGCGCCTCAAGCGCGCGCCGACCCCGGAGCTCATGGCCCGGCTGAACGAACGCTTCCGCGACCTCCTCGCCGCGGGGGACTTCGAGGTGGGCGACGCGCACCCCGAGGAATCCGACGAATCCGAAGCGGTGCGCTCCCTACCGCGGATCCAGTTCCGTTTCAGCCGCCGGCATCTCGGCCGCCTCCGCCGCCTCATCGACGAGATCAACCTCTCGGTGCCCGACGCGCCGGCCGTCGGCGCCGCCCGCGACCCCCACGCCGGCACGGGCAGCTGGAAGCTCTCGGAGGTCATCGACGGGGAAGACCTCCCCCCCGAGTAGACGACGGCCGGGCCACCCGCTATGCTGGCCGCCCTCGCCAGGGTAGCTCAGCGGTAGAGCAGCGCATTCGTAATGCGCAGGCCGTGAGTTCGAATCTCATCCCTGGCTCTCCGGGCGCCCGCGGGGTGGCCAAGGCCGCCCCGCGGGCGCGGCCGCGTACCCGGCAACGCATACCGGAAAAGCACTTACGAAAGGCTTGGGATTCCCTTCCCGATCCGGGCCCCGGCGCGCAGACCTGGCAACGCAGAGGAGGTTTCGCTGGGGGGAAGTGCGTCCGCCGGACGGGCCCGTCGCTCGGGCCGTGCGCCCCGCGGCTAGGCTGGGTGGGAGTGAACCGTTCGTTCCGCAACCCGATGGCTCGCCTGCAGCGGCTTCTCCTTGCGGGCTTCCTTGTCGGGGCCGCGGGGGCGGGGACGGCACGTGCTCAGGAACCAGCGCCGAGGCTCGAGGGAAGCCAGGTCGTCATCCTCGAAGGAGACCCCCTTGGCGCCGACGACGCGCGTCCGTGGTGTCGACTCGAATTCCGCGGAGGGAGCGAGCCCACCCTTGCGGCGCGCGCCCTGCGGCCGGAGGCCCGCGCCGAAGTCGTCCGCGCCACCCTGGGCCCGTCGGGGATCCTCCGCCTGCGCCTCCTCTTCTTCTCCCCCGCGCCGGCGGACGGCGAGGAGTGGTCCGCGGAGCGCGGCTCCGCGTGGCGCGTCGAAGAATGGAGCCTCGCTGGGCGCCTGCGCCGCGAGCCCGGAAAGCCTCCGCGCTGCGAAGGCGACGCCTGGGTCTCCCTCGCTCGCGAAGGCGACGCCAGGCTCCTGCGCTGGCGTGGCCGCTTTGTCCTCCTCCCCGGACGCAGTCCCGACGAAGTCGAGCACCTCCTCGCCATCTCGCCGCTTCCCGAGGTGGAGCCCCGCCTCGAACACGCCGACGTCGCCGCCCGAGACGCCTTCTTGGACCTATGGGGCGTGGAGCGCCTTCCGGCCCCTTCCCCACCC
>RFHU01000196.1 GCA_003695705.1 Planctomycetota bacterium
ACGTGGGCGAGCACGAGCCCTTCGAGGTTCGCCACGTCGTGGCGGGCGAGGGCCTGGTGGGTTTCGAGGACCTTGTCGTCGCAGGGGTCCACCGAAGGCGTGTCGATGCCCACGAGGACGCAGCCTCGCGCGGCAAGGGCCTCGATCAGCTCCGGGGAGAGGCTGTTGAAGTCGCGCTCGAAGCGGGTCGGGTCGGGGTAGGACCCGGTTCGGAAGAGGACCCGCGGCGCGGCGGGCAGCGAGGGAAGATGCTCGGGGCGAATGCGCTCGCCGGCGGGAAGTCCCACGGCGACGACCTCGCAGGGTCCGTAGTAGTGGGCGAGCGGTCGCTCCGCGATGGAGGCGCCGCCGAGCGCGTAGTGGGAGGGCGCGTCGGCGTGGGCGCCGAGGTGCAGGGTCGTGGTGATCGCCGAGAGCTCGACGGTGTCTCCCTCGGCGAGGCTCTGGGTGCTGCGGCGCGTGTAGGGAACGTCGCCGGGCCACACGGCGATGCCTTCGTCGACGGGCGGCGAGATGTCGATGAGCCTCACGGCTCGGCCACGACCTTGAACTCGACGGCAATGGGCGTGGGCAGCGCGCCGACTTCGATGGTCGTGCGGGTGGCTTGGATGTTCGCGAAGTATTCCGCGTAGACGGCGTTGTAGGCGGCGAAATCGCGCTGCATGTCGACGAGGAAGGCGGTGACGTCGACGACCTTGTCGAGCGAGGAACCCGCGGCCGCGAGGATCTTGCGCACGTTTTCGATGACGGCGCGGGTCTGAGCGGCCGCGTCGTAGTCCTGCGGCGTCCCGTGCTCGTCCCGAATGGGCCCGCCGGGAATTTCGTCGGTCCCCGGCTGGCGCGGGCCGACGCCGGAGAGGAAGAGCAGCCCCCCCACCCGACGGGCGTGGGGGTAGGCGCCCACCGGCTTGGGGGCCTCGTCCGTGTTGAAGATCTCGCTCACACGCGCCTCCCTGGATCCCGCTCGGGCCTTTGGTCGATGGCGATGCACACGTTGCGGGCCTCGCTGAAGAACTCCAGCGAGTGGCGGCCGCCTTCGCGGCCCACGCCGCTGTCCTTCATCCCGCCGAAGGGGACGCGCAGGTCGCGCAGCAGCCAGGTGTTGACCCACACCATGCCCGTGCGCAAGGCCGCGCTCACGCGATGCGCGCGGTCGAGGTCGCGGGTCCACACCGAGGCCGCGAGCCCGTAGCGGACGTCGTTGGCGAGGGCGACGCCCTCGGCCTCGTCGGCGAAGGGTTGCACGGTCACGACGGGGCCGAAGATCTCCTCCTGCACCGTTCGGCAGCGTTGCCCGAGGCCCGCGACGACGGTGGGCGCGAAGAAGGCGCCGCGGTCGAAGGGCGCGGGGAGCTCGGGGCGCACGCCGCCGCAGAGGACCTCGCCGCCTTCCTCCCGGGCGAGGCGCACGTAGCCCTCCACCTTGTCGCGGTGGGCCAGCGAGATCAACGCCCCCACCCGCGTCGCGGGGTCGGCGGGGTCGCCGACGCGGAGGGCGCGGACGCGCTCGACGAAGGCGGCGAGGAAGTCGTCGTAGATGCTCGCCTCCACGAGCAGGCGCGAGCCGCAGAGGCACACCTGGCCCTGGTTGGTGAAGCCGGCCCGCACCGCGCCGTCGAGGGCGCGCTCGACGTCGCAGTCGGCGAAGACCAGGGTCGGGTTCTTGCCGCCGAGCTCCAGGCTGAGCTTCTTGAAGCGGGGCGCCGCGGCCGCGGCCACGCGCGCGCCGGTGGCGGTGCCTCCGGTGAAGGAGATGGCGCTCACGCCGGGGTGCTCGAGGATGGCCTGCCCGGCCTCGGGCCCGAGCCCGTGCACCAGGTTGAAGACACCCGGCGGCGCCAGCTCGGCGAGCATTTCCCCCAGGGCGTGGGCGGTGAGCGGGGTCAGCTCCGAGGGCTTGGCGACGACCGCGTTGCCCATGGCGAGGGCGGGGGCGGTCTTCCAGGTGAGCAGGTAGAGGGGCAGGTTCCAGGGGGTGATGAGCCCCACCACCCCGAGGGGCTGGCGCAGGGTGTAGTTGATCGCCCGCTGCATCGGGTGGAAGGCGTCCGCGTGGTGGCGCACGGCGCCCGCGAAGAAGCGGAAGTTCGCCACCGCGCGGGGGATGTCCACCTCCCGAGCCAGGGCCAGGGGCTTGCCGGTGTCGGTCGATTCGAGCGCGGCGAGCTCGTCGGCGCGGGCCTCGAGCCGGTCGGCCACGGCTTCGAGCAGGCGGGCGCGCTCCTCGACGCTGCTCCGGCCCCAGGCGCCGTCGAGGGCGCCTCGCGCCGCCTCGACGGCGGCCTCCACGTCGGCGGGGCCCGAGCGGGGGATGCGCGCCAGGACCTCGCCGGTGGCGGGGGCGAGGTCGTCGAGGCGCTCGCCGCCCTCGGGGGGCGTCGGACGCCCGCCGATCCAATTGTCCACGGCCCGGGGCTCGTCGGCTGCGCCCACGCGCTTCCTCCTTCAGATCCCGTTCAAGCGCCCGCCGTCGACGGCGATGGACTGTCCGCGCACGTAGGCGGCGGCCGGCGAGGCGAGGAAGGCGACCAGGGCGGCGACCTCCTCGGGGCGGCCGAGGCGGCCTTCGGGGATGAGCCGCAGCCAGCCCTCGCGCACGGCCTCCAGGGTGGTCCCCGCGCGCTGGGCGCGGGCCTCGCCGAGCGCGCGCAGGCGGTCGGTGTCGGTGAAGCCGGGGAGGACGTTGTTCACCGTGATCCCCGGGGGAAGTTCCTTGGCGAGGGTCTTGGCCCAGGCGGCCACGGCGGCGCGTGTGGTGTTGCTCACCCCCAGGCCGACGATGGGCTCGCGCACCGAGGTGGAGACGATGTTGACGATCCGTCCGTAGCCCGCCGACTCCATGCCGGGGACGAGGCGCTGCACGAGCAGGTGGGCGGCGAGCAGGTGCCGCCCCAGCGCGCGGAGGAAATCCTCGGGGCCGGCTTCGAGGATCGGGCCCCCCGGAGGCCCGCCGGCGTTGTTGATCAGCACGTGGACCGGGCCGCGGGCGGCGAGGTGGGCGTCGACGAGCCGGGCGAGGGCCTCGCGGTCGTCGAGGTCGGCGGGGAGCGCGTGCGCGGCCGAGGCGCCCCGGTCCGTCAGTTCGCTTGCCAGCGCGGCCAGCGCGTCGGCGGAGCGCGCCAGCACGGTCACCTCGGCGCCGCGCGCGGCGAGGGCCACGGCGACCGCGCGCCCGATCCCCTTGCTGGCCCCGCAGACCAGGGCGTGCTTGTTCGTCAAGGAGGGATCGTCCATGGCTCCTCCAGAGGTCTTGCCGAGGGCGGGCATGCTCTCACACCGCGCGGTTCACGCCAGCGCCCGTCGCAGCACCAGCAGCCGCGGCTCGGTCATGGCGCGCAGGGCGTCGCGGAGGCCCTCGCGCCCGAGGCCGGAGCTCTTCACCCCGCCGTAGGGCATCTCGTCCACCCGCCAGGTGGGCACGTCGTCGTGGAGGACCGCGCCCACCTCGAGCCGCTCGTGGGCGGCGAGGACCTGCTGCACGTCGCGGGTGAAGATCCCCGCTTGCAGGCCGTAGGGGGAGTCGTCCATGCGCGCGAAGGCCTCCTCGGCGTCCTCGACCGCCGCAAAGGTCGCCAGGGGCCCGAAGGCTTCTTCGCGGTTCGCGGGCGCGTCCTCGGGGACCCCCTCGAGGAGGGTGGGCGGGTGCCAGGAGCCTTCGCGCGCGCCGCCCACGAGCGCGCGCGCGCCGCGGGACAGCGCGTCGCGGACGAGCCCTTCGACCCGGCGGGCCGCTGCCTCGTCGATGAGCGGGACCACGCCCGCGTCCTCGGCACGCGGGTCGCGGCTCCCCGGCGCGCCGAAGCGGGCGACGAGGCGTTCGCGGAGGGGATCGGCGACCTCGCGATGGGCGTAGATGCGCTGCACGGAAATGCACACTTGCCCCGAGTAGGCGAGGGCGCCGAAGGCGATGCGCTCGGCGGCGGCGTCGAGGTCGGCGACGCTGCGGTCTACGTAGACGGCGGCGTTGCCGCCGAGCTCGAGGAGGACGCGCTTGCGCCCGCAGCGCTCCTTGAGGAGGAAGCCGACGCGGGGGCTGCCGGTGAAGGAGAGGAGGGCGAAGCGCTCGTCGCGGACCAGGCGCTCGGCGGCGGGGACCTCGGCGTTGAGGACGCTCACGCTCCCCGTGGGCCAGCCGACGCCCTCGCAGAGCTCGGCGAGGAGGAGGGCGGTGAGGGGGGTCTGGTCGGCGGCCTTGAGGACCACCGGGCAGCCGGCGGCCAGGGCCGGGGCCAGCTTGTGGCAGGCGAGGTTGAGGGGGAAGTTGAAGGGGGTGATGCCCAGGACCGGTCCGGCGGGGAAGCGGCGCACCACCCCCAGCCGGCCCTTCCCTGCCTCGCTGCGGTCGAGGGGGATCGTCTCGCCGTAGAGGCGGACCGCCTCCTCCGCGGCGATGCGCAGCGTGGCCAAGGCGCGGCCGACCTCGCCGCGGGCGAGGGCGCGGGGCTTGCCGGCCTCGGCGACGATGCGCTCGGCGGCCTCGTCGGCGCGGCGCTCGAGGCGGGCCGCCAGGGCCAAGAGCAACCCGGCGCGCTCGCCGGCGGAGAGGGCGGCCAGGGGGGCGCGCGCGGCCGCGGCGGCCGCGGCGGCCCGCTCGCAGACGTCCTCGTCGGCGAGGCACACCTCGGCGATCCGCTCGCCGCGCGCAGGGTCGAACACGGGGCGGGTCGAAGCGGTCGCCACCCACTCGCCGGCGACGTAGAGGGGCTGGGGATCGGTCATGAGGCCTCCCGACCGCTCATTGTGCGCGGGGAGGCCCGTCTTGCCAGGCCTCCTCCGCGCCGGTGTAATGGCGCCTCGACGCGGCCTCAGGAGACCCCCGAGGAGGAGTGATGTTCACGCCCATCGACCTGCGCGCCTGGTGCGAGGAGAACGCCGAGTTCCTCCAGCCGCCCGTGGGCAACAAGGCCGTGTGGCGCGACGACCGCGAGACGATCATCATGGTCGTCGGCGGCCCCAACGCGCGCAACGACTACCACGTGCAGCCCACCGAGGAGTTCTTCTACCAGGTCCGGGGCGACATGACCCTCAGGATCCAGCACCCCGAGACGAAGCGGCCGCACGACATCGTCATTCGGGAGGGCGAGATCTACCTGCTCCCGAAGAACGTCCCCCATTCGCCGCAGCGGCCCGCGGGAACCATCGGCCTGGTCGTGGAGCAAGCGCGGCCTCCCGGCCCCCAAGACAAGCTGCGCTGGTACTGCGAGCGCTGCAACGCCCTGGTCCACGAAGCCAGCTTCGAGCTGAAGAACATCGCCCGCGACCTCAAGGAGATCATGGAGGCCTTCTGGGAAGGCGACCCCGCGGTGCGCACTTGCAAGGAGTGCGGCGCCGTGGTCGAGAAGCCGGGCGAGGCCCAGCCGCCCGCGCCGGCACAGGGCTGAGGTCGGCGTGCTGCGCGTCGACATCCACACGCACATCCTCCCCGAGCGCTGGCCGGACCTGCGCGAACGCTACGGCTACGGCGGCTTCGTGCAGCTCGAACACCACGGCCCGGGCTGCGCCCACATGACCCGCGACGGCGCCTTCTTCCGCAAGGTCGAGCCGAACTGCTGGGACCCCGCGACCCGCTTGCGCGAGTGCGACGAGGCCGGAGTCGACGTGCAGGTGCTGAGCACCGTGCCCATCATGTTCAGCTACTGGGCGAAGCCCCACGACACCCACGACCTCGCGCGCCTCCTCAACGACGACATCGCCGAGACCGTGCGCGCGCATCCGCGCCGCTTCGTGGGTCTGGGGACGCTCCCCATGCAGGACCCCGAGCTCGCGGTGCGCGAGCTGGAGCGCTGCGTGGAGGAACTCGACCTCGCCGGAGTCGAGATCGGCAGCCACATCGGCGCCTGGAACCTCAACGCGCCGGAGCTGTTTTGCGTGTTCGAGCGCTGCGCGGAGTTGGGCGCGGCGGTCTTCGTGCACCCCTGGGACATGATGGGCATGGACACCTTGCCCGACTACTGGCTGCCCTGGCTGGTGTCCATGCCGGCGGAGACGAGCCGGGCGATCTGCTCGCTCATCTTCGGCGGCGTCTTCGAGCGGCTGCCCGACCTCCGGGTGGCCTTCGCCCACGGCGGCGGCTCCTTCCCCGCGACCATCGGGCGGATCGAGCGGGGCTTCGTCTGCCGACCGGACCTCACCCAGGTCCACAACCAGCGCAACCCGCGCGAATATCTGGGGCGTTTCTGGTGCGACTCGCTGGTCCACGACGCGACGATGCTCCGCTACCTCGTCGACCTCATCGGCGCGCGCCGCGTGGCGCTCGGGAGCGACTATCCCTTCCCCTTGGGCGAGATGCCCACGCCCGGCGCCCTGATCGACTCCTTGGACTTCGACGACGAGACCCGCGCGCAGCTCCTCGGCAAGAGCGCCCTGGAGTGGCTCGGGTTGAGCGAGGAGCGCTTCCTCGAGTGAGCGGCGACGAAGAGCACGCCCGGCGCCTCGACCGGGAAGACCCCCTGCGCTCTTGGCGGGAGCGCTTTTGCATTCCCCCCTCGCCGGCGCACGACGACGGCCGCGAGAGCATCTACCTGTGCGGCAACTCGCTGGGTCTCCAACCCAAGGCCGTGCGGACCTTCCTGGAGCGGGAGCTCGACGACTGGGCGCGCCTCGGTGTGGAGGGACACTTCCACGCCGAGATCCCCTGGTACCGCTACCACGAGGCCTTGCGCGAGCCCGCCGCCCGCCTGGTCGGGGCGCGGCCGCACGAGGTGGTCCTCATGAACAGCCTCACGGTGAACCTGCACCTGTTGCTGATTTCCTTCTATCGGCCTACGCCCGCCCGGCCGCGGATCCTGCTCGACGGTCCTTGCTTCCCCTCCGACGTCTACGCCGCGAAGAGCCAGCTCCGCCTGCACGGGCGGGACCCCGAGGCCGACCTCGCCTGGGTGCGCCCGCGGCCCGGAGAACACACGGTCCGCGCCGAGGACATCGAGGAGGTCCTCGCGCGCGAGGGGAGTTCCATCGCGACGGTGCTCTTGGGCGGCGTGAACTACCTCACCGGGCAGCGCCACGATCTGCGGCGGCTGGCGCGCGCCGCCCACGCAGCGGGCTGCCTGTTCGGCGTCGACCTGGCCCACGCGGCCGGCAACGTGCCCCTCGCCCTGCACGACGACGAGGTCGACTTCGCGGTGTGGTGCTCCTACAAGTACCTCAACAGCGGCGCGGGCGCCGTCGCGGGGGCCTTCGTCCACGAGCGGCACCTCGGCCGCGGGGGCGAGGAGGACTACGCGGCGTTCCGCGCGCTGCCCCGCTGCGAGGGCTGGTGGGGCAACGACCCCGACACGCGCTTCGCCATGGAGGAGGAGTTCCTCCCCGTGCGCAGCGCCGACGCCTGGCAACTCAGCAACCCGCCCATTTACGCGCTCGCCCCGGCCAAGGTGGCCTACGACATGTTCGACGAAGTCGGCATGCCGGCCTTGCGCCGCAAGTCCGAGCGCTTGACCGCCTATTTGCTCGAACGCATCGACGCGATCGGCAGCGAGGCCTTCGAGGTGGTGACTCCGCGGGACCCCGCCCAGCGTGGTTGCCAGCTCTCGATCCTCGTCCACGAGCGCCCGAGGGAACTCCACGCGGCGCTCGCGGCCGCGGGGGTGGTCTGCGACTTCCGCGAGCCCAACGTGGTGCGCGTGGCCCCGACCCCCTTCTACAACACCTTCCACGACTGCTGGGCCTTCGCCGAGGTCCTGCGCCAGGCCGCCGCCGCCCACGGCGGCGCTTGACAGCCCGGCG
>RFHU01000197.1 GCA_003695705.1 Planctomycetota bacterium
CTCGTGGGGTGCGGCCCCCGGGGGCCGCGCCCGCGGAGGGGGGGCGCTCGGCCGGCGAACCTCTGCGGCTCAAGAGAGCTCGAGCTCCTTGCCGAGGCGCTCGATGAGTTCCCCTGCGCTCTCGAGCTCTTGGTGCAAGGCGGCCCGCTCCTCGCTCAGCCGGCGGATCTCGGCCTCGGCCTCGGCGAGGATCTTCGCCTTTTCGTCTTCGAGCGCGACGCAGCGGCGGCGGAGCGCGGCGACGTCGTCCTCGCCCTCCGCGACCGCGTCGAGTTGTTTGCGCAAGGATTCCGCTTCGGCGCGCGCCTCGGCCAAGGCGGCGCTCAGCTCGCCCGAGCGCCGCTCGGCGTCGGCGAGGTCCGCGCGCAGCTCGCCGATGCGCTCGTCGCGGCGTGCGAGCTCTTCGCTTGCGCTGGCGCGTGCGTTCCGCTCGCGCTCGGCGGCGTCCGCGTGGACTCCGTCGAGCTGCTTGCGGAGGGCGGCGAGCTCCTGCTGTAGGCGCGCGACCTCTTCGTGCTCCTCCCCGCTCGCGCGCTCGGCGGCGACCGCGCGGTCCTCGGCGGTCGCCAAGGCCTGCTCGAGTTCGCGAACCCGGCGCTCCTTCCGCCGCAGTTCGCCTTCGAGCTCGCGCGTTCGCGCCTTGGCTCGGTGCGCCTCGTCCTCGAGCTGATGGACCCTCCGGCGGAGGACTTCTGCCTCGGCGCGTGTGCGGGCGAGCTCCGTTTCCCCCGCCGCCGGGGCCGTCGTCCCGGACGCAGAGGGCGCGGTGGGGGCGCTCGGCGTCGGCGAGGTCCGCGCCGCGGGCGGGGGCGACGCCCCCGCCGCGTGCGCGCGGTGGGCGGCGTCGGCCTCGTCAGCGGTCTCGACGATCACGAACTCGCGATCGAATTCCAGCAGTTCGAGCCACTTGAGGACTTCCTGCTGCAAGGAGACGAGCACGAGTTGTCCCCCCTCGGCGGCGAGGTAGTCGCGGACCGCGGTGAGCACGTTCACGTCTTCGGAGGCGATGGGCCGACCGAAGTGCAGCCTCAAGGAGACGTGGCGCTTCCCCGATCCGCCCACGATTCCCCGCACCTCCTCGGGGAGCCTGGGCAGTTCGGCGTCTTCGACGAGGAGCTCGGCCACCGGCGGGGTCTCCTCGGCGGGGGTAGCGAGCTGCTCGTCGCTGCCCCAGCCCCACTCCGAATTCGGGACGGCCTCGGCCTCCGGTCCCTCCTCGGCGGCGAGCTGCTCGCGGCATTCGGCCACCGCCGCGTCGACGTCGTCGTGGACCTTCAACCCGTCGCCGTCCAGCGCAGCGAGGCTCCTGCGGGCCTCCGGGGGGACCCGGCAGAGGCGCAGCGCGCCGTCGCAGCGGTCGAGGACTTCCTTGACCTGTCCCAGCGCCTTGAGGGCGCCGTCGCCGAGTTCCGAGAGGCCGCCGAGGTCGAGGACCACGTTGTGCAGGCCGCGGTCGACGAGTTGCTCGACCTTCGCCGGGAGGCCGGCCACCCCGTCCGGAGTGGGTTCGAGTACGACGAGCTCCCCGACCCGAGAAACGAAGAAGGACCCTTTGCCGGCGGTGAGGAAGGCTTCTTCCTTTGGCCCTGGGGCGCCGTCCACCACGGCGCGGTGCACCACGAGCTCTCGCTCGGAGGCTTTCAAGGGAGCCCCTCCAGCCGCGGACTTCGCCCGCTCGTTCGGCCGCCGCTGCTCCATGCTGCCAAGGTCGCCGTCCCCCCGCAAGTCGCCAGTATACGTGCCCTTGGGGACAACCCGGGGAGGGGTAGAATCCCGCGCGTGAGCGAGATCGTCAGCGTGGTCCTCGGGACGGCGGGGCACATCGACCACGGCAAGTCCACCCTCGTGCGGCGGTTGACGGGCGTGGACCCGGACCGCCTCAAGGAGGAGAAGGACCGCGAGCTGACCATCGACCTCGGCTTCGCCCCCTACCGGCTCCCGGACGGGCGCACGGTGGGCATCGTCGACGTTCCGGGGCACGAACGCTTCGTCAAGAACATGGTCGCGGGCGCGACCGGAATCGACCTGGTCCTCCTGGTCATCGCCGCCGACGACGGCGTCATGCCCCAGACCCGAGAGCACCTCGAGATCCTCACCTTGCTCGGACTCGAGCACGGCCTCGTGGTCATCACCAAGGCCGAGGCCGCCGGGGTGGACGACGAACTCATCGAGGTCCTGAAGCTCGAGCTGGACGAGCTCCTGCTCGGGACCTTCTTGGAAGGGGCGCCGGTGTGCGTCGTCGACTCCCTTTCGGGCCGTGGTCTGCCCGAGCTCGAGGCGCGCATTGCCGCCGCCGTCGAGCGGGTTCCCCCGCGCCCCGTCGAGGGGGCCTTTCGCATGCCGATCCAGCGGGTGTTCTCCTCGCGGGGCTTCGGTACGGTGGTCACGGGGATCCCCCTGCAGGGGGCGCTGGCGGTCGGCGACCGCGTCGAGGTGGTCACGGCGGCCCAGACCTTCACCGGCCGGGTCCGCGGGCTGCAGGCCTACGGGCAGAAGGTCGAGCGGGTGCGCGCCGGCCACTCCTCCGCGCTCAATCTGGCCGACGTCGACTTCAAGCGCGTCCGGCGCGGCGACGTGGCCTGCGCTCCCAAGCTCTTCACGGCCTCCGCGCTCTACGAGGTCCGCCTCAGCCATCTTCCCTCGCAACAGCGTCCGCTCCGCAGTCGGGAAACGGTGCGCTTCCACGTGGGGACCTCCGAGGTCCTCGGCGAGGTGGTCCTCCTCGAGCACAAGGTGCTCGAGCCGGGCCAGACCGGGCTGGCGCAGGTGCGACTCCGCCAGCCCCTCGTCGCCGTGGCGGGAGACCGCTTCGTGATCCGGCGCCACTCGCCCATGGTCACCCTCGGCGGCGGGGTCGTGCTCGGCCGCTCGCGTTGGCGCCTCAAACCCTTCAAAGGCTTCGTCATCGAGCGCCTCGGCTCGCGGGAGGCAGTCCTCGGCAAGACCCGGGAGGCGCTCCTGCTCGAGCTCGATCAAGCCGAAGCGCCGCTGCGCTGCGACGACCTGGTTCAGACCCTGCACCGTCCGCGCGCCGAGCTCGAAGAACTCCTCGCCGAACTCGCCGAGGAGGGGCTGGCCCGCGAGGTCTCCGGCGGAAAGGGCAACAGGGTCTACGTGTCCAGTGCGGGCTTCGAGCGAGCGCGCGCCGCGGTCTGCGAGGCCCTGGGCGCCTTCCATCGCGAGCATCCCTTCCTCGACGGCTGCGACCGCCTCGAGCTGCGCAGGCGAACGCGCCTGCCCGACGGACTCCTTGCCGCGGTCCTCGAGGCCCTCGTCGGCGACGGCGAGGTGGCGGAGCGTCCGCCGGGCTATGCCCTCTCGGGCCATCAGGTCCGCCTCGACGAAGCGGGAGAGGGCCTGCGCGCAGCCCTTCTCGAACTCTACGCGGAGCGCGCCTACTCCACGCCCACCCGCGAGCAAGCGCTGGCCGAGGTGCGCCCCGAGGACCTCGACCCGGACGCGGCCCAGGACATCTTCCGCTGCCTCCTCGACCGCGGGGAGTTGGTCGCGGTGGGCGACGAGCTGGTCTTCCACCGCGATCGCTACGAGGAGGCCAAGGAGCTCCTGCGGGCGAGCATCGAGGCCGAGGGGCCCCTGAGCGCGGGGCGCTTCAAGGAGAAGCTCGACTCCAGCCGACGCTACGTCATTCCGCTCCTCGAGCACTTCGACGCCATTGGCCTCACGCGCCGCGAAGGCGACGTGCGGGTGCTGCGCCAAGCCTGACCGCGGACACCGCGAGGCCCGGGCCGCAGGGGAGAGCTCGCGGTCGAGGGGGCGTCCGGGGCACGCTCGGAGCGGACCGCGGAGCCTCGTCCGCCGGCAGGATCCGGACGCGGCCTCGCGCTATCCTCGCTGCGGAGGAACGGTGCAGAGCTTCCTCGACATGGCCCTGGCTCTGTTGGTCGCCGAGCGTCGCCTGGTCGAGCCCGCGGCGCTGCAGGAGTGCATCCTCGAGCAGCGCCGGAGGAGCGGCGAACCGCTCGGGCAGCTCCTCGTGCGCCGGAGACTCGTCGCGCCGCGCGACCTGCTTGCGCTCACGCGCGCGGCAAGGGCGGTCGTCTTCGTCTGCGCGACGTGCCGGGGCGCCATGGCCTACGGCGAGGTAGACCCTCGCGCACCGCCCCGCTGCCCCCGCTGCGGCGGGCGGGTCGCGGCCCGCTCCGCCTCCGGCCCCACCCCGGCGACGCCCGCTTCCCGCTCTCCTTCCTCGACCGAGACCCTCCCCGTCGAGGACTCCCCGCGCCCGCGCGCCGACACCCGCCGGGGCCCGAGCAGCGCGCCGAGCGGCTCGGCCCTTCGCGGCGGCGCCTCGCTCATCGGCCGTCGCTTCGGCCCCTACGAGGTCCTGCGCGAGCTCGGGCGCGGAGGCATGGGGGTCGTCTACGAGGCGCGGCAGGCCCGCCTGGAGCGCCGGGTCGCCCTCAAGGTGCTCCTCGGCGGAGACCTCAGCAGCGCTCACCACGTGGCCCGCTTCCAGCGCGAAGCCGAGCTCGCTGCACGCCTCAAGCACCCGAACATCGCGCGGATCCACGACGTGGGGGTGGTGGACGGCTTGCACTACTACGCCATGGACCTGATCGAGGGGCGACCGCTTGCGGATCTCCTGCGGGAGAGCGCCATCGAGGTCCACCGGGCCGTCGAAATCGCCCGCGACGCCGCTCGCGCCCTCGGCCACGCCCACCGCCTCGGCGTGGTGCACCGCGACGTCAAGCCGGGGAACATCTTGGTCGACGAGGGCGGCCGCGCCGTCGTCACCGACTTCGGGCTCGCGCGGGAACTCGACGCCGACGCCGCGGCGCGCCTCACCCGCTCGGGGGCCCAGGTGGGCACTCCGCGCTACATGTCGCCCGAACAGGCCGGAGGGCGAGACGACGAGGTCGGTCCGGCCTCCGACGTGTTCGGCCTGGGTGTGGTGCTCTACGAACTCCTCACCCGGCGTCCTCCCTTCTCCGGAAGCGACCTCGGCGAGCTGACCCGTCGGATCAGCGAAGACGACCCGCCACCGCCCTCCCGTTGCGCCCGAGGAATTCCGCCTCCCCTCGACGCGGTGGTCCTCGAGGCCCTCGCCAAGAGGCCGGAGGACCGCTACCCCAGCGGCGCCGAGTTCGCGGACGACCTCGAGCGGTTCCTTCGCGGCGAGCCGGTCCTTGCCCGCGCGCGCAGTCCGCTGGAGCGGAGCTGGCGCTGGTTGCGCTCGCGGGCGCTCCTGGCCGGTGGGTCCCTGGCGGGCGGCCTCCTCGTCGCCGGGCTGCTGCTCGTCCCCGCGGGCCTCGGGCGGAGCGTCCCCGGCGAGAGCGCCCCCAAA
>RFHU01000198.1 GCA_003695705.1 Planctomycetota bacterium
CTCGCCTGCCTGGTCAAGGCCAGCGAGGCGGTGGCCTACGCCCACAGCCGCGGGGTGGTGCACCGCGACCTCAAGCCCCAGAACATCATGATCGGCGCCTTCGGCGAGGTGCTCGTCATGGACTGGGGCCTCGCCCGCCTCCTCCGCGAGAGCGCCGAGCAAGACGCCCTCCTGCGCGGAAAGCTCGCCCCGGACGGCCGCGCCGGACTGACCCAGGACGGCGCCCTCCTCGGGACGCTGGGCTACATGCCCCCCGAGCAAGCCGGCGGCAAGGACGTCGACGCGCGCAGCGACGTCTTCGCCCTGGGCGCCATCCTCTGGGAGCTCCTCCACGGCGCGCCGCCCTTCCGCGGCGACACGGCCCTCGAGATCCTCCAGCGCACCGCCGCGGGCGAGCTCCCCCCCGAACCCGACGACCTCCCCGTCCCGGGCGAGCTCAAGGCCATTGCGGAGCGCGCCCTGGCCCCCGACCCCGCGGACCGCTACCCCAGCGCCGCCGCCTTCGCCGACGACCTCCGGGCCTACCTCGAGGGCCGGCGGGTCTCCGCCTACCGCTACCGCGCCAGCGAAGAGGCCCTGCGGCTCCTCCGCAGGCATCCGGCTCTGTTCGCAGGCACCGCCGTGGCCTTCTTCCTCTCGCTGCTCACCGTCTACGCCGTCGCCCGCGCCGAGGAGGCCGCCCGCGTCGAGCAAGCGCACGCCGCGGCCGTGGAGGCCGCCGCCCGCTGGCGGGAGCTGGAGGAGCGTCCCGCGCCCGACCTTGCCGACCGCCTCGGACAGGCCCTGGCCGCCCTCCAGGCCGCGCAGCGCCGACGCTCCCTGGCCCCCCACGACCCCGAGGCCGCCCGGGGGCTCCACCGGGCGGCCCTCGCCCTGGGGGCCGTGGCCCAGGAGAGCGCGCAGTGGGCCCTGGCGCGCCAGGCCTACGCCCAGGCCCGTGGCCTCGGCGTCGACGACGCCGCGGTCGAAGAAGCCCTCGCGGCGCTGGAGCGCGCGGCCACGGCCGAGGCCCGCCGCCGCCGGCAAGCGGTGGAGAACGTCCTCGCGGACGCCAAGCAGGGCGCGCTGCGCCGCCGCCCCGAGGGAATTCTCGACGCCGTGTTCACCCTGGGCCGCTACCCCGAGCGACAGACGGTCGAACTCTTGGCGGGCGCCCTCGACGAAGTCTGCGAGCGCCTCCGCACGGCCGAGCGCAAGGCCTACCTCGCCGTGGCCGAGCCCAGCCGCGACGACCGCGCGGTGGGGGACGCCGAGGTCCTGCGCGGGCTCGCCACCGCCCTGGCTCGACGCAGCGCGGGCAAGGCCCGCCCCGCGGACGCGCGCCTGCTCGAACGGGCCGAACTGCGCATCGCACGCCGCGAACGCATCCGGAACGCCGAGGGCGCCCGCATGGAGACCTCGCCGCGCTCGGGTCGCTACCACGTCGGGACGCTGCAGGACCGCGCGCTCGGACCTGGCGGCGTGGACCTCGCGCGCGTCGCCTGCGAAGCCCTGGGCCGGCTCGGCCTTCGCGAAGGGGCGGTCGACGCCCTCGCCCGCTACCTGCGCGTCGAACACGATCCGACCCGGGCCCTGCGCGCCGCCATGGCCCTACGGCGCCTCGGGGGCGAACGCGCGGAGGCGTGCGTTCAGACCGCCCTCCGCCGCTTCGGGCTTTCGAGCGGCTTCGCCGCGGGCCTCGCGCGCTCGGGACTGCAGGGGCCCTCGGACGCGAAGCCCGAGGTCGTGGTGGTCGAGGCCAGCGTTCCGAAGACCCTCGACCGCGCCGACGCGCTGCGCGCCGCCGGAGAACTGGAGCGCGCCGAGGAACTCTACGCGCAAGCGCTCTCCGTCGACCCGCGCTCGGCGCGCGCCTGGACCGGCCGCGCGCGCTGTCGCCTGGCGGCGCGCGACCTCGCCGCGGCGGAGGCCGACCTGACCAAGGCCCTGGCCGTCGACGCGCGCTGCGCGCCGGCCCTGACGGCGCGCGCGCTCCTGCGCCTGCGCCAGCGCCGCCTCGCCGCCGCCAACGCGGACGCACGGCGCGCCCTCGAACTCGACCCCGAGCAACTCGAAGCTTGGCTGGTCCGCGCCGCCTTCGCCCGCGCGAAGGAGCGCCTGCCCGAGGCCTCCCGCTGGGTGGCCAAGGCGCTGGCCCTCGCGCCGGACCACCCCGACGCTCGCCTGGAGCGGGCCCTGATCTACGTCGCGGAAGGGAAGCTGCTCCCGGCCAAGGAAGAAGTCGACCGCGCGCTGGCCACCGCGCCCCGCCACGTCCGCGCGCGCGTGCTGCGTGGACACTTGCAGGGAATGGACCTGGCCGCGGCGGAAAAGGAGTTCCGGGCCGCCCTGGAGGTGGATCCCCAGAGCCCCGACGCCTTGGCCGCGCTCGCGAGCATCGACATTTACTACGGACGCACCATCCAGGCCGGCGAGCGGCTGCAGCAGGCCCTCGCCCTCGACCCGCAGCACCCCGAGGCACTCGCCCTGCGCGCCACCCTGCTCCTGGGCCGGGGCAAGACGAACGAAGCCCTGCGCGCCTGGCGCCTGGCCCGCCGCAACGAGCTGTGGCTGCTCCCCGAACTGCCGAGGAGCTTGGCGCCCGTCTTCGCGGCGATCGAAGGCAAGTCCCTCCCCGAGGCGAAAGGCGCGGCGCGACCGAAAACCGCCCAGGAGTGGTACCTCCGCGGCGCCGCCGCCATCCGGCTGCGCCGCTGGGCGGTTGCTTGCGAGGCCTTCGACCGGGCCCTCGCCCTGGCGCCGAACTGGGGCGACGCGCTCTGGCTGCGCGGGAAGGCGCGCGTCCAGGCCGGCGCGGCCGCGCGCGCCATCGCCGACTTGGAGCGGGCGACCGCTCTGCTCGAAGGCCAGGCCCCGGTGTGGGAGGACCTCGGCGACGCCTACGCGCGCGCGGGCCGGCACCTCGACGCGGCCCGCGCGTACCAGAAGGCCGCCGACCTCGGACGCCTGAAGGCGAGCGTGTTCGCCAAGCTCGCCGAGGCGCGCGCGAAGCTGAAGGACGACCGCGGCGCGCTGGCGGCCGCCGACGAAGCCTTGCGACTCGACAAGCACTCGCTCGGGGCGCTCCGGGTGCGCATGGAGGCCCTTTTCCGCCTCGGCCGCTACCGGGAAGCCTCCCAGGCCGCCGAAGCCTACCGCGCCGCCGCTCCTGCCGACGAGAAGGCCATCGCCCTCTTCTTCCGCGGCGCGTCGCGAGGCTTCCTCCGCCAACACGCCGCGGCCGTCGAGGACCTGCGCGCCTTCTGCAAGAAGCGCCGCAAGGGGCCGCGCGTGGGCCGCGCGCGACGCCTGATCGAGCGCTGGAGCAAGCCTCCCGGACGCAAGGGACGCTGACGCCGTCCGGACGCTCCTCCCCCAGCTTCGCTCCGATGGCGAGGCGCCCCTCCGAAGCCGGTGCGCGCGATCTCCCTGCGTGCGCCGTCCTCGGTGCTCCACGCGCCGGCCGGATCCGCGTGGGACGACGGGGCGGCGGGCGTGCCGCGTGTGCAGCGCACGCTAGCGCCCGGACGGGGGCCGGGCAAGCACGACCTCGTTCTCCTCGTTCGTCCCGAGGGCGGCCACGCGGGCGACCTCGGCCAACCAGCCGCCCGAGGGCGCCTCCTTGCCGGGCAGGCTCCAGCAGCGCACGCTCCCGTCGCGGTGCCCGCTCACCAGGACGCGGTCGTCGGGCGCGAACGCGAGCGCACGAACGTCGCCGGCCCCGGCGCGGAACACCGCCAGAGCGCGCGGCGGGTCCTCTCGAGACGGCGCCGCGGGGACCCGCCACAGGCGCACCGTTCCGTCGCCACCGCCGGAAGCGAGGAGTTCTCCCCCGTGCGCGAAGGCGAGGGCGGCGACGCGCTCCGGGTGCCCGCGCAGGCGGAGCACCGAGGCCTGCGGGCCGACGCCCCACAAGCGCAGGTCCGCGTCGCGCTGGCGCGCCCCCCAGGCGACCAGCCCCCGGTCGGGTGCGAAGGCCAGCGCCGTGGGCGCCTGACGAGGCGCCGCCTCCCCTCGCAGGAGGCGGGGTCCGCCCCCGCCCGCGAGGTCGCAGAGCCAGACCGCCGGTCGCCAGTCCCCGCCCGCGAGCCAGCGCCCCCGCGGACCGAAGGCGAGGACCTCGACCGGGCGGGGCAAGGCGAAGCGGGCCGTTTCGCCGCCCTCGACGAGGTCCCAGACGACCACCGTCCCCGCCCGATCGCGTTGTTCGGACCACGCGAGAAGCCGTCCCCGGGGGCCCACGGCCAGGGCGCGGGCGAAGCGCCGCGGCGCGGCAGAACCCTCGGCGAAGGCCTGCGGAGCGGCGGAGTTCTCGAGGTCCCAGCGAACCACGGAGCCGTCGTGCCCCGCGCCGAACAGCTGGCCGGGCCGCCGGGGGTGGAAGACGAGGCGGGTGACGCCTCCCGGGCGACCGGCAAGTTCCCCGCGGAACCGGCAGCCGGAGAAGCACCCGCCGGGCCCGCGCCGCTCGAACTCGTAGAGCACGACCGGTCGGTCGGCGGGGCGGGCGTGGAACCAAGCGCCCACGGCCAGCGTAGCGCCGTCGGAGGAGACGGAGAGGGCGCTCACGTCGCTGGGGTGCGGCCAGCGGGGGCGGCTCGCCTCCAACGGAGCGAGGTCCCAGGCGGTGAGGACGCCCTGCCAGGTGCGCGCCACGAGGACGCGCCCCGAGGCGTCGAAGGCCACCCGGCGCACGTCGTCGGGGCAGGGGAGGGCCGTGACCGGGGCTGCGGACACGCTCCCCTGCCGGCGCTCCACCCGCCAGAGGCGAACGGTGCGGTCCATGCCCGCGCTGGCGAGGAGCGCCGTGCGCACCCCCGAAGCCTCGCGCCGCTCGGGAGCGAAGGCGACGTCGTTCACGCCCGCGGAGTGCAGGGAGAGGGTCTCCACGGCCTGCAAGCGGAGCCCCGGCTCGCGCAGGACCCGCCACAGGCGCACGTCGCCGCGCCCCCCGCCCGTGGCCACCAACTCGCCGTCGGGGCTGAGGGCGACGCCGTTCAGCCCGCGCGAGAGCTCTTTGGCGACCGCGGTTGCTCCCGACTCGAGGTCCCACGCCCACAGGCGACGATCGAGCCCCGCGCCGACGAGCAGCTTGCCGTCGGCGGAGAAGGCGAGGGCGCGCAGGGCCGCGGTCGTGGCGAGGGGCGCAGGCGCGGCCCGGGCTTCGACCGTGCCTGCGGGGCCGACCCTCCACAGACCGGGTCGGCCCGGGCCGCTCGGGCCGGCGGCGAGGAGACCGCTCGCGGGGTGCAGGGCAAGGCTGCTCGCCGCGCGCGCCCCGGACCACGAGCGTTCGCCCAGGGCCCGCAGCACGAGGGTGTCCGCGCCCCCCTCCCCGGGCTCCAGCGACCAGAAGCGCAGGAAGACCGCGCCCCCGGCGGCGCGGCTCGCGGTGGCCAGGCGGGACCCCGTGGGGTCGAAGACAGCGGCGGAGAGCCGGCTTCCCTTGCCGAGGTCGAGGGTCGAGCGCGCGAGGAGCCGCCCTTGGGCACCGAGCACCCGCAGCTCGGCGCCGGAGCCCCCGCCGGGCGCGCCGACGACGAGCACTCGCCCGCCGGGCCGAACGGCCAAGGCCGCAGGCCACCCGCTGTGCCCCGTTGGCTGCCTCCAGAGGGTGCGCGGCGTGCGGCTGCGCGCGTCGGCCAAGCGCAAGCGGGTCTCGAAGGAGCCGTCGAGCTCGAGCGAGCGGGCGAACAGCGCCCAGGCCTCGGGGTAGCGCGCCCGATCGGCGAGGCCCGCTCCCTTGGCCCGGAGTTCCTTGGCCAGAAGGCGGACGGCGCGCGTCTTCTCCGCCTCCGCGCGCTGCTGCTCCTCTTCCGCGCGCGCCTTCTCCCGCTCCGCCCGCGCCCGCTCCTCTTGCGCGCGGTCGCGCTCGGCGCGGATGCGCTGCACAGCGGCCACCCCTCCCGCGACGCCCGCGGCGAGGAGGCCCACGACGACGGTCGCGCTCGCGGCGAGGACCGCGGCCAGCGCCCGGTTCCGGGCCGCCCAGCGGCGCAGGCGTTCGCGCCGCCCGATCGGGCGAGCCCGGATGGGCTCGCCGTCGACGAAGCGCCGCAGCTCGTCCGCGAGCTCGGCCGCTCCGGGGTAGCGCCGTTGCGGGTCCTTCTCCATGCAGCGCAGGGCGATGGTCTCGAGGTCGGGGTGCACGCCCTCGGCGAACCGGCTGGGCGCCGCGACCTCGTCGAGGAGGACGCGCTTGAGGATGGCGAGCTGCCCGCCGCCGCCCTCGGAAAACGGCGCCCGTCCCGTCAGCGCGCGGTAGAGAACCGCCCCCAGCGCGTAGACGTCGCAGGGGGGCCCCTGCGCGCTCGCCTCCCCGCTCGCCTGCTCGGGGGCCATGTAGTGGAGGGTCCCGAGCACCTGGCCGGTCTGGGTCAGCTCCTCTTTGGCCGATGCGTCGCGGGCGAGGCCGAAGTCGAGCAGATGCGGTTGTCCCGCGGCGTCGAGCATGATGTTCTGCGGCTTCACGTCGCGGTGCACGACGCCCTGGGCGTGGGCGTGGGCGAGGGCGTCGGCCACGTGGGCGAGGACCTCGGCGAGGCGGCGCGGGGAGAGGCCCCCCTCGCGGAGGACCTCTTCGAGGGTGCGCCCCTCGACGTAGCCCATGGCGATGTAGGGCTGGCCCTCGTGGTGGCCCGCGTCGTAGAGGGGGACGATCCCCGGGTGCTGCAGCTTGGCCACCGCCCGCGCCTCGCGGCCGAAGCGCGCGAGGGCCTCCTCGTCGAAGAAGCCGCTGCGGATCACCTTGAGGGCCACGAGGCGACCCAGGCGGACGTCCCGGGCCCGGTAGACGGCGCCCATGCCCCCCTGGCCGAGCAGGGCCTCGAGGGCGTAGGGGCCCAGCCGACGGGGCAGCCCGGCGACGGCCCCTCCGGAGAAGTCGGAGGGCTGCGTGGGCTGCGGTCCGCGCGTCGATTCGATCACCGGCTCCAGGCTACTCCTCAGAGGACGGCCGGCGCCAGGGACTCGGCGCGCTCGCGCGGGAGCTCGGCGCGCAGCTCACGCCGGTGCAGGGGACCGGCCGGGAGGCAGAGCCCGCGGCGAACCGGAGCGGACCGAGCGGGTCCGGCGGCCCCGGGCTGCTACCATGCGGCGGTGCGCGAGGAAGAGCTCGTCGACGAACTGCTGGCCGGCGCCGGCGACGCCTGCGCGCAAGCCTCCGACGGGCCCGGCGGCGGGGGCGTGGTGCTCGGCCCCGGAGACGACGCGGCCCTGCTCGCCCCCCCCGCCGGGCATACCGCCGCGTGGAGCGTCGACGACCACATCGAGGGCGTCCACTTCCGCGCGGCCTGGTGCTCGCCGCGGGCGCTCGGGCGCAAGGCGGTGGGCGCGGCGCTCTCGGACCTGGCCGCCATGGGCGCACGGCCCGCGGGGGCGCTCCTGGCGCTGGGCGTCCCCAAGGGCTTCGGCCGGAACGAGGCCCGCGCCCTCGGCCTGGGCGTGGGAGAGAAGCTCTCCGCCGCCCGCGCCGCGCTGCTGGGCGGGAACGTCGCCCGCAGCACCGCCGGGCTGCGGGTCTCGGTCTCGGTCCTCGGCTGGGTCCCCGCGGGGCGTGGTCTGCTGCGCGGACGCGCCCGCACGGGCGACGCCCTCTTCGTGAGCGGGACCCTCGGGCTGGCCCGCGCAGGCCTCCTCCACCTCGAGCGCGGGGGCGACCCCCGCGAGGAGCTCTTCGCACCGGCCGTGGCGCGCCTGCTCGACCCGGAGCCGCGCCTCGCCCTCGGCGAGACCCTCGCCGCCCGCGGCGAGCGGGTGGCGTGCATGGACCTCTCCGACGGCCTGGCGCGCGACCTGCCGCGGCTCCTCGCCGCCTCGGGCGTCGCAGCCCGGGTCGACGCGGAGCGCCTCCCCGGTCCGCCGGCGGACTTGGCCCGCGCCCTGGGCGAGACGCCCGCGGCCCTCGCCTGGGTCGGCGGCGAAGACTACGAGTTGCTCGTGGCGGGGTCGCACGAACTCGAGGGGTGCAACGACCTGCGCCGCATTGGCTGCGTCGTCCCGGGTCCGCCGGGCGCCGTCCGAGTCTCCGGCGAGTTCCCCGGCGCCCGCGCGAAGGGCTTCGACCACCTGGCCCCCTGAGGCCTTCGGGACCGGCGGCCTCGACCCTCCCGTTGGGTCGGGGCCTCGTCCCCCTTCGGCCCGCCCCGCGCCGCCGCGCCGCGCTCCGTACGCGCCAACGCGCGGGCGTGCCTCGGCACACCCGCGCGCTGTCACGATTCCGCAGGTCCGCGAGGACTAGCGGGGCATGGGGACGCTGTCCTTCAGGGCCTTGCCGGCCTTGAAGGTCACCGTCTTCGACGCCTTGATCTTGATGGGCTCGCCCGTCTGCGGGTTGCGGCCCATGCGGCCGGCGCGCTTGCGAACCGTGAAGGAGCCGAAGCCGACGAGCGACACCTGCTTGTCCTTCTTCAGGCCGTACTGGATCCCGTTGAGCACCGCGTTGAGGGCGCGCTCGGCGGCCGCCTTGGTCTCGCCCACGGAGCCGTCCTTCTGGATCCACTCGATCAGCTGAGCCTTGTTCATCTCAATCCCCTTTGCAATGCGAAGCCTTGCATGGCCCCGCGAGTCGGTTTTCGTGGGGGCTCCGAAGACCCCCCCTCCCAAAACGGCTCCACAGAGCCGCTGGAGCACCTGTCTCCAGGCACGCCAGAGTCTACAAGGGTTCCCTGACAACCCCCGTCGCATCCAGCGTTTTCTGGGGAATTTCCGCCCCTCCGGCTTGGCGCCGACGGATTCCCTTTGGAGACAACCACTTACGGAACACTGACCTTTGACCGCCCGGCCGCGCGGGAGGTAGGATCGCGGCCTCGCAGGCCTCCGAGGGGCCGCACGCAACGCTGCGAGGGCGGGTTGGACATCGATTCCCTACGCCAGAAGATGCTCTTCCTGGGGCTCAGCGACGGGCAATTGCAGGCCCTGGCCTCCATCGCCCGCAAGCAGAGTTACCGAGAAGGCGAGGTCATCGTCCGCCGCGGCGACCTCGACGACACCCTCTACGTCATCGAAGGCGGCGCGGTGGAGCTGCGCGTCCCCGGCGACGACGGCGAACGCGTCGTCGCCGTCTTCGAGCGAGGGAGCTACGTCGACGAAGGCTACGCGGGCGACTTCTTCGGCGAATTCTCCCTCATGGGGCTCGAAGCGTGGAGCGGAACCGTCGTCGCGCGCGAGCGCACCGCCCTTCTCCAATTCCAGCGCGACGAACTCTACGAGCTCTTCTCCCGGGACATCGACCTGCAAATCGGCATGATCCTCAACATCGCCCGCGTCCTGAGCCGACGGTTGCGCTTGCGCAACCGCCAGGTGTAGCGCGCGCCCCTCCGCGGGGGGAGAATCCCCCCCTCGGAGGACACCATGAGCGACGAGAAGGATCTCCGGCCCGCCGAGGCCGAACCGGCCGCCGAGGCCCAGCGCGCCGCCGAGGCCGAGTCCCAGCCCGCCGCCGAGGCCGAGGCCGAGCCCGCCGCCGAGCCCGCCGCCGAGCCCGCCGCCGAGCCCGCCGCCGAGGCCGAGCGGGAGGAAGCCGGGGGAACCCGGGCCGCGGTGCTCGACCTGGCCCGGGGCGAAGTGAACGACGAAGACCTCGAAGCCCTCGAGCACGCCATCGACTCCATCGACTTTGCAACGCGCAAGGCGACGCCCGAGGTCCTCGAGCGGCTGCGGGCCCTCTCGGCGCGCCTCTCCAAGCTCGTCGAGGAGATCGCCCGCGGCGAGCGCGCCCCCCGCCCCGAGCCTGCGCCCCTGAGCGAGGAGGCGCGGCAGATCGTGCAACGCCTCGTCGACCAAGGCGTCGCCGCGGGCGAGAAGGGCAACCTGCACGAGGCGCGGCAGTACTTGGAGGAGGCCCTCGCCCTCAACCCCGACGACGAGGGCGCCCTCTACAACCTCGGGGTGGTCTACGGGCTCCTCGCCCACCACAACATCGCCAAGGCCGAGTTCTACGACGACTACGTGCGCGACGAAGTGTTCGTGGAGAAGGCGAAGATCTGCTACGACCACCTGCTCGAGCTGCGACCCGACCATCTGCAGGCGCTCAACAACCTGGCCACCCTCTGCGCGCTGCGCGACGACCGCGAGGGAGCCGCCGCCCTGCTGCGCCGCGTGCTCGAGGCCGAGCCCCAGGACGACGCCGACCGCGCCTTGATCGAAGGGGCCCGCCGGCAGCTCGAGGAGCTCGGCGCCGCCTGAGGACCGTGCGCCGCGCCATCGGGCTCCTCGGAATCTGCGCGCTCGCGGGCGGAGGTTGCGCCTCGCCTCCGCCTCCCCCCCCCGGTCCGCCAAGCGAGGCCCTCCTGCGCGCGCGCATCAAGAACGACAGCCTCGACCCCTGGCCACGCTACGAACTGGCGCGCCTCTACGAGCGCCAGGGCCGGATCCCCGAGGCGCTGCACGAGTACGGGCAGGCGATCCTCCTCCTCCCGCCGCGCAGCGCCACCCGCCCGACGCTGGCCCTCGGGGCCCTGCATCACCGCCTCGGAAACCTCGAGGCCGCCGCTCGCTGCTACCGCGACGTGCTGGCGACCATCCCCAGCGACACGGCCTTCTACCGTAGCAACGGAGACTACCGAGCGGCGGCGCGCGGACTGAAGGCGATCCTCGAAGCCCAAGGCGGCGCGGCCAGCGCGCTGCAGGCCCTGCACGAGCGCTACCTCGACGACTTCGGCGGCAGCGCAGAGGAGTGGGAGCGGCCTCCCCCTTGGCTCGGCACGCCATCCCCCTCCGGAGGCGAGGGGCCGGTTCCCCCGGCCCGCGAGACACGCTTCGGCGGCTCGGCCTCGGGCTCGGGCCCGGCGAAGGCTCGCCCCGCCCCTGCGCGGGTCGCGGCTCCCCCCTCTTCCGGCGGGGAGGCTCAGTAGCCCGAGGGGAAGCCGTCGCGCTGCGCGCCCATGCGCAGCGCAGCGCGTTCGCCCCGCTCCTTGGCCAGGCGCCGGAAGCGCCGCAACCCGACGCCGTAGACCGGGTCCGGGTTCGCCTCCAGGCGTCGCACCCAGCGCTCGGCCCCCAGGGCGCGCAAGACGCGCCACTGCGCGTATTGCGCGGCTCCTTCACGAAAGGCCGGTTGCGCTCCGGGCCGCACTCCCCCCTGCAGGGTCTGCCAGACGTGGAACAGTTCGTGGGCGAGAATGCCCACCAGGCAGGTCCGCGGGAGCCCCCGCAGCACGTGCACGGCGAAGCGCCGCCGCTCGACCCGCTCCCCCGCCAGCACCTCGACCACCTCGGTGAAGGCGCGCAGGTCGGGATGCTCGAGGCCTTCGCCGGCGCGGCGCAAGAGCCCCTCGCGCTCGGCGAGCCGGAGCGTCACGCGCGCCGCTCCGAGGTCGACCCCGAGGAGTTCCGCCAGCGCGGCGCGAGCCTCGTCGAGCGCACGCCGCGCCTCGGAGAGGTCCACGACGGCGTCCTCCGCGCAGGGCCCGCAGCTCACCCGTCCGTCCGGCCAGCGTACGGCGCCGCTCCCCGGCGTCGCCAGGTCGCCGCAGACCGAGCAGGGCGCCGCCCGGCTCAGCAGCGCCCCCGACCCCTCCGACGAGCTTCGGGGCGCGCTCGCGCAACCGCCCAAGAACGAGGCGAGGACCGCCGCGGCCAGCGCGCGCAGGAACCCGAGCGCTCTCCCGCGAGGGGCCGCCGCCACTCAGAAGCCTCCGCCGCTGAGGCCCTGCGTCGCGGAAGAGACGACGAGGCAGAAGAAGCAGAGGAAGGCGCAGACTGCGAGGCCAAGGACGACGTAGAGGAGGGTCCGTCGCGGTGGAGGCGGCGTCGCAGGCGTCCCCGGCCCCGAGTCGAGCAGCTTCCCCGTAGGCGGCCTCCCTGGCTCCGCGGAGGAAGCGGGGGCGTCCGCAGAGAGCAGCTTCCCCGTGGGCGGCCTGCCCGGCTCCGCGGAGGGAGCGCTCGCGGTGTCCGGAAGGGTCGGGGAAGCAGCTTCCGGAAGCCGGGCGGCGGTCGGGAGCACGGGGACGGTGTCGTCGCCCCCAGGGGGCGCGGGCGCGGGCGCCGCGACCGCGGAGCTCGGGCCGCGTGCGCCCGGCGCGCCACGCAGGAAGGCGTCGAGGCGCTCGGCCACCTCGCCCGCGTCGTCGAGGCGAGCTTCGCGGTCGCGGACGAGGAGTTCTTCCACCAGCCGGAGCAGGGGCTCGGGCACGTCGGGGGCGAGGCGGCGCAGGGGCTCGGGATCGTGGCTCAGACGGTGATGGATGATCTGCAACGGCGTGCTCCCGCGCGCGGGGAGCACGCCGCTGAGGCACTGGTAGAGCACGAGCCCCAGCGCGTAGAGGTCCGCGCGACCGTCGATGTCGGGCAGGCCCTCGCACTGCTCGGGGGCCATGTAGTGGGGCGTCCCCAGGACCGCGCCCGTTTGCGTGAGCGGCTGCTCGTCGCCGCCGCGCTGTTTGACGAGGCCGAAGTCTCCCAGGCGGACCTCGCCGTCGTCGCCCAAGAGGATGTTCGCCGGCTTGATGTCCCGATGGACGACGCCCGCGCGATGCGCCCGAGCGAGCCCACGGGCCGCCTCGCGCACGATGCGGGCGGCCTCGCGCGGGGGCAGGCGCCCCCGCTCCTCGAGCAGTTCCTGCAGGCTCCCCCCCTCGAGGAGCTGCATGGCCATGTAGGCGTAGTCGCCCTCGCTGCCGAAATCGTAGATCTGGACCACGTTGGCGTGGGTGAGCTGCGCGAGCTTCTTGGCCTCGCGCAAGAAGCGCTCTCGGAACTCGGGCTCGGCGGCGAGGTGCTTGGGGAGGATCTTGATCGCAACCGGTCGTTCGAGCTGCGTGTCGCTCCCCCGATACACCGCGCCCATGCCGCCCTGTCCGAGCTTGGCCTCGATGCGGTATTTCCCGAGCTGCTGGCCGAGGAGAGGATCCGCCATGAGAACGGATCCTACGGGATCCGACCGCCTCCCACACCGCGCGCGGCGGGCGACGAACCGCTCCTCCCGGGTCTGCGACGGGGAGTTCCCGCCGCACGCGCGCGCGGTCCTCGTCCCTGCGTCGTCGCCCCCGTGCCTTCGTCGCGCCCCGCCGAAACGGCGCGCACCGCGCGGCCGCCCGTCGCGCGCGCGGCGTCGCTCGGCGGCGCGCCGCGCCCGGAGCGAAGCCCGCGTTGGGCGCTCGCCCCGAGCGCCTCAGCGGCCGCCGGCGCGCAGCGTCCGCTCGATCTCCGACCGCACGCCGGGCGGCGCCGCCGCGAGGACGGCGCGCCGGGTCTCCGCCGAGGCCCGCACCAGGTGTCCGAGGAAGTCGTAGGTGGCTCGGCTCTCCGGCGCGGTGTCGATGGCCGTGAGCCATTGCCCCCGCGCGGCCACCTCGTCTCCGAGGTCGAAGAGGGCGGCGCCCAGCCAGGCCAGCGCGCGGGCGCGCTCGGGGCCCCGGGCACGCCGCACCGCCTCTTGGAGTTCTCCGCGAGCCTCCCGAGGGCGCCCGAAGAGGACCAGCGACTTGCCGGCGTCGGTCCAGTATTCCGGCGAAGGGAGGACCTCCCGCGCCCAGCGCAGGTCCTCGAGAATGGGCTCCTGCAAGGACGGGTCGCGGGTCTGCAGCCAGAGGTGGTAGCGACAGGCGCTGCGGGCGTAGCGCGCGAAGGGGTTGGCCGGCTCGAGGTCCAGGGCGCGATCGCCGGCGCGAATCCCTGCGCGAAAGGCCTCGACGTTGCGGCCGCGCAGGCCCTCGGCGTTGAGGCTCCGGCAGAGGAAGACCCACGCCCACGCCGCGCTCGGCTGTTCGCGGGTCACCCGCTCGAGGGCCGAGGCAAGCTCTCCGGGAGACGACGGCGAAAGGAAGAGACGGGCCACCGCCGCGTGGGCGCTCTCGGGCGCGCGCGCAATGAGGTGCCGCAGCGCCTCGCGGCCCTGCGCCGCGTCGTCGCTCGGCAGCGCGTAGGCTTCGATGTCGGCGTCCAGATCCTCGGGGTTCGCTCGCCGCACCGCCTCGAGGGCCTCGCGAGCTTCGGCGTACCGTCCGAGCTGCACGAGGAGACGAAAGCGCAGCCGCTCGGCGCCCTTCCCTCCACGCAACGACTCGGCCGCCCGCTCCAGCGTCGCCTTCAAGACGCCTCGGGGCTGCAACGAACCGCCCGCGTCGCGCTGGGCTTCGCGTTCGAGATCGAGAAGGCGGGCGCGCAGCGCGCTCGCCTCGGCCGCCTGTCCGCGCGCTGCCTGCAAGCGTTCTTCCAGCGCCGCGCGCTCCTGGGCGAGCTCCCGCACCCGCTCCGCCGCCTCCCGAGCCTCGGCGCGCGCCCGCTCGGCGCGCTCCTCGAGGGCGGCGCGCAGGCGCGTCGCCTCCGCGCGCTGGCCGAAGCCCCAGGCGATGGCCCCCACGGCAAGCGCGGCCATGAGAACGGCGAGGGCGTGGGGTGCGCCGAGTCCGCCCCGGCGCACCCCGGCGACGCGGGTTCCCGAGATCCCGGCCACCGCGTCGCGCAGGGCCGTCGCCAGGGCCCCGCCGTCGGGGTAGCGTCGCAGCCGGTCGACGTGGAGGGCACGCGCGCACACCGCCTCGAGGGCCGGGTCCAGGTCGGGGACCTTCCGCCGGAGCGGCTCGTAGCGGCCGGCGAGGACCTGGGGAACGAGCTCGTCGATGGATCCGGTGCGGTAGGGCCGCTCTCCGGAGATCGCCTCGTAGAGGATGACGCCGAGGGCGTAGACGTCGGCGCGGGCGTCGCTGGTTCGGCCGCGCACCTGCTCGGGCGCCATGTAGTAGGGAGTCCCCAGGACGTCCCCGGAGCGGGTGAGTTCGGAGTTCTCTTCTCCCTCCCGCGCCAGGCCGAAGTCGGTGATCCGCGCCACTCCGTCGCGCTCGTCGATGAGGACGTTCGCGGGCTTGAGATCGCGGTGCACGACGCCGGCGGCGTGGGCCACGCCCACCGCCTCCGCGAGCCCGGCCACGAGTTCGGCAGCCTCTTTCCAGGGAAGCCGCCCGCGCCGTCGGAGCAGTTCGGCGAGCGAAGGCCCCGGCACGTATTCCATGACCAGGTAGCAGCGGCCCCGGTCCTCGCCCACGTCGATGACCGGGACCAAGCCCGGATGGTCGAGGCGAGCGGCGACGCGCGCCTCGCGCAGGAAGCGCGCGTGGGCCTCGCCGTCCCGACCGGCGGGGAGGAGCTTGAGGGCGAAGCGGCGCTCGATGCCCGGCTTGCGTGCCAGGTAGACGACCGCGTTGCTTCCGCGCCCGAGCGGCGCCAGCAAGCGGTAGCCGCCCAGGCTGCGCTCGGATGCGTCCTCGGGCCCCTGCTCCACCGCCGTGTCTCGGCGCCAGTTCACCGGGTCATCCTATCCCGAAGCTGCGGGCGCGGACCGTCGCGATTCCCCGCACGGACCGCTCGTTCCGCCGGGCTTCTGCCCGCGCTGGTCCCCGCCCGGGGCTGGCGTATGCTCGGGGGGTGACGCCCATCGACCGTGCGCGCAACTGGCTCACCACCCGCTGGCTGGCGCCCGACGCCGGGCGCCCATCGAGCGTCCACCTCAGCCAGGCCTTGGCCGCTGCCATGGGCGTGGACCTCCAGGTGGAGCCTGCCGCGCGCACGCTGGCCGACGACCTCCCAACGGGCCGCCACCTGGTCTTCTTGCTCGCGGACGGACTCGGCTGCGCGATCCTGGAACGGCTGGGGGAGGACAGTTTCTTGCGCTGCTCCCTGCGCCGCGAACTCCGAGCGGTCTTCCCGTCGGCCACGGCCAGCGCGCTCACCTCCTTGGCCACCGGCGCTTGGCCCAAGGATCACGGCGTCACGGGCTGGTGGACCCATCTGCCCGAGCACGGGATCACGGCGACGGCGCTCCCCTTCGTCGAACGCTTCGAGGACCGACCCCTGGGCGAGTTGGGAATTGGCCTGGACGTGTTCCCCGTTCCCGCCCTGCTGCCGCGATACGCCCGCCGAACCCTGGCCGTGCAACCGCAGGCCATCGCCCACAGCAGCTACTCGCGCTACTTCCTCGGTGACACACCGGCCCTCGGCTACACAGGCCTCGAGGCCGGCGTGGAGGCCGTGCTGGAGCACGTCCGCGAAAGCACCAAGCCGAGCTTCACCTACTTCTACGTGCCCGACGTCGACCACGCCGGACACGCCCACGGGCCGCGTTCGCCCGAGGTCCTCGAGCGTGCCCGGGCCATCGACGCGGCGGCGCGGCGCCTGCGCGACGGGCTGGGCCCGCAGGGCCACCTGGTGCTCAGCGCGGACCACGGCCAAATCGAAGTCCCCCCCGAGCGCAAACACGTCCTGACCGCACGGGATCCGCTCCTCGACTTCCTGGCGGTGCCGCCCTACGGCGAGCCGCGGGCGCCGCAGTTCTCGGTCCGCCCAGGATCCGAGGCGGCCTTCCGCCGCGCCTTCGAAGCCCGCTTCGGCGAGGAGTGGGCGCTCCTCTCCGTGGACGAGGTGGAGGCGCTCGGGCTCTTGGGGCCCGGCCGCCTGGGAGCGACGACCCGCGCGCGGCTGGGGAGCTTCCTCGCCCTGGCCGCCGCGGAGGACGTACTCCTCTTCCGTCCGGGCCCCGACCCCGAGGGCGTCGAGGGCCTGCGCGGCTACCACGGCGGGCTCCTGCCGGCGGAAATGCGGATCCCGCTGGTCGTGGCCTGAGCCACGGTCGCGTTGGCTGCTCCGGGGCCTTCCGGCCGGCGAGGCCGAGGGCCCCTCCTCCGGCCGTGGCCGCTCGGCGCTGGGCCTTCGGCCCCCGACGGCGCTGGGATCGGCGGCAAGGACGGCGAGCTGCCGCGGCGCTCGTCAGGACTGCGTCCGCCGTGCTGCCGTGAGGCCGTGCTTGGCGAGGAGACGCCGGAGCTGGTAGTAGCCGAGGCCGAGGCGCCGCGCCGCCGCCGCCTGGTTGCCGCCTTCGGCGCGCAGGGCTTCGCTGAGAAGACCGCGTTCGTAGGCAGCGACCCGCTCGTGGAAGCTTCCCGTGCGGGCGGCTGCGGACAGGGGGGAGGAAACGGGCAAGAGCCCGAGGTCTTCCGGTGTGAGTTCGTTGGTGGTGTCGCGGTAGACGGCGCGCTCGATGATGTTCTTGAGTTCGCGGACGTTTCCGGGAAAGGGGTGCTCGCGGAGGAGGGCGAGGGCTTCGGCGGAGAGACGCTTGCCGCGAAAGGCCGGGACCTCTTCGCCGAAGCGCTCGATGAAGTGTCGGGCGAGGGCTTCGATGTCCTCGGTGCGTTCGCGCAGAGGGGGGACGCGAACGACCTCGAAGGCGAGGCGGTCGTAGAGGTCGGCGAGGAAGCGGCCTTCGGCGATGAGCGCTTCGAGGTCGGCGTTGGTCGCGCCGAGAATGCGCGCGCGGCTGCGCAGTTCGCCACGCCCCCCCACGCGGCGGTAGGTCCCGTACTCGACCACGCGCAGGATCTTGCGCTGGAAGTCGAGGCCCATGTGCCCGAGTTCGTCGAGGAAGAGGGTTCCCCCGTCGGCTTCTTCGAAGCGTCCGGGCACGGTGCGCACCGCTCCGGTGAAGGCACCCCGCTCGTGGCCGAAGAGTTCGGATTCGAGGAGGGCGTCGTCGACGGCCGCGCAGTTGACGGCGACGAAGGGGCGCTCGGGGCCGAAGGCGCGCTCGTGAATGGCCCGCGCGACGAGTTCCTTGCCCGAGCCTCGCTCTCCGACGATGAGCACCGGGCGCGGCACGCAGGCCACGCGCTCGATCTGCCGGGCGAGGGAGCGCATGAGGTGCGAGTCGCCCACCATGCGCTCGCGGGCCTCGACGCGCGCGGCGAGCTGCTCGCTTCGCCAGCGCAGCCGCCGGTTGCGCTCGATGAGTTCGAGGGTCTTGCGCAGCTTGCGCACCAAGGTGCGAACGCGGTCGGGGAGGCGGTCCCCGCGAACCAGGAAGTCCAGGGCCCCGTCGCGAACGGCGGAGAGCGCGGTGTCCACGTCGCCGCGCTCGGCGACGGCGACGACCGGCAGGCTGGGCCAGCGAGCGTGGAGTTCGCGGAGCACCTCGGCCCCAGCGCGCTCGCCGTCGCCGCGCACGTAGTCGAGGGCGACGACCTCGGGCCCCGGGCTGCGTTCCACCTCCGCGAACAGCGCCTGCGCGCTGAGGACGGTGGAGATGGCGGCCTTGGGCCCGCAGACCTCGCGGAAGGCCGCGGCGAGGGCGGCGAGGCCGTCGGGGGCGTCGGCGAGCAGGAGAACGCGGCGAGGCGGCGCGGAGGACATGGCGTTTTTCGCCATATCGTAGGTTATTCTCCGCCACCTTCCCGCGCCAGGATCCTCGCAAGTCGTTTCGTAGCCGTCCTCACCCTGCGGCACGTCGCTTCCTAAGGAGGGGGCGGAGGTGTTCGATGGTCCCTTCGTTCCCTGTCCCGGAGGCTCGCGGTTCGGATGGAGGCGCGGCCGCACGCGCCAAGGGCGCTGCCAGCGCACGGACCGCCGCGAAGCCGCGGGCTTCGTGGGTTCGCTGCCCCTACTGCCACGACGAGCTGGGCTCCCTCGGAGGGCGCGTGGCTTGCGCGGAGTGCGGGGCGCGCTACCACCGGAGTTGCCGAAAGGAACTCGGCTCCTGCGCCACCTGCGGGGCGCATGCGATGCTGGAGCCGGCGAAGCCTCGCTGGGGTCCTCGTGCGCTCCGTCCGCCTGCTGGTTCGCGCCTGCGGGTGGAGCGGCGCGGAGCTTCGACCCTCTACCGCTGGGCGCTGGGCCGCCGCGAGGATTTGGGACTCGCGCTGCTCGTCTCCCTGCTCACCTTCTTCTTGGCCCCGCTCGTCTTCCTGCTCCTCTGGAGCCAGGGTCGGGGTGAGAAGCGCCTCGTCCTCGGGCCCCGCTGGCTGGAAGCGGAGTTCACTACCTTCTGGGGCCCGCGGACGACCCGGATCCCCCGCGGAGGCGTGGACCGCGTCGACGTCGCGCGCTTTGGCGCCGGCTGGTGCCTGTGCATCGACGAAGGCACGCAGCGGCACGTGGTCGCGGTCGGAGGCGCTCTGCGCCCTGCCCTCTCGGGCGCCGAGCTCGCCTGGCTGGCCGAGCGAATTCGCGACTGGAGCGAAGGCGCCAGCGACTGAGCGTGCCCGGCGCCCGGCCCCACGTTTCCTGCGGGGGTGCGCGCAGGGGCGAGCGTCACGGTGTCTCAGTGCAGTTCGTATTCGAAGACGGCGCTTCGCTGGGTGGCGACGAAGACGCGGCCCGTGCCCTCCTCGACGGCGATCCGACAAGGCGCCCCGCCGGGCTCGAAGTCGATGCGGTCGAGTTCCCGCCCGCTCGCGAGGTCCCACAGGCGCAGGCTGCCGTCGGCGGAGGCGCTGAGGGCCTGCGCTCCGGACAGTAAGACCGCGTCGAACACTGCGCCCGCGTGGCCGGAGAGCGGCGGGGCCTCGCGCCCCCCTTCCAGGGACGCGCGGCGGAGGCGCCCGTCGGCGGTGCCGGCGAGGAGCTCGGCCCCGGAAACGGCGAGGCAGGTGACGGCGACCGGGGTGGGCGACGGATCGGGGAACTCGGCCAGGAGGCGGTCCTCGACGAGATCCCAGAGGCGCAAGGTGCCGTCGCTTCCCCCCGAGACGCCCAGACTCCCCCCGCGGGCGAGGGCCAGCGTGCCTTGCAGGCCCTCGCAGGGGAGCTCGCGGGGCGCGCGGCCGAGGCGGGCGTGGAGGAGGCGCGGCGGACGCGTCGCCAGGGCGACGAGGCCGTGCTTGCCGCCCTCGCCCCAGGCCATGGCCTCGACGCGCGCGGGGTAGAAGTCGCCGAGGGGCACGGCGGCGCCCCCGCCCGAAAGGTTCAAGAACACCCGCGAGCCGAAGAGGAAGGCCGAGGCCTCGAGCCGCTTCTCTCGGTAGAGGTACTCGGCCAGGCGGGGTTCGTTCTGGAGGAAGCTCCCCGCGGGTTGGTAGCCGAACCTTCCCCGGAGCAGGAAGGTCTCGCCCTGCGCGGTGACGAAGGCCCGGGCGCCAACGCCGAGGTCCTCGTAGGTCGGCCCCAGTTCGAGAATGCGCGTCCCGCGCAGGAGTTGCTCGACGGGCCGCCGCTCGGCGAGGGTCTCGGGGTCCACGCGGTGGAGGACCTTGCCCGCGCCGACGGCGAACAAGTCTCCGCCAGGGGCTCGGTCGCCGGCGAAGAGCATCTCCCAGGGGAGGTCCCGCCGGGCGAGGACTTCGCCGCTCGGCAGCGCCACGCGCAAGAGGAAGAAGTTCGTCACCAGGTGGGCCTCGCGACCGCCCGGATCCACGACGACATCGACGACCGGGTTCGCGTAGGCACGCCGGGCGAGGACCGCGCCGCGTTCGAGGTCCCACACCACCAAGGTCTTGGGTCCCCACTCGGTGGTCAGCGCCCAGCGCCCACCGCCCGCGAGCTCGAGGTCCAGGGAGTGCTCAGCCCGGGCCGAGAAGCGTTGGCGACCGTTGCGGAGGTCCCAGAGGAAGAGATCGCCCGAAAAGCGGTCGTTGGCGACGATCTGGTCCTCGCCACGGAAGCGAGGGTAGGTGGCCGCCGGGAGTTCGGCGCGCACCCGGCCGGTTTCGAGGTCCCAGACGACGGTCCGCGCGGCGCCGGAAGCCCGGTCCGCAGCCTTGGGCTCGCGCGGGCGCTCCTGTCCCACCGCCAGGAAGCGGCCGCTGGGCGAGAGGGCGAGGTAGCCTCTTCCCAGGGGCGCCGGGCGCTTCCGCACGAGCACGCGCTGGCGCGTGAGCGTCCCCCCGTCGAGGACGTAGAGCCGGGACCGGCTGCCGAGGACCAGCCGCCGCCCGTCGGGGCTGGCCGCGAGCGCCGTGATCTCCTCCGAGCGGGCGAGGAGGTAGACCTCCCGCAAGTCGGCGCGGGCGAAGGCCCGCACGGGGCCGCTGCGCTCGCCGAACCGCCAGGGAACGCGCGGAGGAGGGGAGTAGCCGGTCCCCTCGCGGGCGACGACCCAGCTCCCCACCACCGCGACCTCTTCGCCGCCGTAGGTCCCCAGGGTCCCGCCGGGGGGCTCCCAGCGCCCGACCGCCCGCAGCCGTTCGCCCTGGACGACGCGGAAGCGGACCTGGGACACGGGGAGCGGGGCGAGGGCCGAGGTGAGAGCGGCCGCTCCGTCCGCTGAGAGCCGTCGCGCGGCGGACGGAGCACCCCCGTCGCGCGCGGCGGAGGGGGCCGGCTCCGCGCCCGCTCCGGGGCGAGCGGCCAGGACCCACCCGGCGCCGGCCAGGGCGAGCCCCGAGAGCGCGAGGGCCAGGGGGGCGGCCCTGCGGAGCGGCCGCCGCCGAGGGGAAAGCTCCGCTCCGCCGGCGTCCCGCGCGAGGGCGGAGGCGAAGTCCGCGGCGCTCGCGAAGCGGTCTTCGGGGCTCGGCGCCAGGGCGCGCAGGCACACCGCCTCGAGCCAGGGCGGCACCTCGGGGCGCAGGACCCGCGGCGACTCGATGCGCCCGCTGGCGACGGCGACGAGGTGCTCGACCCCGCTCCCGCGCACGGGAGCCTCCCCCGTCAGCGCGGCGTAGAGGACGCCCCCCAGTCCGTAGACGTCGGTGGGCACTCCGATGCGCTCCTTCTTGCCCAGGGCCTGCTCGGGGGCCCAGTAGCCCGGCGTCCCGCTCGCCTGCCCGGTGCGAGTGAGGCGACTCCGCGCGGGGTCGAGGTCCTGCATGAGCCCGAGGTCCACGAGGACGGGACCCGCCTCCGTGAGGACCACGTTGGCCGGCTTGAGGTCACGGTGCAGGACCCCGGCCTCGTGGAGCGCAGCGACCGCGACGGCCAGCGAACGCGCGAGGTCCACGGCCTCCGCAACCGGCAGGGGGCCCTCGCGGAGCAGGCGCTCGGCAAGGGACTCGCCGCGGACGAGGTCCATGACCAGGTAGAGGCCCGCGGGGTCGCGCCCACGGTCCCGGAGTCCGACCACCCCCGGATGCCGAACGCGGGCCAGCGCCTCGGCCTCGCGCTCGAATCGGCGCAGACGCCGCTCGGGATCCCGGACGCCTTCGATCCGCACCAGCTTGAGGGCCACCTCGTCGCCGCGCGCAGGGTCGCGGGCCAGGAGCACCGAGCCCATGCCGCCTTGGCCGAGCCGACCGAGGACCTCGTAGGGACCGATGCGCCGCTGCACGCTCGCAGGCTACTTCGTTGGAAGACGAGCGACCAGCGGTCGCCCCCCCGGGGAGCAGCCCGCTCGCGTCGCCGAGCGCGAAGGGCGATCCCCTGCTACTCGCTGGCTTCGCCGCCTTCGGGACGAAGGAGGCGCCCGTCGACGATGCGCAGGGAACGGTCGCAGCGAGCCGCCACCTCGGGGTTGTGGGTAATGACGATGACGGTGGTGCCTCGTTCGTCGCGGAGGGAGGAGAAGAGGTCGAGAATGCGGGCGCCGGTTTCGCTGTCCACGCTCCCGGTGGGTTCGTCGGCGAGGAGGAGCTCGGGGTCGTTGACCAGGGCTCGGGCGACGGCGGCCCGCTGGCGCTCGCCTCCCGAGCACTTGACGGGGAGGAAGTCCACCCGGTGCCCGAGGCCGACTCGCTCGAGGAGTTCGGCGGCCTTGCGGCGCCGCTCGGTGCGCGGGAGGCGGAGCGGAACGGTGGGCAGGAGCACGTTCTCCCGCAGGGTCAGGTTGGGGATGAGGTAGTGGAGCTGAAACACGAAGCCCAGCTCGCGACCGCGCAGGGCGTCGAGGTCGCGCACGTGCGCGAGGTCGCGGCCGAGCACCTCGAGGCGACCGGAGGTGGGCCGGTCGAGCGCGCCGATGAGGTGCAGGAGGGTGGTCTTGCCGCTGCCCGAGGGCCCGGTGATGGCCACCATCTCGCCGCGGTGCACCGAGAAGTGAACGCCGCGCAGGGCTTGGACGAGCCCGCCGTCGTAGTGCTTGACGACGTCCTCGGCCCGGACGGCCAGCTCGCCCGCGGGCGCGCGCTCGGTGCCGTTCACTCGTACCTCAGCGCTTCGGTGGGCTGCAGGGCGGCGGCGCGGGCGGCGGGGTAGAAGGAACCCAGGAGGCCGATGAACACGGCGACACCGACGGCCGCCGCGTAGATCCGCAGGTCCAGGCGAACCTCCAGCCAACCGCCTTCGAGGACGAGGGAGGAGGCGCGAATGAGCCCCAGGCCGATGGGAATGCCCAAGGCTCCACCGGCGAGGGAGAGGATGGCGCCTTCGGCTTCGATGACGCGCAGAATGCGCCAGCGGGACCAACCGACGGCGCGCAGGAGGCCGATTTCCTTGGTGCGGTCGAAGACGCTCATCAGCATGGTGTTCGTGACGCCGATGACGCTGACCAAGGCGGCCAGGAGGGAAATGGCCAGGGCGAAGCCGTCGACGATGGCCACCTGCTTGAAGCCGTCGAGGAAGTCTTCGATGGTGTTCGCCTTCAGGCCGGGCACGGCGGCGTCGATGCGCGGAGCGAGGGCGCGACCGAGGCGAAGGCCCTCCTGCACGTCGGCGATGCGCAGGGCGCGCCGGCCGGGGGCGAGGTGTGCGGCGACCAGGTTCACGGGGCGGCCGAAGGTCTCCCGGTAGGTCTTCAGGGGCATGATCCCCATGCCGCTGAGGAAGGGGACTTCTTCGAGGGGCGACTCGAAGATGCCCACCACCCGGCAGGTCCACCCCACCAGCTCGAGGCGGGGCGGATCGCCGCGCAGTCCGTCGGGCGCGAGGGCGGAGAGGTCCACGCCGAGTTGCTCCGCCATGAGGCGGCCGACCACCACGGCGTCGCGGTCGTCGGGCGAGAGCGGGCGGCCGCGCACGATGCGGTAGCGGCTCATGAGCTCGCTGCCGGGCTCGAGGGCCACGAAGCCCACGGGCTGCGGGCGGGCGGGATGGGCGAGGAACTGGATCCCCAGGGCCGAAGCCGCCCGCACGCCCTCGACGGCGCGCACGGCTTCGAGCTGCTCGGGGGAAATGGTGGAGAAGATCGGCGAGGGGGCGCCGCGCCGCATGACGATGAGGTCGTAGGCGAACACTTGGCCGATCCGATAGAACTGAGCCCGCAGACCCTGGGTCACTCCGTAGATGGAGACGAAGGCCGCGATGGCCACGGCGATCTGGAGGACGGCGAAGAGCGAGCGGGCCTTGCGCCGCAGCAGGTTCTTGAGGGGCAGCACGCCCCGGAGGCTACCACGGTCCCGGGGGCCGCTCCGCCCGCGGTCGACGGAGGCCCGGAGCCCGGACCGCGGACCGGTCGGACCGCGGGACGGAGCGGGCGCAGCACCGCCCGCTCGGAAGGCACCGGCCGGCGTGCCCCGGACGGCCGCGACCGCGGGCCGGAGCGGGTGCAGCGCGGGGCCGATTGTGGTTTGATGAACGGCCATGGCCACCCAGACGCTCTCCCCCCTTCCCCTGGCCCCTGCGAACGCACGCTGGGCCTGGGCGGAGCGAGACGGCGAAGGCGAAGTCGCCGGCGCCTGCGACCTGGTCTACCGCGTGCCGGTCGAGGCGGGGGCGAGCCCCGGGTTGCCTCCCTCCCTCGCCGCGGCCTTGCCCCTCCTCCTGCACGA
>RFHU01000199.1 GCA_003695705.1 Planctomycetota bacterium
CCCGCTTCGCCGCCCGCGTCCATCATCGTCGGCATCGCCCGGAAGGCCTCTCCCCCCGCGCCGCCGCCCGCTTCGCCGCCCTGCAGCATGGTGGGCATGGCACGAAAGGCTTCCCCCCCGTCGACGAGGGTCGGCGGCGCCTCGGGGCCGGCGGCCGTCGGGCGACGAGGCGCTGGCGCGGCGGCCTTGGCCTTCTTCTCCTGCTCCACGAGGAAGGAAAAGCGCGAGCCCTCCGTGTTCGGGAAGGGAGGCCAAAGCTCGGTGCGGCGAAGGGCCCCGAAGCCCTGGGCAATGCCGTAGGCGTGCCGCCAGCAGGGGTCGCTCGCGTCGAGCACCCGCGCCTGCTTCAGCATGCCCTTGATGAGCTGTTCTGCCTGGCGCTCGCGAGCGGCGAGGCCTTGGGGCAGCCCCTCCCGGGAGAACTCCGGCCCCTCCCCGGCGAAGGGATCGGCGGTCTTGCCCGGCTGGGCGGGCTTCCCCTGCTCCCGGCGCACCTTGTCGCCCGTGACCAGCGAGTTGAAGGCGGAGCCGCTGGTGGTCGGGAAGGGAGGCCACTGCCGATTCTGCAGAGAAAAGCCCGTTCCTTGGGCAATGCCGTAGGCGTGCCGCCAGGCGGTGTCCTGCTGGTCCTCGAGCCGCTTGCATTCCTTCAGCAAGTGGCGCAGCCAGGGAAGGACCTGGGACTCGACGATGGATTCCGCGACGTTGGTGGCCATGCGTCCCCTCAACCCTCGTGTCGGGGTCAGGTTAGCCCGCCGGCCACGACCGCGCCAACGAAGGCCCGCAGGCGGAACGTCGGCTCGCCGGCCTTAGGCGTGGGCCGCGGCGAACTCGTCGAGGTAGCGCACCAGTGCGTCGACTCCCTCGGGGGGCATGGCGTTGTAGATGGAAGCGCGCAGGCCGCCGACGCTGCGGTGCCCCTTGAGCCCGAGCAAACCGCGAGCAGCGGCGCCGCGGAGGAACTCTTCCTCGAGGCCATCGCGCGTGATGCGAAAGGTCACGTTCATGCGCGAGCGGCTCTCGGGCCGGGCCGTCCCTTCGTAGAGCGGCGAGGCGTCGATGGCGGCGTAGAGCCGCTGGGCCTTGGCCTCGTTTCGCGCAGCCAGGGCGGCCACGCCGCCCTGGGACTCGATCCAACGGGCGACGAGCCCCACCACGTAGATCGCGAACACGGGAGGCGTATTGAAGCGGGAGCCCTTCTCGGCGTGGGTGGTGTAGCGCAGCAGTGTGGGCAGCCCGTCCGGCGTGCGCGCGAGGAGCTCCTTGCGGATCAGGACCAAGGTCACGCCGGCCGGGCCGAGGTTCTTCTGCGCGCCGGCGTAGATCAAACCCACGCGGTCGAGGTCGACCGGCCGGCTGAGGATGTCCGAGCTCATGTCCACGACGAGCGGCGCGTCGGTGCGAGGCAACTCGGGCCACTGGGTCCCGCGAACCGTGTTGTTCGAAGTCACGTGCACGAAGCTCGCTCCCGGGCGCAGGTCGAGCTCGGTGGGAATGCGGTCGAATCCCGTGTCCTCGCTGCTCGCGGCCACGTGGACGTCGCCGCCGAGGAGCCTCGCCTCGGCGATCGCCTTCTGGGACCAGTTGCCGGTTAGCACGTAGTCCGCGTCGGCGCCTAGGTTCTGGGGCACCATGGTGAACTGGAGGCTGGCGCCGCCCTGGAGGAAGAGCAGCTCCCAGTCGGAGCCGGCCCCGAGGAGCTGCAGGAGCCGAGCACGCGCCGACTCGTGGATCTCGGTGTATTCGGGGCCTCGATGGCTGACCTCAAGGATGCCCGCACCCAGGTCGCCGAGGCTCAAGAGCGCCTCGCGGGCCTCCTCGAGCACCTCGAGCGGAAGCGTGGCCGGACCGGCGGAGAAGTTGTAGGCGCGTTGGGTCATGGGGTCTCCTGGCTGCGAAGGGCCGAGCGCGTGGACCGAGCCTCAGAGGGCGATGCGGGCCTCGATCACGTCGTCGTGTGCGTTGAGCTTGGTGAGCACCTCCGGCGCCGGCGTGTGCGCGAGGCGGATGGTCGCGCACGCTGCGCCGTCGTCTCCCGAGAAGAGGACGTTGCGCATTTCCTGCACGTTGATGCCGGCTTCCCGCAAGGCGGCGAGGACGTAGGCCAGCACGCCGACGCGGTCGCGGTGCCGCACGACGAGGGCTGCGGGGGTCGCGCTGCGCGCACCGAGGTTGACGCAGTTGGGGACCTCGCCGGTCTCCTTGTAGGTGCGAGCCACCCGAAGGGCTTCGGCGGCAACGGCGTCCTGGGCCTGCTCGGTGGAGGCGCCGATGTGGGGAGTCCCGCACACGCCCGGCAGCGCGGCGAGGGGATCGGAGAACTCGGCTTCGGAGGTGGCAGGCTGCTCGGCCCACACGTCGAGCCCCGCGCGAATGCCCTTTTCCTCTACGGCGATGCGCAAGGCCTCCGCGTCGACCACCGCCCCGCGGCTCGTGTTGACGAACAGGGCTCCCGGACGGAGCGCCGCGAAGAACTCCGCGCCGATGCAGCCACGGGTTGCGTCGGTGAGGGCCAAATGGATGCTGACCGCATCGGATCGCGCGGCGACGTCCACGGGGGACTCCGCGCGCTCGACGCCAAAGGCGCGGGCGGCCTCCGCGTCGAGGGAGCGGCTCCAGGCCACCACCGGCATCCCGAAGGCCTTCGCGCGGGCGATGACCTCGCGTCCAATGGCGCCCACCCCGACCACGCCCAGGGTGCGACCCCAGAGGCCCCGCGCGCGGCCGTATTCCTTCTTGTTCCAGCGCCCGGCGCGCAAGTCCCGGGTGGCGTCGGGGATGCGACGGTCGAGGCCGACGAGGAGCCCCCAGGTGAGTTCCGCCACGGCCACCGCGTTCTTGCCCGGACAGTTGGCCACGTAGACGCCAAGCTGGGACGCCGCTGCGACGTCGATGGTGTTCACGCCGGCGCCCGCGCGAACCACGAGGCCGAGGCAGCCGGCTTCGAGGGTGGCGCGGTCGACCTTGGTCGAGCGAACGACGAGCACCTCGGCTCGGCTCGAGGCCACCCGCGCGGTGAGCGCTTCGTCCTTGAGCGCGGGCTCCGAAAGGACTTCGAAGCCCGCCTCCCCGAAAGCGGTGAGGGCGGAGGCAGGCAGCTTGTCGGCGATGAGGACCTTCACGAGGCTCCTCCAGGCTCAGAGGGGATAGACGAAGAGGCCGGAGCGGAGCTTGGGCTCGAACCAAGTGGACTTGGGCGGCATGCTCGCGCCGGCGTCGGAGACGGCGAGGAGCTGCTCGGGCGTCACCGCCGGGAGCGAGAAGGCAACGAGCGCATCGCCCGCGGCGACCCTGCGCTCGAGTTCCGCCGTCCCGCGGATCCCGCCCACGAAGGACAGGCGCCGATCTCGGCGCGGGTCCTCGATGCCCAGGAGCGGGCCCAGCACGTGGTCCTGCAGCATCTGGGGCGCGAGCCGCGAGACGGGGTCGTCGGCCTTCGGCGCAAGGACCAAGGACCGCCAGGCGCCCTCGGCGTAGACACAAACCTCGCGTTCGGATGCGGGCTCGGCGCGTCCGCTCTCCTCGAGCGGGAAGCGCTGCGCGAGTTCCTCCAGGAAGGTGGCCGGAGTGCGCCCGCCGAGGTCGTGGACGAGGCGGTTGTAGGGGAGGATGCGGACTTGGTCTGCCGGAAAGGCCACCGCGAGGAAGTGCTGGCTGGGGTCCTCGGGCGAGAGCTCGCCGCTCGCGGCGCGCCGCCGACGCACGTTGGCGGCCGCCGCGGAGCGGTGATGACCGTCGGCGATGTAGAGCGGATGCACGCCGGCGAAGGCGTCCACCAAGGCGCCCGGGGCGTCTGCCCGCCAGAGGCGATGGCGAACCCCGTCGGGCGCCAGGAAGTCGAACAGAGGAGGCTGCTCGCGCACCGCGGCCACCGCGGCGGAAACGGCCGGACTGGGCCGATGGGTGAGGAAGACCGGGCCGGTCTGCGCGGAGAGGGCGAGGACGTGCTGGGTGCGGTCCTCTTCCTTGTCGGGGCGGGTGTGCTCGTGGCGAACGATGTCGCCGCGCTCGTATTCGTCCACGGAGTAGGCGCCCACGACGCCGACTTGGGCGTGCTCCTTCCACACGAGCTCGTAGACGTAGAGGCAAGGGCGCTCCTCGCGCACGAGCACGCCGCGAGCCTGCAAGGCCTCGAGCGCCTCGCGCCCCTTTGCGTAGACCTCGGGAGAGTGGGGGTCGGTCCCGGGGGGCATGTCGATCTCGGCGCGGACGACGTGGAGAAAGCTGTCGGGGTTTCCTTCGGCGAGGGCGCGGGCCTCCTCGGTGTCGCACACGTCGTAGGGTACGCTCGCGACGGCGGCCGCTCGCGCGGGATCGGGCCGCAGGGCGCGGAAGGGACGAACGAGGGCCACGAGAACCTCCCGGGGAGAAGAAGGACGAAGCGGCCGCGCCGAGGCTCGGCCGGGCGGTCGACGAGCGGAGCGGGCGGCGGCCGCCGCTCCGCGAACCATCGGGCGGGCCGCAAGGATAGCCCATTCGCGGGCGGAGGCCAGACGCGAGGAGCTCGGGCGAGTTCGGGGCTCGGTTCGCCCGCGTCCGCTCGAGGCGCGCGGCCCCCGGTCGAGGACGCGCTGACCCTCCCGCACGCCGGCACCCTCGGCCCGGCGGAGGCGCTCACCCCGGCGCCCGGCCCACGCGCCGCAGGCGTTCCTCGGCCCAGCGCAGCTCCGCGACGATGGCCTCCTCGAGCCGCCCTCCGCTTGCGCTGCGCACCGTCGAGGGCAGGACACCCCACGTGTAGGTCTCGACCTCGAGATGAGGCGTGGCGCGCGCGAGGAGTTCCGCGTCGCGCTCGCCGCGGGTCGGGCGGAGGGAGTCGTCGCCCTCCCAGCAGAGGGGTACGTGAACGTGGGAGCGAACGCGCGCCGCGGTCTCGAAGGCCGGGTGGAGGGCTTCTCCCGCGAACAAGTCGTCGAGGTCGTTCGCCGCGATGCGGCGGGGCGGGTCTCCGACGAGCGCACAGCACTGATGGAGGTAGCGGGGCTCGGCAAAGGCCCGTAGCCGCGCGCAACCGGCCGGGTTTTCCGCGGGACGCGGCAGCTCGAGGGCCGACGAGAGCTGCCCTTTGACGACGGGCACCCCCGCGGCCGCGGCCCGGGCGAGGGCCGCTTCGAGGTCCTCGAACACGCAGGCGAGATGGCAAGCGTCCACGCAGAGACCAACGCGCGCCCGCGCGACGGCCTCGCCGCGGCCGAGGCCGCGGTAGACCCGGTCGCGGAGGAAGCGGACCGCCTCGGCCACCGTCTCCAGGACCGCGAGGGGCTCCGGCTCGAGGCCCAGGCGCAGGGAGCGCCCGGACTCCACCGACAGGCGCTCCAGCTCCTCCGCCGCCCGGCGCCGGTTGGCCGCCGCGGCCTCCAGGGCGTCCTCCCCCATTCCGAAGCCCGAATAGCCCACCGGCACGGTGGAGAGAGAACCCTCCGCGCCCGGGGGAAGGAGGCGCGCAAGGGCGGTCGCCGCGTCGAGGGTGTAGCGCAGGCGCTCGGGCTCCGCCCAGGTGGGCCGGTAGACCGCTTCCTTGACCCGCGGCGCGTGGAAAGAACCAGCGGGGAAGGCATTGACCGAGAACGCGAACAGACCAGCGGCTTCGAGGGCGGCGCGCAGGCGGTCGCAGGCAGCCGGGTCCTGGGCGAGGACGCGGGCCGTCGCCGCGGTCAGCCACAGACCGGCTCCCATGGGCGCGTCCCCCCGCCAGGCGCTCCGGACCCGGGCGAGGGGACCCTCGACCAACGCCAGCAACTCGCCCAAGCCTTCCGCCGGGTGGACGTTGGTGCAGTAGGAGAGGATCGGCGCCACGGCTCAGCGCTCGAAGTAGAGAGCCGGCGCCGGGAGCGCGTAGCCCTCGACCACCGCGCTCCCCTCCCGCAACCAGACGAAGCGCCATCCCTCGCGACCTGCCTCCTGCATGGCAGCCGCGACGCGCGCGGCCACCGCGGCCTGCAGGCGAGGGTGGTTGCGGGGCGACAGCTCGCTCGCCAAGGCGGCAAGCATGTCGGGCACGCTGGCCACCTGGTCTCCGGTGGCCTCCCGCAAGCACCACTCGGTGTCCGCGGGGCGCCAGGGGACGAGCCGGTATTCGACCGGGGACCGCTGCGGCGGCGAGGGCGCCGCCTCCTGAGCGCGCACCGCGAGGACCGCCCCCAGGACGAGGAGGAGGGCGAGCCAGGGGGGAATGCGTCGGATCACGGGAGTACCTCCGAAGTCGCCGGTCTTACCACCTGAACCCAGCCTCGGGGACCCGCGTATTGAGGGCGGAGTTCGCTGGGCGCCCGTCCCTCCCTTCTGGGGAACCCATGGGACCCTTGGGCAAGTTCCTACCCACCGCCTGCGAGCGAACGAGCGACGGAACCGAGCAACGGAAGGCACGCGGCGTGCAGAAGACGCGCTCATGAAGCTGACCCTCGTCGTGACCCACCGCTGCGACCTGGCCTGCGCCTACTGCTACGCCGGTACGGCCTCCTCCCGCAACCTCCCCCCCGCCGTGGGGCGACGCGCCGTGGAACGCGCCCTCGAAGGCCTCGCGCCCGGCGAAGGCCTCGACCTCGGCTTCTTCGGCGGCGAGCCCCTCTTGGTGTGGCCCTTGGTGACCGACCTGGCGCGCTTCGCGCGCCGCCGCGCAGCGGATCGGGGACGGGGGCTGCGCCTCCAGCTCACGACCAACGGCACCCGCCTGCGCGGACGGGTGCTCGAAGAAGCCCTCGAGCTGGGCTTCGAACTCACCGTGAGCATGGACGGCCTCCCCGAGGTCCACGACGCCTTCCGGCCGACGCGCGGCGGCCGACCGTCCTCGTCCCGGGCGCTCGCGGCCATCGACCGGCTGGTGGCACGGGGCGCCGACTTCGCGGTGAACGCCGTCGTCCGCCCCGAAACGGTCGCGCGCCTGCCCGCAGGCGCTCGCTTCCTTGCGGACCGCGGGGTGCGGCGGCTCCTCCCTTCCCTGGACTGGGGGGCGCGTTGGGACGCCGCAGCCGGAAGCGCCTTGCAAGTGGCCGTGGCGGGCCTGCGGCGCCTCTACGTGGAGCGGGCCCCGGACCTAGAGATCGGCTGGATCGAGACCAAGGCCCTCCTCTTGGTCGGCACCGCCCAGGAGCGCCCTCGCTGCGGAGTCGGCGAGGGAGAAGTGGCCGTCGCGCCTTCGGGACGGCTCTACCCCTGCGAGCGCCTGGTGGGCAACGACGACCGGGACCTGGGCTACGGACACGTCGACGACCCAGGCCCCCTGCGCACCGCGCGCCCCTGCGGGGCGAACGGCACTGCGGCCTCGCAGGACGGCTGCGGAGACTGTTCGGTGCGAGCGCTCTGCGCCCGAGACTGCGCGTGCGCCAACCTGGCGCGCACGGGGGACCCCGCCCGTCCGGACGGGCTGGTGTGCCTGCTGGAGCAGGCCTGCTTGCGGGAGGCCGCGCGGGCCCTGAACGAGATCGCCGCGGGCCGACGGCGACTGCCCGTACTGGAGGCCGTCGGTGGCTAGCGACCCGCGGAAGGAACCCTCGACGGCGCCCGGCCTCGCCTCCGCAAGCGAGGACCCTTCTCGCGCTTCGCCGCGGACGCCCGGGCAGGCCGTCGGCGTCGTGCGAGAAGGTGCCGCGGCTTCGCCTCGATCCGGAGCGAGCCCCCCCGACTCCGGCCCGTCGCGCCCCCCAACCGAGAGCGCTCGCCCCACCGCGGAGGCCGTCCCGCGACGCGGACCCCTCCGCGCCGCCTTGGCCGTGCTGGAGCGCGTCTTGGCCATTGCGGGCGCCTTCTTCCTGGTCTTCCACGCCGGTTTCGGCATCTCCGAAGTCGTCTCGGGCAGCATGGCCCCGACCCTTCGGGGAGAAGCAGGACGCCCCGACAACGACTGGTACCTCTACGAACGCATCTCCACGCGCTGGGGTCCCCCGCCCCGCCGCTCGCTCATCGTCTTCCGCAGCGACGAAGGGGTGCAGATCGCCAAGCGCGTCATGGGCTACGGTGGCGAAACCTTGCGCCTGGTGGACGGCGTCCTCCACGTCGACGGCATCCCCGTGCCCGTGGAGGACGCCACCTACCTGCGGGCGGGCCGCCTGCGCCCCCGTCGGGAGGGCGAAGGCACGCGGGTCGAGGCCGGACGCCTGTTCGTGCTCGGCGACAACGGCAAGGACTCCTGGGACAGCCGCTTCTTCGGCGGCTTGCGACGCGAGCAATGGCGAGGACGCGTGGTCGCCGTGGTGTGGCCTCCCTCGCGCTGGAGGTGGCTCTGGTGAACGGAACCAACGCAATCGACGATTCCTGGCGGCTCGAGCCGGCGCCCCCCTCCCTCCGCGGAGAACTGGGTCGGGCGGCCAAGGCCTTCGGCACCGCCGCCCTCGGCGGCTTCCTTTCCTTCGCCGCCCTGGGAATGCTCGTCGCACCAGCGACCGTACGGACCTGCGGCGCAACGCGCGGCTTGCGCGTGCAACGCGAGCGCCAGGACCTCTGCCTGCGCCTGGGACTGACCCCGCAAGAGTTGGCAGAACTGGAAGCCGAGGTGCCCCTCGCGAGCCTGCGCGCGCGCGAGGACTTCGAGCGCTTGCTGGAGACGGGCCGTCTGCAGGCGCTCTGCCAGGAACGCCGCTACGAACGGCTCCGCACCCTCGCCCGAGGGGAGGGCGTCGTGCCGAGCGGAGAAGACAGGCCATGAGCGGCCAGCGGGCGGAAGGGCTTCGCTCTCTCCGACCGAGCGCGCCTCGCCGCGACCTCGCCCGGCTCGGCGCCGGAGCCCTGCTCCGCTACGGAGACGGCCAGCCGGTGCGCCGCTGCGCCTTCTGGGCGGGCTTGGCCGGTCTGTTCGTCTTCTTCTTGGTCTGCATCGCGAACCCCCCCTTCGACTACGTCTTCCTCTGGGCTGGCGGCTACGTCTTCCTCTGCGCGGCGGGAACGGGCGCCGGCGTCGGCCTCGCGGTCCGCGCGGCGCGAAGGCTGCGGCCCGAGAGCGCGTGCCTCCTCGTGCGCAGGCCGCCGGCCGCGACCCCTCCACGACCCGTCGGCCTCGTCCTCGATCTGGTGGTGGCGGGCCTCTACGGCGTGGCTGGAGCCACCTGGCTGTTCGCGTTCTCCCTCCTCTTCTTCGGTCCCCGGCGCCTGGCCCATCGACTGGACGCCCTCGCCGAGAGCATCCTGCCCGGCCTCGGCGCCTGGCACCCCGTGCTCTCGCCGTACGCAGGCGCGTGCCTGGGCCTGACCCTCGTCGCCCTCGCCCTGCGCTGGCACGGCGCCGGCGCCAAGGGTCTGCGACGGGGCGACCGAGCGGGCCTCGCCTTCGCCGGCTTCTCCGCCGGCTTCGTCGCGCCCATCGCCATCCTCTCCTTGGCCGCCGAGCTCTGAGGTCCTCCCCCCTCCCCCCCTCTCCCCATTGGTCCTTGCGCCTTGCGCGGGCCGAGGGCGCCTTCTACGGTCGAATTGTCCATGGAGCACGCCGAGCTACGTGTGGTCGAAGGACCCGACCGGGGTGCCCGCATCGAGCTCCCTCTCGGCGCGCGCCTGCTCCTCGGCCGCGGGGACGAAGCAGACCTGCGGTTGAACGACGCCAACGTGTCGCGCCGCCACTGCGCGGTCGAGCACTCCCTCGCCGGGGTGTTCGTCGAGGACCTAGGCAGCACCAGCGGAACCCTCCTCGACGGGGCTCGGGTGAACGGCGGCGGCCCGGTCCGCGCCCCGCACGGCGCCGACCTGCGGCTCGGCGGCACCCGCTTGCAGGTTCTGCTCTCCCTCCCCCGCGAACCCTTGCCCGCTCTGCCCGGCGTCGAAGTGATCCGCCACCTCGGCGAGGGGGCCTCGGGGTCCGTCTTCGAGGCGCGCCTCCCGGACGGCACGCCCGTGGCGCTCAAGCTCCTGGCCGCCGACGCCGACGAGGTCACACGGCGTCGCTTCGAGCGCGAGGCGGAGCTGCGCGACCGCCTCGAACACCCCGCCATCGCGCGCGTCCTGCGCCTGGCGCGCCTGGGGGGGCGTCCCTGCCTCCTCCGCGAACTCGTCCCCGGCCGGTCCCTCGCAAATCGCCTCGCGGAGGGACCGCTCTCCTGGGTCGAAGCCCTCGAACTCGGGGTGACCGTGGCCGGGGCCCTGGCCCACGCCCACGAGCGCGGTGTGGTGCACCGCGACGTAAAGCCCCAGAACATCATCTTGGACGAGCGCGGCCGCCGCCCGACGCTCATCGACTTCGACCTCGCCCTCCGCAGCCCGACCGCCACGAGCGAAGAGCTCACCCGCCTCACCCGCACCGGCGAGGGCTTGGGGACGCTCTCCTACCTGGCTCCCGAGCAGCTCACCCAGGCACACGCCGTGGACCCGCGCGCCGACGTCTACGGGCTGGGACTCACCCTCTACCACGCGGTGACCGGACAACGCCCCTTCGCCGACGTCCCGCCCGAGGAGTTCTTGGAGGCGCTCGCTCGGCGCGGGCCCGCCCCCCTGCGCTCGCTCGCCCCGCGGCTCCCGTCCTCGGCCTGCGAAGCCCTCGAGCGAGCCTATGCGCCGACGCCCGCGGATCGCTACCCATCGGCGCGGGCCTTCGCCATGCGCCTCACGCAAGTCCTCGCTGGACGCTGACCGCCCGCGCGAATTTCCTCCCCCACCTCGGCGGCGGAGGAAATTCGGCGGAAACGATCCTGAGCTTCTTGCCCTGCTCCGTGTGCGCGGGTGCGGCCCCAGACGAGGGAGCCTTCGTTCCTCGCCGGCCCCGGAAGCGCTCGCTCAATCCGCAGGCGGCGGTCCTACGAGCTCTGGGCACGTGGGGTCCAGGGCGAGGGCTTCGTCGCGCAAGGAGCGCGCTTCCTCCGCAGCGCCGGCCGCCTCCCGAGCCCGCGCCAAGCGGCAGCAGGCGAGGGCCCGCTCGCGCGGCTCGCTGGCGTCGGCCCGGAGCCCTCGAAAGAGGACTTCGGCCTGGGCGACGTGCCCCCGAGCGAGCAGGGCATCGCCCCGCGCGGCGCGGGCCTCGGCGGAGCCGGCGTCCAGGCCTACCGCCTCGCGAGAGGCGGAGTCGGCGAGGGCTGCATCGCCGACGGCGAGGGCGGCACGGGCCCGCCCGGTGAGGAGGCGAGCGCGCAACCCGGGAGGAAGGTCCGCGGCGCGGGAGGGAACCTCGAGGAGGTCGAGGGCTACGCGAGGGCGGCCTTCGGCGAGTGCGATCCGCGCGCGAAGGAGGATCCGCAGGGGGGATTCGGCCGCGGTCTCGGAGCGCTCGCCCAGCAGCCGGCGGGCGTCCTCGAGCCGGCCCTGGGCAACGAGGGCTTCGGCGTCCGCGGCAAGGCCCGCCTCGACCCAGGCGGCCACGGCCTCGGGGGGAGCGAAGAGGGAGCGCAGGGCTTGGAGCCCGTCGGTCGGCGTCCAGCGCCCGTTCGGTCGTGCGTCGTCGGGGTAGGCAAGAGGCGCGAGGTTGAACAAGAGGATGAGAGCGTTCGCCAGCGCCAAGAGGTGCGCGGCGCTCACATCGCCGGGGCTCAATCCGCCGGGGGAAAGGGGGGCGGCCAGGGCGAGGCCCAGCACCAAGAGAACGGCGTTGACGAGCGGGCCGGCGAGGGAGACGACGGCGTGCCGGAGTCGCGCGAACCCCTGCGCCCGGGAACTGACGCGGACCTCTCCGCAAACCGGATAGCAGCGCAGGTCGATGCGGAGGCCGCCCAGGCGACGGGAAAGGAGCGCAGGCCCGTAGCCCAGGGAGGCGCCGTGGACGCGGAATCCCAGCGCGAGGGCGACCAGCCCGTGTCCAACCTCGTGGGCGGCGACGGAGAGGCCGTACGAGCCGAGGAAGACGAGGCCCAAGCGCGCGAGCTCGGAGACCTGCCCGAGGGGAGAGAAGACAGCGGCGAGCAGCCCCGCGAGCAGCAACCCGGCGCCGATCGCGAGCCCGTCCCGGAGCTGGCGACGCTCGCGCCGCTGCCAGCAGAGGGGGCAGAACCAGCGGGGCGAAGAGCTCAGGTCGGGGTAGTAGGGACGGAAGGAACCTTCGTCGCGTCCCGCGACTCCGCACTCGTGGCAACGGATCAGAGTTCGTCCTCGCCGCCGTCGTCTTCCTCGAGTTCCTCGCCAGCGAGGCGACGCTCGTAGGTCCCGTCCAGCCAGTGGTACATGTCCTGCGCCTTGCAACGCAAGGAGCAGAAGGGGAAGGCCGGACGCCCGGGGGGCGCGCCCGGCTCTCCGCAGAGAGGGCAGGGCAGCGGTGCCGTCGGTTCAGACATCTTCGAGACGGAAACTCTCCAGCATGGCGTAGCCGCGGCGGGCGACGAGCACCGGGCCCTGCGCCCAGTCGGAGGGGTACCACGCTGCGGCGCCGCTCCCCTCCGCGGGGGAGAGGAAGCCCAGGCACAGCAGCCGCCGCAGCTCCGAATCGATGGCGGCCTCGTCGAACTCGGCGGCGTAGATGTGGATCAGCTCGTAGCGCAGGCGTTCCACGTCGACCTCCGCGAGGCCGCCCCCGGGCCGGTAGGCCCGCGCCACCATTCGGAGGGGTTGGAAGATCCGCCCCTGGCGGACCTGGTAGCGCAGCGCGCCCATTTCGTTCCAGTGCGCCTTCCGCCCGCGGAGGACGGAGATGAGCTTCTCGCCGCGCTTGGTCAAGGCGCAGCGCTCGGCCATGGCGCACGGCTCGGCGGGAAGGTCTTCTCGATGGTCGCGCGGGGCCACGACCCCGAGGCGGAGGGCGGCCCACCAGTCCTCCGGCTTCGCAAGGGCGTCGCGAGTCCAAGCATCCAGGGGAGTCCCCGCGCGGAGGTCCCCGCGGCGCAGGGCGGCGAGGAGACGGGGAAGTTCTTCGAGGCGGTCGAGGAGCCAGAGCAACTCGTCGTATCGAAAGGCCTGCTGCTGCATGGCCGTGGTCCGCGAGAAGAAGCGCGTCTCCTGCCCGACTTCGTCCTCGACCGGCGTCTGCGCGTGATGGTAGCCCTCCCCCGGCGTGAACCCCGAGCCCGACTCCGCCTTGGGCGGCTGCTCCGAGACGCTGAAGCGAAACAGCAGGTCGCCGAGACGAACGACGTCGCCGTCGTTGAGTTCGTGCCGGTGGATCCGGTCGGGTCCGATGAAGATGCCGTTCAGCGACTCGAGGTCGAAGAGGACGGGGCGTTCGCCTTCCCAGCGGATGCATGCGTGTTCGCGGCTGAGGAGCGAGGAGTAAACCGACACATCGCAGCTTCGTCCGCGACCGATGGTCACGTCCTTTCCGGGCACGAGTTCGAACGGCGGTGCGCCGGGGAGCGAGAGCCAGAAGGCCACGGCTCAACCCCTTGCCCGAGCGGCTCGCCGAGCCCCGGAGAGCGAGAACGACGCGCCGCCCTCCTCCAGAGTCCGTTCGGATCCTCGCCCCATGCTGTCCCCTCGACTCGCCCGTGCGGCGGCGGGCGCCACCGCCCACTCCCTAGCCCCCGAAGAGCCTCCCGAAGAAGCCTCGCTTTCCCGCCCCCGAATCTTGGGCCTCCCCCTCGGTTGACGCGGCGCGCTCGAAGCTGCGGGTCACGCGGCCGATGACGGCCTCGATCTCGTCCGCGAGCTCCCCGGCCGTCTGCTGGCGCTGGGCGGGGTCCTTGCGCAGCGCCTTGAGGGCAATGGCCTCCAACCGGGGATCCGCCTGCGGGAAGATTCGACGGCAGGAGAGCGGATCTTCCTTGAGCACCTTGCGGATGACCTGGATCGCCTTCTTCCCGGTAAAGGGAGGCCGTCCGGTGAGGACCTCGTAGAGGATCGCGCCCAGGGCGTAGACATCCGCCCGCCCATCGATCTTGGTGGGATCGCCGCCTGCCTGCTCCGGAGCCATGTAGGCCGGCGTGCCCAAGAACGCGCCCATCTGGGTGAGCTGCTCGAGTTGCTCGGCGTCCACGTTCTTCGCCAGCCCGAAGTCGAGGATCTTCGGCTCGCCGGACTCCGCCTCGATCATGATGTTCTGGGGCTTGAGGTCTCGATGGATGATCCCTTTCTTGTGCGCAAAGTCCATGGCACGTGCGCACTTGGCGACCACCTCGGCACCCTTCCCGATGGGGAAGCGGCCGGAGCGGAGCGCGGCCTTGAGGTCTTGCCCCTCGACGAGCTCCATGGTGAACCAACCGAGGTCCTCGTCCCACTCCGCGTTGATGACCCCCACGATGTTCGGATGGTTGAGTCCGGCGAGCAGCTTCGCCTCTCGCTCGAAGCGTTCGCGTTCGCCCGGATGGGCGCGGCCGCCGATTCGGAGCATGACCTTCAGGGCCACCTTCCGGCGCAGAGCGATCTGGGTGGCGAGGTAGACCGCGCCCATCCCGCCCTTCCCGAGGACCTTCTCCACCCGATAGCCCTTCCACGTCAGGCCGACGAGGCCCGCGGGGTCTTCGGGGGTGGGCGGCTTGCGCTCTTCGCTCGTGGGGCGCGACCCGCTGGGCAACAAGGGCGCGAGGGGCGCTCCGTCTTGGCTGGCGGCGTGGGTCGCCTCCACGGCAATGGACGACGAGCACCCGCGCAGCAGTTCGCCGCCGCAAGCAGCGCAGCGAAGCGAGAGGTCCTGCTGCGAAACCGAGACGTTGAAGCGCCTGCCGCACACGGCGCACTTGTAGATCCACTTCTCTTGGTATTCGAGGACGCCCCGGACCTGCTCGGGGGACAACCGGCGAGCGCGGACGAGGATCTCGCCAATGCGCATCGGGTTGTTCTGCGCGGCGAGTTGTTCCTGCAGGCGCAACGCCCGCTCGAGGTCCGCCGGGGTCACCAGGCCTTGGCTGACCGCGATCTGCCCGAAGAGAACCATGGCCCCTTGCGCCGACAGCAAGGGACTGTCCGGTCCTGGGGCGACGACCGTGGCGTCGGAGCCTACGTCGACCTGGGTTGGCGCGCTGGCAAGCGAGGCCGCGGCCGCCACGGCTTGCTGGGCGGCTTCGGGATGCTCGGCGAGGAGCTTGCGCTGCTTGCGCTGCAGCGACTGGAGGTGTCGCTCCTTGACCAATTGCCGGCGAAGCATCACCTGGCCCACTTCGACGCCTTCGCGCGCCGCGACCGCCAAACAGTCCGCCCCTTCGGCCTCGGAGATGAGGTGGTTGCGAACGGCCAGTTCGACGAGGATCTGATCGGCCTTGGTGGGCACCCGACGACTCCCGGCGCGATCTTATCCGCTGCGGGGTGCGAGGACACCCCGAGGATCACAGGAGGCGGGAACAGGTGGTAGGTTACGCGGGTCTGCACCATGAGCGAGGAACCAGTCGTCGTCCAGACCGATGAGATCCCGACCGAGGCCATCGATCCCGATGCGCTGAAGGTCATCCGTCGTTTGCGCCGCTACGGGCACGAGGCCTACCTCGTCGGCGGCTGCGTGCGGGACCTGCTGAGCGGCGTGGTGCCGAAGGACTTCGACGTCATTACCTCCGCCCGCCCCCGCCAGGTTCGCAAGCTCTTCTCCAACAGCCGCGTGATCGGACGCCGCTTCCGCCTGGTACACGTCATCTTCGGCGACAACGTGATCGAGGTCTCGACCTTCCGGGCCGATCCCAGCCAGTTCGCCGCTCGCGAGGAGAGCGAGGTCGGGTCGCTGAGCGACATCGGACGCCGCGTCGACGAGGAAGAGACCCCCGCGGAAGACGAGGACTCCGGCGCAGCCCCCCAGGAAGGGGCTGGCGGAGAAGAGCCCGAACTCGACGACGAACCCGCACTCGACGACGACGACGACGAACCCGCACTCGACGACGACGACGACGAACCCGCACTCGACGACGA
>RFHU01000200.1 GCA_003695705.1 Planctomycetota bacterium
GCCTGACCCGGCGGTGACGCCCCCGCCCCCCCGGCGGGGTTGCGTCCCCGCCGCGCCGGGCCTTACACGCCTCCGAAGCGCGGCTCCCCCGCGTCCCAGCAAACGACTTCCAGTTCGTGCCCGCTGGGGTCGCGCACGTACCACGACGTGGAATGGGGCCATCGCACCGGGCTGCCGTAGCGCAGCGCCACTCCCTCCCGCACCCTGCGCTCTTCGAAGGCCACGGGGTCGTCCACCCGCAGAGCGAAATGGTTCAGCGCCCCGGCCTGCACCTCCGGATGCTCGTAGAGGCACAGCAAGGCATCGGCGCAGCGCAGAATGACCCACGGACGCCCCTCGTAGGTCCCCCGCTCCACGGGCGCGAAGCCGAACAGCCGTCCGTACCAGGCCTCCGTTTCGGCGAGGTGCCGCACCCGCAGGTTGAGGTGGTCGAGCAAGCGAACCCCCGGCGCCGGCAGAGGATCGGCGCCGACTCCCCGAGGCGCGACGCCCCTCCTCTCCGCAGGCCGCCCGTTCGTCGTGTCCGTCATGGATTCCTCCTTCGACTCCCCGGAACCCCAGCTTGGCACGAATCGCCAAAAAAGCAGCAATTTCGTCCTCAAGAGGACGAGTTTCCGCGACGCGGACGCGCGGCTACCATTCGGCGCGTGACCGAGGGCTGGAGCTTCTGGATCGACCGGGGGGGAACCTTCACCGACGTCGTCGCCCTCGACCCCTCCGGGCGCGTGCTGGTGAAGAAGCTCCTCAGCGAGCACCCCGAACAGTACGAGGACGCTCCCCTCGCGGCCATCCGCACTCTTCTCGGCGTCGGCCCGGGCGAGGAACTCGCCGACCAGCCGATCCGCTCCGTGCGCATGGGCACGACCGTCGCCACCAACGCCCTGCTCGAACGCACGGGCGCCCGGGTGTGCCTGGTCATCAGCGCCGGCTTCGAGGACCTGCTCCGCATCGGAACCCAGGACCGACCGGACTTGTTCTCCCTCGAGATTCGCAAGCCCGAGCCGCTGGTGGCCGAGGTCGTGGGCGTCGACGAAGAAGTCGACGCCCACGGGCGCCTGCGCCGACGTCCCGACCCCCGCGGTCTCCGCGCGGCCCTCGAGCGCGCCCGCACCGCCGGCGCCGAGGCCGTGGCCATCGTCTTCAAGAACGCCTACCTCAACCCCGCGAACGAGCTCGCCGCCGAAGCGGTGGCCCGCGAGCTGGATTTCGCCCACGTCGGCCTCAGCCATCGCGTCGTGCGGGAGATCGGCCTCACCGGGCGCGGGGACACCACCGCCGCCGACGCCTACCTGACGCCCATCCTGCGCCGCTACGTGGCGGGCTTCCAGAGCGCCTTCGCCCGCAACGTCTCCCTCCGCTTCATGCAGTCCAACGGGGGACTCGCCGACGCCGCCCGCTTCGCCGGCAAGGACGCCATCCTCTCCGGCCCCGCCGGCGGGGTGGTGGCCTGCGCGCACGTGGCCCGCCAGGCGGGCTTCGCGCGCGCGATCGGCTTCGACATGGGCGGCACCTCCACCGACGTGTGCCGCGTCGACACCCGCGAAGGATACGAGCGCGTCTACGAGCGAGTCATCGCCGGCGTCCGCATCAAGGCGCCCATGCTCAACGTGGTGACCATCGCCGCCGGCGGAGGATCCCTGTGCGCCTTCGACGGACGCAGGCTCACCGTGGGCCCCGAGAGCGCCGGCGCGGACCCCGGGCCGGTGTGCTACCGCCGCCCCGGCGGACGGCTTGCGCTGACCGACGCCAACGCCGTCCTCGGACGCGTTCAGCCCCGCTTCTTCCCACGCTGCTTCGGTCCGCGGGCCGACGAGCCCCTCGATGCGGAAGGCGCCCGCGCGGCAATGCGCGCCCTCGCCGAACAAGTGACCACCGCCACCGGAGTCCGGCGGAGCCCCGAGGAGTTGGCCGCGGGCTTCGTGCGGATTGCCAACGACAACATGGCCCGCGCCATCCGCGAGATCAGCGTGGCTCGCGGCTACGACGTGAGCGAGTACGCCCTGGTGTGCTTCGGAGGCGCGGCGGCCCAGCACGCCTGCGCCATCGCCGCCGCACTCGGCATGCGCGCGGTCGTCGTCCATCCCCTCGCCGGCGTCCTCTCCGCCTACGGCATGGGCCTTGCCGACATCGTGCACACCGACGTGGAAGCCCTCCTGCTCCCGCTTCGCCCCGAGGGCTGCGCCCGCCTCCGCGAAGCGCACGAGCGCCTGCGCCGCGCCGGGACCTCCGCCGTGCGCGCCCAGGGCGTCGCCCCGGAGCGCATCCGCTACCGCCCCTCGGCCGACCTGCGCTACGTCGGAGTCGACGCTTCGCTGAACGTCCCCGCCCCCCCCCTGCCCCAGGGTGCCTCCGACGCGGAGTGGGCAGAGGCCTGGCGGGAGGCCTTCGACCGCCACCACGAGCGCCTCTATGGATTCACCCGCCCCGGGCATCCGGTCGAGCTGCTCAACGCACGCATGGAGACCGTGGGCTCCACCGAACACATCGAAGAGCCCGCCGCGGTGGAGTCCACGCGCGCCCTCGATGCGGAGGCCGCCATCGCCCGCGTGACCGTTCGCTTCCCGGCCGTCGAGGGGGAGGGCCTCACCCCCACCGAGACCCCGGTGTTCCGGCGCGCCTCCCTGCGCCCCGGCGACCGCCTGCAAGGCCCCGCGCTGGTGAGCGAAGAGGTGGGCACGGTCGTCGTCGATCCGGGCTGGGAGGCGCGCGTAGACGGGCACCGCAACCTGGTGCTCACCCCCACGCGCACAGCACGCCCCCGACGCGAGCGCGTCCTCGCCGAACGCGACCCCGTGTTCCTCGAGATCATGGGGAACCTCTACATGTCCATCGCCGAGCAAATGGGCGCCGTGCTGCGCAGGGTAAGCCTCTCGGTGAACATCAAGGAACGCCTCGACTTCTCTTGCGCGGTCTTCGACGGTCGCGGGGAACTGGTGGCCAACGCACCCCACATCCCCGTGCACCTCGGCGCCATGGGGGAGAGCGTCAAGGCGATCCGCGCGGCCCGAGGCGACGACCTGCGACCCGGCGACGTGCTGCTCACCAACGACCCTTACCAGGGCGGAAGCCACCTGCCCGACGTCACCGTGGTCTCCCCGGTCTTCCTCGGCGACCCCGGCGCAGGGCCCACCTTCTTCGTTGCCAACCGCGGTCACCACGCCGACATTGGCGGGGTGGTCCCCGGCTCCATGCCGCCGCACTCACGCAGCATCGACGAGGAGGGCGTGCGTTTGCACGACGTGCTCCTCGTCCGCGAGGGGCGCTTCCGCCGGCGCGAGCTCGAGGAGCTGCTTACGGCCGGCCCCTGGCCGGTGCGGGGCGTCGCGGAGCGCATCGCCGACCTCGAGGCGCAGGTCGCCGCCAACGCCCTGGGCGCCCGCCTGCTCGAAGAAATGAGCGTGGAATACGGCGTCGACGTGGTCCGCGCCTACATGCAGCACGTGCAGGACGACGCCGCCGCCGCCATGCGCGAGGCCATCGCTGCTCTCCCCGACGGCGAGCACCGATTCGTCGACCATCTCGACGACGGCGCACGCATCGCCGTCGCGGTGATCGTCTCCGGAGACCGTGCCACGGTGGACTTCCGCGGAACCGACCCCGCGCTCCCCGGCAACCTGAACGCTCCCCGCGCGGTGGTCCTCGCTGCGGTCCTCTACGTGTTCCGTTCGCTCGTTGCCCGGCCCGTCCCGTTGAACGCCGGCTGCTTCCGGCCCATCGAAGTCATCATCCCCGCGGGCTCCCTCCTGGACCCGCGTCCCCCCGCGGCCGTGGTCGGCGGCAACGTAGAGACCAGCCAGCGCATCGTCGACGTCCTCTACGGCGCCCTCGGCAAGCTCGGCGCGGCCCAGGGGACGATGAACAACTTCACCTTCGGCACCGGCGACTACGGCTACTACGAAACCATCGGCGGCGGCGCCGGCGCCGGGCTCGGATTCGACGGCGCTTCGGCGGTGCACACCCACATGACGAACACGCGCATAACCGACCCCGAGGTGCTCGAGCGGCGCTTTCCCGTCGCCCTGCGGCGCTTCGCCATCCGCCGCGGTTCGGGGGGCGCCGGGGTCTGGCGCGGCGGCGACGGCGTCATCCGCGAATTCGAGTTCCTTGCCCCCATGCAAGCGGCCCTCCTCTCGGAGCGCCGGGCCGTCCCCCCCTACGGCGCCCACGGCGCCGCTCCGGGCCTTCCCGGCCGCGGACGCCGCATTCGCGGTTCGGAGAGCCTTTGGCTGCCCGGCAAGGCGTGCCTCGACGTCGCCGCAGGCGACCGCCTGGTCCTCGAGACCCCTGGGGGCGGCGGCTACGATCCCCGGCCCGAGGAATGGGCCCGCATGCCTCCCCCCACCGCCCGGAACCTGTTCCGCCAAGGCCGTTGGCGCGGCCCCACGGCCGGCGTCGCCTTGGGCCACGTGCAGGCCAACCTCGTCGTGCTCCCTGCCGACCTGGCGGACGCCTTCGAGGACTACTGCCGCCGCAATCCCGCCCCCTGCCCACTCCTCGAGCGCCTGTCGCCCGGTGCCTACGAACCGCGCCGCCTGGCTCCCGGCGCGGACCTCCGCCGCGACCTCCCCCGCTACCGGCTCCACCGAGCCGAGGGGACCCAGGAACTCGACGCCCTGGACGCGGTGTGGAGCGAAGACGCGGTGGCCTTCCTCATCGGCTGCAGCTTCTCCAGCGAAGAAGCGCTCCTTGCCGCGGGCATCCCCGTGCGCCACATCGAAGAGCGCAAGAACGTGCCCATGTTCCGCACCAACCGGCGCACGCGTCCGGCGGGCCCCTTCGCCGGCGAGCTGGTGGTGACCCTTCGCCCCCTTCCGCGCGAACGCGTGGACGAGGCGGCCCGCATCACCGACGCCTTCTGGCACGGGCACGGCGCTCCGGTGCACGTCGGCGACCCCGAAGCGCTGGGCATCCTCGACCTCGAACGGCCCGACTGGGGGGATCCCGTGCGCGTCCGCCGTGGCGAGGTGGCCGTTTTCTGGGCCTGCGGCGTCACCACGCAGGTGGCCGTCCAGAACGCCATCGCCGCCGGAGCCTTGGCCTGGGCCCTGACCCACGCGCCCGGCTGCATGTTCGTCGCCGACGCCACCAACGAAGAACTCGTCGCCCAGGATCCGCGCCGCGACACTGCCTTTGGCGGCTGATCGCCCCGAGCGCCTCCCCCCGAGCTTCACCGCGCGCGTCGCCCGGTTCGCCGACCTCGCCCCGCGCACGGACCCCTCGCCTGCGCCGCCGAGTGCGCGCGCAGGTCCAAGGCCCGCAGGGGTGGCCACGGGGCCGCGGCTCGGCTCCAATGGCAACGTGGACTTCTCCAGCGAGTTCTATCGCTTCGCGGCAGCCCTCGCCGTGGGGGCGCTGGTGGGCTTCGAGCGCCAGTCCCGGCTCGAGACGCCCCCCGAGGAGTGGCAGGCCGGCGACGAGCCGCCTCCATCTCCCGAGGACTCCATCCGCGCGGCCGTCGCCGCAGGAGAATCCACCCGTTGGTCGGCCGCCACCCTGCGCCGAGACGCGGACCCCACCACCACCGAATCCGAGGCCCCGCGCACCCGCCAGCGCCCCTTCGTACCCGACTTCGAGCAGGCCGTCGGCCTGCGGACCTTCATCCTCGTCTCCCTTTCCGGAGCCCTCGCCGGCACCGTCTCGCGGGACGCCCCCTGGGTCTTCGTCGCCTGCTTCCTCGTCCTCGGCACGCTCGTCGCTCTCAGTTACCACCTCTCCGCCGTCAACCGGGGAGACTACGGCCTCACCAGCGAGGTCTCGGCCGTCGCCGTCTTCCTCCTCGGCGGCCTCTGCGCTCAGGGTCAAGTCGAACTGGCCGGCGCGGCGGCCATCGTCATCACCTTCACCCTCTCCCTGAAGCAGGGCCTGCACCGCCTCGCGCAGAAGATCCGCAAGGACGACATCCAGGCGGTGCTCAAATTCGCCGTCCTGACCTTCATCGTCCTCCCCCTCCTCCCCACCGAGCCCATCCCGGTCGTGCC
>RFHU01000201.1 GCA_003695705.1 Planctomycetota bacterium
CGGGCCGCCGCCCCGCCCCGCCCGACCCCTCGCCGTGCCCTCGCCGAGGCCATGGCGGTGCTCGCCGGACAGCGTTCCGGCGACCGCGCCGCGGCCCTCGCCGCCGTCCGCCGGGCCGCCGAGGAAGGACTCCCCGGCGCCGACTTCGCCCTCGGGCGCGCGCTCGAAGAGGGCCTCGCGGGCGACGCCGACGCCGAAGGAGCCCGCGCCGCCTACCGTCGCGGGGCCGAGCGCGGCGACCCGCGCTGCATGTTCGCCCTGGCGCGACGGCTCCTCGAGGACGGCAAGCCCGCAACCATGGCGGAGGGCGTGGCTTGGCTGGAGCGCTACGCCGAAGCGCGCCCGCGCGCCGCCGAGGTGCGGCGAAGCCTCGGCGACCTCTTCGCGCACGAGGGGGCCCGCTGGAGCGACCCCGCCAAGGCGCGCCGCTACTGGCGCGAAGCCTACGAGCTCGGCTCGACGGTCGCAGCGCTGCGGCTCGCCGATGCGGCCCGAGGGCAGGGACGGGAAGCCGACGCGCGCCGCTGGCTGGAGCGGGCCGCTCGGGCGGGCGACGGGGAGGCCCACTTCGCCCTCGCCGAGGCTTACGAGCAGGGAGCCCTCGGCCTGCGCGCTTCGCGGCGCCGGGCCCTGCAGCACTACCGCGCCGCGGCCGCGGCCGGCCACCCGCGGGCCCGCGAGCGGGCCGCCGCCCTCGAGGAGCCCCGCCGGCGACGCAGGCGACGTTCGCAAGGCTGAGCGGGGGCCCCGGCCGACGGTCCCCCCTCGCTCCAGGGGCGCGGCCGAGGGGGCAACCCCGCCTCGCCGGTCCCCGGGGCGAGCCTCTCCGCGCCCTCGCGTGCGGGAAGGAGGACCCGAACCGTCCCCCCGCCGACATCGGTTCCTGGCGCCGCCCCAAGGCGTGAAACGATGCCCGGTTACGGTCCGAACGCCGCCCGGAGGATGAGACGATCCCGCCGCCCGTCGTCTGCCAGGAAACGACTTACGCACCGCTCGTCTTGGGCGCAGCGAGTGCTAGGTGCCCGGGCGTGACGCGTTCGCTCCACGCCCTCCCCCTCCTCCTCGCCCTCCTGGGCGTGGCCCGAGCGCAACCCTCGGTGGACGCGCCCACTGGCCTCGCGCCGCGCTCCGAAGGGCTCACCGCCGAGCGCCTGCAGGACCTCCTGCGGGCCGTAGAAAGCGCCACCACGACCATCGCCTGGGACACGGCGGGGGACTCGCGGCGGGATTTCGGCACGAACCGAATGGTGTTCGAGCTGCACTGGGCCTACGACGCCCGCCGCGGCGAGCCGGTGGTGGTCGGCGGCGAAATTCGTCCGGCCGGGGGGAGCAAGAGCTTCCGCATCGGCAAGCTCGAGGTCTACAAGCTCAAGATCAACCGCAGGGGCGAGATCCGGGTCGAGAAGCCGGGCATCGACACGACCGTCTACAAGATCGCACGCAACGCCAAGGGCGACATCGAGTTCGACATTCCCTGGCTCCACGGGCTCTTCGTCGACACCACCATTCCGGCGGAGACCTTCGGCCCCTTCGAGCTCACCCACTGGCCCCCGTCGCTCAACGAGGTGATCGACACGGTCATCGCCCGCGGACGCGAGAAGGACCCGACGGACACCACCCGGCACGAAGGGACCTTCACCTGGCGCTTCCGCGGGCGCACCCGCCGGCACGCCTTCCCCATCAGCACCGGCGACGTCACCGGCGTCGCGGACTTCGACATCCGCGGCGCGGGGGTCCTCCGCCCGGACGGCACCTTCCGCACGGTCGGAGATGGCAACACCGTGCGCTTGGTCCTCGACGTGGGCGGCACGCGCTACGAACGCCGCGACGGCGTCTTGAAGGCCGACTTGACCGAGGGCGGCGCCTCCCTGAACGGGCGCTACGCCATCTCGGTCCCCCACGGGGGACCCGAGCGGCTCGTCCTCGACGTCGAGGGCGACCTCCACTACCGCGTCCGCGGTCGCGACGTCGTGCTGTCGGTCCCTTCGGGGGCGCGCGTCGTCGCGGGCAGCGTGACCTTCGCCGGAGACGGCCGCCTGCGCGGGAGCTTCCGACCGGGCGACAGCCGCATGGCGCTCGAGGACGGCACCTACACCCTCGACCTGACGGGGCCCCTCGCGCTCAACGGCATCCGCCTCGGCGCGCTCGAACTCGAGGACCTCCGCTTCGCCGACGCCGCCATCTCCTCGCAAGGGAGCCTCGACGAGTTCTCCCGCGAGGGCGTCCGCCTCGCAGGCGCTTGGCGCGGCACGCTCGAGCGCGACGCGCGAGGAATGGCCAACGTCCTCCTCGGCCAGGACGGCGGGCGCGTGCGCGCGACCGTGGCGCCCGGCAGCCGCCTCGAGGTCGACCTCCCCGACGTCCGCTACGCCGAGCGCTTCCGCGACCGCTCCGAACCTGCCGCCCTCTCCGCCCGCGGCCGCCTGAGCGGAGAGGCGCGCCTCGAAGGGGTCCGCGGCGGCCGGTCGGGGTGGACCGTCGACGCCCCCGCGGGGACGGCGCGCTTCGCCCTCGAACTCGACGCCGACCTCGCTTCCGGCGTGCGCTCGGCCCGCGGGACCATCGACGCGAAGCTCGACGCTCCCGCCCGCCTGAGCGCGTCGAGCGACGGCGCGGGGCTCCCTCCCGAACGGCCGCTCGTCCGAACCCAGCCCCCGGCTCCGCGGCGACACCGGGTCGCGCGCGGCGACACCCTCTCGCGCATCGCTCGCCGCTACGGTGTGCCCCTCGCGGACCTGCGCGCCGCAAACGGTATGGGCCCCTCCGATTCCCTGATCCGCGTGGGCGAGGAACTGACCATCCCCGGCGAGGCGTCCGTGCGCCCGCGGCCCCGACCCCGACCCCGCCCGGCGGAGACCGGGAGGCGTCGCGCGGACTTCGAACTCGCCCCGGGCAGCCGCCTGAGCATCGACCTCGAGGACGCCTCCCTCGGTCGCGACGGCCTCCGCGCCCGCGGCACCGCCCGCGGGGACCTCGTGGTCTCGAGCGCCCAGCTCGCGACCCGCGACCTCGAGGCCACGATCCTCGGCCGCGCCCAGGCCGCGCTCGCCGAGGCGCGCTTCGACCTAGGTCCCGCCGCAGACGGCGCCGCGCGCCTGCGGGTGAAGCCGTTCCGAGTGCCGGTCCGCATCGACCTCTCCCCCGGCTCCCGCGTCCTCAGCCGCGGAGGCGCCGTGGACGTGCGCCTCGACCGGCCCGGATCGAGCGCCCGCTTCGCCGCCGTGGTCGAGCCTGGGCCCGACGGAGGCCTGCGGGTGACTTCCCTCGAAGACTGCGACCTCGTCCTCGAGAGCAGCGCCGCCGCCCGCTTCGCGGGGCGCGTGGCCGAGGCGCCGGGGGCGAAGACCGTCCGCTACCAAGGCCGCATGGTGCTCGTCCCCGGAGGAATCGACTTCTACGGAGACGTCACCGTGCGAATCCGCGGCGACGAAGAGACCCCGGCCCTGCGCATCCGCTGGTAATCGCCTCAAGCCCTTTTGCGAACAGAAGATCGGTCCTCGAAGCGGGGAGCGTTCCTCTTGGTGGACGGCGCCCCGAAGGCTGGTATACTTCCGGTCCTCGCGGGCGTAGCTCAGTGGTAGAGCACAACCTTGCCAAGGTTGGGGTCGTGAGTTCAAATCTCATCGCCCGCTTCTGCGGACGGCCGGCCACCGCGCCGGCCGTTTTCGTATCCCCCGGGTCGCCACCCAGGCGCAGGAAGCAGGGCCGGCCGACCCGCGTCCCCACAGCCCCTTGACCCACCGGGAGCCCGCCATGGCCCACGACCACGACCACGCGAACTGCGACCACCACCACGACCACGAACACGATCCCGGCGCTCCCCAACTCACCGCGGTCGTCGAGGAGCTCGGACCTTGCAAGAAGCTCCTCAAGGTCGAGGTCCCCAAGGGCGAGGTCCAGAAGGAGATCGACAACCGCCTCCAGCACGTGCGCCGCAACGCCCATCTCAAGGGCTTCCGGCGCGGCAAGGCGCCCCTCTCCTACATCAAGAAGATCTACGGCCAGGCCGTCCGCGAAGACGCCCGGGACCACCTACTCCGCCAGACCTACATGCAGGCACTCGAGCGCGAACTCGGCCTCGAGCGTGTCCTCGGCGAGGGGACCATCGAGAACGTGGACTTCTCTCCCGAGAGCGGCCTCAAGTTCGAGGTGACGCTCCACACCAAGCCCGAGTTCGAGATGCCCGAGTACAAGGGAATCGAAGTCAAGGTCGGAACCCTCGAGGTCGAGGAGTCCGAGCTCGAAAGGGCCATCGACCAGCTCCGTCGCACCAAGGGCGAGATGGTCGAGGTCACCGACCCCGAGGCGGTGGTCGAAGGCGAAGACCGCCTGACCGTCGACGTTCAGGTGTGGCTGAGCGACGAGTACGAGCGCTTCGCCCAGCGCCAAGAAGAGGGCAGTGAGGAAGACGAGGAGGAGGAGGAGGGCGAGCTCGCGCCCCTCAAGGAAGAGTTCGGCCTCAAGGTTCAGCTCCCGCTGGACTACCTCGGCAGCTACTCCGTGACCGACCTCGCCGACAGCCTCGCCGGGCTCAAGGTCGGCGAGTGGGGCGAGTGCGAGACCGAACTCCCTCCCGACTACGAGGTCGTCGAGGGCCGCGGCGAACCGGCTGTGCTCCGCATTCGCGTGATGCGCATCGAGCGCCTCGCCCTGCCCGAGCTCACCGAGGAGTGGGCAAAGGAGGCCGGCTTCAACTCGCTCCAACACTTGCGCAGCGAGCTGCGCGAGGACTTGCTCCAGCAGAAGGAACTCATCCGCAACCGGCAGATCGAAGAGCTGGTCCTCGCCAAGCTGCGCGAAGCGGTGGGCGACTTCGACCTGCCCGCGGACATCCTCGAGAAGGAAATCGAGCAGTCCGAGCGCCGGCGTGCGTTCGAACTCCGCATTCGCGAGGGCAAGAGCGAGCAGGAAGCCGAGGAGGTCGTCGCCGGCGAGCGCGACGAGATCCGAGCCGAAGTCGAGCGCATGCTGCGGGACTTCTTCCTCCTCGAGGAAATCGTCCGCCGCGAGGAACTCTCGGTGAGCGACGCCGACGTGCAGTCGCGCATCGTCCGCCTCGCGCAAGCGCGCGGGCAAGACCCCGAGAGCCTGCGCGAGGAACTCGAACGGCGGGGCGTCCTCGACCAGGTGCGCCACGACCTGCTCGACGAACGCGCGCGGGCCTTCCTGCGCGAAAACGCCCAAGTCGTCGAGTCCGAGGACCTCTGAGCGCGAGAGGGCGGCTCCGCGCGGCTTCCTTCGAGTAGCGCACGAAGCAGCGACCCCCCGGGCGCACCGTGCGCCGTCGGCTGCTCGTGCCGTCCTCGCCGCGCAGGGGCACGAAACCCCTTGGAAGCGTGGGGGGCGAGTGGTCAAATGGCGGCGCGCCGTGCTCGGCGCGCCAGGGGAGGTGTCCCGACGTGACCTTGATCCCGATCGTCGTCGAGAAGACGGGCCGCGGCGAGCGCAGCTACGACATCTACAGCCGCTTGCTGAAGGAGCGGATCATCTTTGTTGGCGACCCCATCACCGATCAGGTCGCGAACTTGGTGATGGCACAGCTCCTCTTCTTGCAGTTCGAGAACCGCACGCAGGACATCAACCTCTACATCAACAGCCCGGGCGGCTCCATCACCGCCGGGTTGGCCATCTACGACACGATGCAGTTCATCAAGTGCGACATCGCCACCTACTGCATCGGCCAGGCGGCCAGCATGGCGGCGGTACTCCTGGCGGCGGGCACCCCCGGCAAGCGCTACGCGCTCCCGCACTCTCGGGTGATGATCCACCAGCCCTGGGGCGGCGCCGAAGGCACCGTGGCGGACATCGTCATCCAGGCCGAGGAGATCAAGCGGATGAAGCACACCCTGCACGAACTCCTCGCCAAACACACCGGCCAAAGCGTCGAGCAGATTGCAAAGGACGCCGACCGCGACTACTACATGGATGCGGCGCAGGCCAAGGAATACGGGCTGGTCGACGAGGTCGTCTCCGCCGTCTACGACAAGAGCGCCTGAGGGGGCCGGATGAGTTCTCGCGAGTCGCGCTGCGGCTTCTGCAAGAAGAGCCGCAAGCTCGTTGGCCAACTGATCCAAGGCCCCTCGAACAATTTCATTTGCGATGAGTGCATCGAGCTCTGCCACAACCTGATCCACCAGGAGCGGCGCGGCGCACGGAGCGCGGTGGGGGGATTGTCCCTCGACGAGGTCCCCACCCCCCGCGAGATCAAGGACTTCCTCGACCTCTACGTGATCGGCCAGGAGCGGGCCAAGAAGGTCCTCTCCGTGGCCGTCTACAACCACTACAAGCGCGTCCTCTCGCCGCCGGACGACGACGTCGAACTCGAGAAGTCGAACGTCCTCCTGATCGGCCCCACGGGCTCCGGCAAGACGCTCCTCGCCAAGACCCTCGCTCGCTTCCTCGACGTCCCCTTCGCCATCGGCGACGCCACGACCCTTACCGAGGCCGGCTACGTGGGCGAGGACGTGGAGAACCTGCTCCTGCGCCTCCTGCAGAACGCCGACTACGACCTCGCCCGGGCCGAGCGAGGGATCGTGTTCATCGACGAGATCGACAAGATCCAGAAGACCTCGAACAACCCGTCCATCACCCGCGACGTGAGCGGAGAGGGAGTCCAGCAAGCCCTGCTCAAGATGCTCGAGGGGACCGTCTCGAACATCCCCCCGCAGGGCGGACGCAAGCACCCCGAGCAGCAATACATCCAGATGGACACGAGCAAGATCCTGTTCATTTGCGGAGGGAGCTTCGTCGGCCTCGAAGAGGTCATCGGCAACCGCATCGGCAAGCGGATGATCGGCTTCACCAAGGAAAACGCCGCGGGCACCGAGGAGCCCAGCCGGGAGCAGGAGCTCGGCGACCTGCTCGAACAGGTCACCACCGACGACCTGCTGAAGTTCGGCATGATCCCGGAATTCATCGGCCGCCTGCCGGTCATCACCGCCCTGCGTCCGCTCGACGAGGAACAGCTGGTTCGGATCTGCCTCGAACCGAAGAACGCGATCGTGCGCCAGTACAAGAAGTTCTTCGAACTCGAGGGCGCCAACCTCGAGGTCCCCGAGGCAAGCCTGCGCCTGCTCGCGCGCAGAGCCCTCGAACGCGGCACCGGGGCGCGGGGCATCCGCTCCATCATGGAGGACGTCATGCTCGACGTCCTCTTCGACCTCCCCGGTCAGGACGAGCCCGGCACCTTCGTGCTCAGCGAGGAGTTCATCGCGGCGCACTGCCCGGCGGACGGCGCGGCGCGCAAGGAACCCCCGAGCCCCCCGCCGGAACCAAGCCCCGCCCCCAAGAAGCGCGCGGCCGCGAAGACCCGCCGCCGCAAGCGGCGAGAAGCCTCCTAGCAATCCGCGCGGGGAGTCGCCGCCGCCCAAGGAGGCCGGGAGGGGCCTTCGCCCTCCGCGGGGGGAGCGCGCCCTGGAGGGAGGGCGACCGCAGGGACCCGGCCCACCCCCGCCGGAGGGCTCCCTGCCCGGCCGCGCCCGGCGCCTAACTGCATTGATTTCGGCGGCGCGGCCGCCGCGGCATCGTTCGTGGAGCGCAATTCGCGTCCCGTGCTTGCGCGCCGGGGCGGTCTCCCTAAGATACGGGACCGTTGGCGCCCAGCCCCCGCCCTCGCAGGGGCCGCGCGCGCCCGCCTTCTTCCCGAGGATCTGCGCCGTGAACCACGCCATTCAGCCCGACTACGTCAACTGCCACGTCACCTGTAGCTGCGGCAACAGCTTCGACACGCGGGCCACGGTCCCCACCCTGAAGGTGGAGATCTGCGGACAGTGCCACCCCTTCTACACCGGTCGCCAGAAGTTCGTCGACACCGCCGGCCGCATCCAGCGATTCCAGGAGAAGTACGGCTGGAAGGGCGACAAGGTCAAGGAAGCGACCAAGAAGAAGAAGCACCCCAAGCCCGCGGCGACCGCCCCCGCCGACCAGGACGACTCCTTTTAGCCGCCGCTCGCTTCGAAGCCGCCTGAGGAGTTCGCGCAGGAGGAGCCCGCGCTCCGCCGTCGCGTGGGGGCTTTCGGTGCGTGGCTCGCCCGGAGCGCTGCGGAAGCGCGCAGGAGGTGGGGGAGCATTCCTTGGAAGCGCGAGGCCTGCGGAGCCGCCGCGGGCCTCGTCCGTCCCGGCACGCAGCGTCCTCGAGGGCCCCCCATGACCTCTACCACGGACATTCTTCCCCAGGCCCTCCTCGACAAGCTGGTCGAGTTCGAGCAGCGCTTCGCCGAACTCGACCGGGAGATCCAGGATCCCGAACTCTTCAGCAACCCCGACGCGGCGCGAGGAAAGCTCAAGGAGCACGGCCGGCTGAAGCCCATCATCGAGGGCTACCGGGCCCTCAAGAAGGCCGAGGCCGACCTCCTCTCCACCCGGGAGATGCTCCAAGAGGAGGACCCCGAACTCCGTGCGCTGGCGGCCGCCGAGCTGCCCGAGCTCGAACGAGCCGTCGCCCAGGCCGCCACCGAGCTCCGCGAACTCTTCGTCACCGCCGACGAGGAGTCGGCCTGCGACGTCATCGTCGAGATCAACGCGGGCGTGGGCGGAGACGAGTCCGCCCTCTTCGCCGGCGACCTGTTCCGCATGTACACCCGCTACGCCGAGCGGAAGAAGTGGAAAGTGGAAGTCCTCGACCACGGCGAGGGCCGCGTAGGCGGCTTCAAGCACGTCACCTTCTCGGTCAGCGGCAACGACGTCTACAAACACCTACGCTTCGAGTCGGGCGGACACCGCGTGCAGCGGGTCCCGGCCACCGAGGCCCAGGGCCGCATCCACACCTCCATGGTGACCGTCGTCGTCCTTCCCCAGGTGGAAGAAGTCGATGTGGAAATCGACAAGAACGACGTGCGCGAGGACCGCTTCGCGGCCTCCGGCCCCGGCGGTCAGCACGTCAACAAGACCGAGTCGGCGATCCGTCTGACCCACCTCCCCACGGGCATCGTCGTCTCCTGCCAGGACGAGAAGTCGCAGCACAAGAACCGCGACCGCGCCTGGAAGGTCCTGCGCGCGCGCGTAGCCGACCACTACAAGCAAAAGGCCGAGGCGGAGCGCGGCGCGCAGCGCCAGTCCCTGCGCGGGCGCGGAAACCGGAACGAGCGGATTCGCACCTACAACTTCCCCCAAGACCGCTGCACCGACCACCGCATCGGCTACACCTGCCATGGGCTTCCTCAGATCCTCGACGGAAACATCGACGGGCTCATCGAGGCGCTCATCGAGCACGACAAGGAAGAGGCGCTCAAGAACCTGTGAGGGCGGTGGTTCTCGGCGAGCGCACACCCCGCAGGGTCCCCGTCTCCTCGCCGCGCGCACCCCACCGAAAAGACGCTGTCGCGGCGCCCGCTGCCTCGCGCGGCGAGCCCCTCGGAGCACCGCACGGCCTGCGCCGGGCCCGAGTTCCTCCCCGCGCAGCCCCTTGGGGGCTCGCAGGAGGCGCGCCGCCGCGTCCCCGGGATCGGTCGGTCGGGCGGGGTAGGCTCGCGCAGTGAACGGAGCCCGCCGCAAGCCCACGACCGTCCGCGAGTTGCTCCGCGTCTCGGCCGCCTGGCTCGCCGAGCAGGGGATCGAGTCCGCCGACCTCGAGGCCCAGCTCCTCCTCGCCGAAGCCCTCGGCTGCCGCCGCATCGACCTGTTCATGGACCACGACCGCCCCCTCGCGCCCGAAGAGCGGGATCGCTTCCGCGCGCTGGCCCGCCGCCGCGGCCAGGCCCGCGAGCCCCTGGCCTACATCCTCGGGCGGCGCGAATTCTTCGGCTTCGAGTTCCGCGTCGGCCCCGCGGTCCTCGTCCCGCGCCCGGAGAGCGAGCACCTCGTCGAGGCAGCGCTCGAGGAACTCGACCGCCGCAGCCTACGTCGCGAACGCTTCGACGGAGAACTCCCGCACTCCGCGGACGAGGCCCATCCGGAGGGGGAATCCGGCGAGGGCTCGGAGAGCGGGGCGCGCCCGCGACCCGAGGCCGCCGCGCGCGCAGACGCTCCCTCGCCCACGGAGATCGACGCCGCCGGAGGAAAGGCGGGGGCCGCGGCGGCTCCGTCCCCGGTGCGGGTGGCCGACGTGGGCGCGGGCAGCGGCTGCATCGGCATCGCCCTCGCCCGGCTCCGCCCGGAGGCGCAGGTGCTCGCCTGCGACCGCTCGGCCGCGGCCCTGGCCGTGGCGCGCGAGAACGCCGCCGCGCTCGGCGTGGCCGAGCGCGTCCGCCTCGTGCACGGAGACCTGCTCTCCTTCGTTGCCGCGGGCACCCTGGACCTGGTGCTCAGCAACCCACCCTACGTCGGCGAGGACGAAGTCGAACTCCTCTCCCCGGAGGTCCGCGCCCACGAGCCGCGCGAAGCCCTCTTCGACCGCCCTGGGCTTCCCCTCACCCAGCGCCTGGTCGAGCAAGCCCACGAGGCGCTCGCGCCGGGCGGCTTGCTCGCGGTGGAAACGGGCCAGGGCTCGGCCGAGCGCGTGGCCGCCTTCTTCGCGTCTGCGGGCTTCGCCAAAGTCCGCACGCTGCGCGATCTCGCCGGCATCGAGCGCGTCGTGCTCGGACGCCGCTCGCCGTGAAAGGCCCCGCAGGGGATGCTAGGCTCGCGCCCCCGGGAGGAGCACCATGCGCTTCTTGATCCGCCATCTCTCCGGCTCCAAGGCCGGGCAAGAGGAGATCCTCGCCGGGCCGGTGGTCACGGTCGGCCGCGACCCGGCGAACACGCTCCGCTTCGACCCGCACGCCGACGACCGGGTCTCGGCGAACCACGCCCAGCTCCTCTTGCAGGACAACGGCCAGGTCCTCCTCACCGACCTAGGGAGCAGCAACGGGACCTTCGTGGGCGAGCAGCGCATCACCGCCCCGGTGCCCATTGCGACCGGCGCCGTGCTCCGCTTCGGGGAGGGGGGCCCCCAAGTCAGCGTCACCTTCCTCCCCCCCGAAGCCTCGCCCCCCGTCGCGCCGCCCAAGAAGGGCCCGCCCAAGGGGCTCATCATCGCCGCGGCGGTGTTGGCCTTCCTTCTCCTCGCCGGCTGCGTCACCTCCCTCCTCCTCTACCTCGGCGGCTCCGACGAGCCCGCCAGCCCGCCGGCGGGCTCCGCCGCGGCCGACGCGGCCGCGCACGACGGCGCTCCGGAGTCCTCCGCCGCCACGGAGCCCGCGGAGGAAACTCCGCCGGCCGAATCCTCCTCGAAGGAGCACGTGAGCCCCTGGGCCGCGCTCGGTGTGGGCACCGTCTTCGAGTTCGAGACGACGACGGAAATGACCGTTGCCGGAAACAAGACGCGGACCACCTCCCGCATGCGGCAGACCTTGAAGGCCAAGGACGACGAGGTGGCAACGGTCCTCTACGAAACCATCGTCCAGGGCGCGCCGCCCACGACCTCCGAGCAGAAGGTGCCCCTCCACGCAGAGGGCGAGGGCGAGCAGCCCACCTACCTCGAGGAGAAGAAGACCGAGGTCGAGGTCCCGGCCGGCACCTTCTCCTGCACCTACCGCAAGTGGACGCAGAAGCAAGGCGGGCAAGAGTCCACCGTGGAGATGTGGATCGACGAGTCGCTTCCGGTCGCCTACAAGACGGTGGTGACCAACTCCATGATGACGTCCACCACGGTGCTCGCCTCGATGGACAAGAAGTAGGCGCCCGTCGCGTGGATCCGCCACCGCGACCCACCGGCGCAGGCGGGGGAGGCCACCGCCCGCACGACGAGCCCTACGGCCTCGACGAGCTCGTGGCCCAGCAGAAGCGGCAAAACCGCATTCTCCTCGCCCTGGTCGCCGTGGTGGCCCTGGCGGCGGGCGGCCACCGCTTCCTCGCGCCGAGTCCCTCTCCCGCCTCTCCCCCTTCCTCCTTGCCGGCCGCCGTCGATTCGCGGGCTCGCTGAAGGGACTCCGGGTCGCGCTCCCGAGCCGGTCGTCCCCTGCCCCGCGCGTGCGACGGCGACCGCGGCGGGAGCCGCCCGGCGGCGGGGCGGAGCGTTCTTCAGAGCCGCGGCTGCCAGGCGCGGGTGAAGGCGAGGCGCTGGAGGACCTTCAGCACGAGCAGGGCGCTGACGCCGTCGGAGAAGGCGAGCATGAACATGACGACGATCTGGTACTTCGCCGCCTGCAGGGGGTCCGCGCCGCCGAGCATCTGACCGGTCATGACGCCCGGCAGCTTGACGATGCCCACGATGAGCATGGCGTTGACGGTGGGCGTCAAGGCGGCGCGAAAGGCGCGGGCGCGGGCCTGGGCGGTGGCTTGCCAGGGGGTCGCCCCGAGGCCGAGGGCGGCCTCCACGAGGTCGCGTCCGGAGCGCAGTTCGTCGTGGAAGCGGGCTGCCGCCAGGGACGCGGCGGTCATGGCGTTGCCGAGGATCATGCCACCCAGCGGGATCAGGTAGCGCGGGTCGGGGCCCCGCGCCCCGACCACGAGCTGGCTCACGTAGAGGAGGGTCACGGCCAAGACCCCGGCGAGCACCAGGGTCAGGGCGGGTCCCAGGCCGCGAAGCGGTCGCTCCACGCGCCCCCGCCCGGTCCAGCCGGCGACGCAGGTCATCAGCGCCAGCACGGCCGCGATCCAGGCCCAGCTCGAGCGCGCGAAGACCCACTGGAGGACGAAGCCCACCGCCAGGAGTTGGACGGTGGTGCGGACGGTGGCCACGAGCCCCAAGCGCAGCATGCGAATCCCCAGCGCCGTGGCCAGGACCACGACGACGAGCATCAACAGGCCGGCGAGGGCGAGCCCGCTCCAGCCGGGATCGAGGAGGGGTGCCGCGGCCAAGCGGAGGATCACGCCTCCCCCTCCCTCCGACCGGACCGCGCGCCGCGGCCCGCGCCCGACTCCGCTCCCGGCTCCGCGCCGTTCGCACTTCCTGCGTCCTCCTCGGCGCGGCCCAGGGTGCCGAGGAAGGCCCGCACCGCGGGGTCGGCGGGCCCGCCATCTAGGACGGCGTCCGCAGGGAAGGGGCCGTGCAAGCGACCTCCCAAGAGGAAGACCGCGCGCCCGCCGAGGGCGGCGAGGTCCGCCGGCCGGTGGGTGACCACGAGCCGAGCGACGCCGCGCGAGCGGGCCCATTCCCCCAGCCTTCCCAGCAGCTCGCGCGCGGTGCGCACGTCGAGGGAGCCCGTGGGCTCGTCGAGGAGCAGGACCCGCGGTTCGAGGAGGAGCGCGCGCGCGAGGCCGAGGCGGGTGCGTTCGCCGCCGCTGAGGCGCGCGGCGTCGCGCTCCAGCGAGAGCCGACCGAGGCCGACCACCCCGAGGACTTCGCGCAGGGACTCCTCCGACGGGGTCCGCCCCGCCCAGCGGGCGGGGAGGCTCAGTTCGTCGCCCACGCTTCCTCCGAAGGACACGGCGCGCTGCCCCACGAGGACCGCGTGCCGGCGGAGGGCGGGCAGGGGCCACTCCTCCACGGGGCGCTCCTCCACGAGGGCCCTGCCTGCGCTGGGTTCCACGAGGCGATTGCAAAGGCGCAGGAGCGTCGACTTGCCGCCGCCGCTTTCGCCGAGGACGGCGAGAACGCCGCCCTCCTCGCAGGCGAGGCTCACCCCGTCGAGGACGAGCGCCTCGGCGCCCGCGGCGTCCTCCGCGTCGGCACGGCCCCGCAGGAGGTCGGCCGCGCGCACGCGCACCGCTTCCAGGCGAACGGCCGCCACGGCTCAGCCGGCCGGCGCGGCGAGAACTTCGCCGGTCTGCACCGCCCACAGGCGACGGTAGATGCCGTCGCGGGCGAGGAGTTCTTCGTGGGTCCCCTGCTCGACCACTTCGCCGCGGTCGAGGACGAAGATGAGGTCCGATCCGCGGAGGGTGGAAAGGCGATGCGCGATGACGAGGGTCGTCCGCCCGGCAGCGATGCGTTGCATGGAGCGCTGGATGGCGGCCTCGGTTTCGTTGTCGACGGCCGAGGTCGCTTCGTCGAGGACCAGGACGGGAGCGTCCTTGAGCACGGCCCGGGCCAGGGAGAGGCGCTGCCGCTGGCCGCCGGAGAGCTTCTGCCCCTGCTCGCCGACCTGTGTGTCGTAGCCCTGCGGCAAGGCGGCGATGAAGTCGTGGGCCTCGGCGAGGCGCGCGGCGGCTTCGATCTCGTCGTCGCTGGCCTCGGGGCGTCCGTAGGCAATGTTCTCGCGCACGCTGCCGGGAAACACGAACACGGTCTGGCTGACCAGCGCCACGGCGCCCCGCAAGTCGGCGAGGCGCAGGGAGTCGATGGGCTTTCCGTCGAGGAGGATCCGGCCGCCTTGCGGCTCGTGGAAGCGCAAGAGGAGCCGCACCAGCGAACTCTTCCCCGCTCCGGTGGCGCCGACGATGCCGACGCGCGCGCCGGCGGGCACGCGCAGGGAGAGCCCGCGGAAGAGGGGTTCCCGCCCCGGATAGGCGAAGTGCACGTCCTCGAAGGCGATCTCGCCGCGCACGGCGGCGCGGTCGAGGGCCTCGCCGCCGTCGGCGATGGTCACCGGGGTGTCGAGGAGATCGAGAATGCGCGTGGTGGAAGCCATGGCCCGCTGGTAGAGGTCGAAGGTCTGTCCGAGGCGGGTGAGGGGCCAGAGCAAGCGCTGGGTGAGGAAGACGAGCACGCTGTAGGTGCCCACGTTCAACTCGCCGCGGAGGGCGAGGTCTCCGCCGTAGACCAGGGTCGCCGTGAAGCCGATCACGATGACCATGCGGATCAGGGGGGAGAAAGCCGAGCTGAGTCGGATCGCGTGGCGGTTGGCCTCCTGGTAGTCGGCCGACGCGCGCTCCACCCGCGCGACTTCGCGCTCCTCGGCGGTGAAGCTCTTGATGACCGCGATCCCCTCCAGGTCGTTGGCGAGGACGGCGTTGAGCAGGCCCACGCGGCGGCGGACTTCGGCGTAGCGAGGTGCGATGCGGGCCTGGAAGCGGAAGGAGCCCCAGACCACGAAGGGGAGGGGAAGAATGGCCAAGGCCGCCACCGCGGGGGAGGCGGCGACAAAAGCGGCGCTGACGACGACGACGGTGGTCAGGACCTGCAAGAGGCTGTTCGCACCCCCGTCGAGGAAGCGCTCGAGCTGGTTGACGTCGTCGTTGAGAACGGCCATGAGGCCGCCTCGTGATTGGTCCGCGAACCAGGCCATGTCGAGGTCTTGAATGTGCGCATAGGCCTCGACGCGCAGTTCGTGCTGGAGGGTCTGGGCGAGGGTTCGCCAGAGAACGGCGTAGAAGTATTCGAAGAGGGATTCGAGCCCCCACACCGCGACCGTGGCCACGGCCAGGGCCCAGAGCTGGCTTTGCGGAGTGGCGAAGCCGAGCCGGGCGAGAAGGGAAGCCTCCCGCGAGACGACGACGTCCACCGCCGCGCCGATGAGCGCCGGCGGGGCGAGGTCGAAGAGTTTGTTGAGCACCGAGCAGGCGGACGCGAGCCAGACGGTGCGCCGATGCGCGCGGGCCTTGCGTAGGAGGCGCCGGAGGGGACCCCGTGCGGTGGCGGCCACGCGCTGCCTAGGGACTCGGGGCACGACCGCCGATCGGCCCGCCGGGCCGACCGAGCGAAGGACGGTGGGAAGGGAGGAGAGCGAGGGTCACGGTCGGAACGACCCTACGGGCTCGGGCCTCGGGACGCCAGCGCCGCGGACGGGGCCCCGGGGGGCGGACCTGCGCGGACCCGGAGCCCGGCGAAACGCTGCGGGCGGCTTCGCGCCTCCGCATCGCTCGACGGGCGCAGGGTCGGGGGCGCGCAAG
>RFHU01000202.1 GCA_003695705.1 Planctomycetota bacterium
CCCCTCCACCCCGGAAGACCTCCCCGTCCTGCTCCGGGCCGAGCAGAGCCTTCGCGCCGCGCCGCTCTTGCGACGCGTACCGGCCGCGGGGCCGGCCTCCCCGGACGACGCGGCTACTCGCTGACCTCGACGCGCACCGCGCCCAGGTAGACCGTGCTCCCGACCCGGAGGGGCACCGCCTCGCCCCGAGCCACCGGGGCGCCGTCCACGGCGAGGGGGGCCTCGCTCACCGAAGCGATCCAGAGCCTGCCACCGCGCAGGCTGAGCGCGGCGTGCAGCGGCGCGACGCCGGGCATCGGCAAGCGCAGCGCCGCGTCGTCCGCAGACCCGATGCTCGCCTGGCGAACCAGCAGCAGGTAGAGACGGCTCTCGACGTCCCCGTCGCCGCCGCGCTCGAGCACGAGGCACTCCACGGGGTGCTGGCCCTCCTGCCCGACGACCGGCGCGGTCGGCGCCAGGCGCGGATGCCGAAAGACCCGCCCCCGCAGGAAGACCACGTCGTCGCCGAGCCACAGTTCGAAGCACTCGCCGAGGGGACGACGCTCTCCGGGCTCGAGCAGGCGCCCGTCGAGCTTGGTCCGCTGGCTCCCCCCATCGACGAGGTCCACGCCATCGGCGGTGAGCACGAACTGCCCGTGCTGGGGGTCGATGGACTCGCCGCGCGCCGCGGCATCGCCCTCGTCCTCCAGCTCGCGAGGAAAGGTGGTGATCTCGAACTCGCTGAGGCCCGCGAAGGCGCCAAAGGAGACCTCGGTCTTGCAGGCCACGTCGATGCGACCGCGGGCCTCCCCCGAGGCGACCCGCAGCTTGAAGCAGGGGGGAAGCGCCGACGGCTCGGTCGCCGCAGGCCCCAACGACGTGGGCGGCGGAAGGGTCGCGGTGGCGACGTCGACGCGGAACCAGGGCCCGCCGGCACCCCCCAGGTTCACGCGTGCGCCCACCGGGAGCGCGACCTGCACGACGCGCACGTTGCCCGGCAAGAAGGTCCCGTTGGCGCTGCCCAGGTCGGTGACGACGAGCCGGCCGAAGGCGGGCAAGACGTGCAGGTGCCGAGACGAGGCGACGGCGTCCCCTGCCGCTCGCAAGCGCAGCTCGCAACTCCGGCTCCGCCCGACCACCAGCGGCCCCGGGACCGGGAAGACCTCGCCGTCGTCCTCCCGCACCAGGGTCAAGGCCTGCTCGCCGAAGCGCTCGGTGGCGTCGAGGATCGCGAGCGGCCCCCCCTCGCCGAAGCGCAACAGGCAGCCGAGGGCCAGGACCACGGGCTGCCCCGGCGGCACCCGGAGGCCGTCGACGAAGGAGCCGCCCACGCTGCGCAGGTCGAGGAGCTGGAAGCCGTTGCCGGCGGGGTAGAGCTGGGCGTGGCGGGCGTCGACCGCGGCATCCTCCAGGACCACGTCGCACTGCGGGTGCCGACCCACCAAGGCGTTTCCGCCCAGGGACAGGACGCGGCCGGCCAAGGGACCCGTCACGAACGCCAAGCCGATCTGCATCGAGCCGCCCCTGCGCTCTCCTCTGGCGGCGCATTCTACGCGCCCCCTCCAGCCCCGGGGCGCTCCTGCGCTCCCGCCCCCGCTTTGAAACGCCCCCAGCGCCTGCTAGTCTCCACTGGCAGACCCAGGGAGAGGATCCGACCGCGCCGCTCCGGCTCCACGCGCGCCGAACGTGGACGACCGGGGAGACCCGCCGGAGCCTCTTCGCCGGGCTGCGGCTGAGCCCCCGGGCTCTGGAGGAGGGCGGATGTCGGACCCCGCGCGCCAGGGGCCCAGGATCCTGGTCGTGGACGACGACGACGAGCAGCGGGAACGGCTCCGCGCCCTTCTCGCCGCCCAGGGATACCAGGTCTCCCTGGCCCACGACGCCGACGAGGCCTTCGAACGCGTGGAAGCGGACCCGCCCGAGTGCGTCCTCTGCGACCTCTCCGCGCCGCCCTCGGGCAGCGACGAATTCTGCCGCCGCCTGAAATCGGCCCAGGCGACGCGGCTCATCCCCATCGTCGTCTTTGCCGACCTCGAGCGTCTCCAGCGGAAGATCGAGGCCCTCGACGCCGGCGCCGACGACGTCCTCGGCAAGCCCATCGACCCACGAGAAGTGGCCGCCCGCGTTCGCTCCTTGGTGCGCATGCGCGGGCTGACCCGCGAACTCGAGGACGCGCAGAACGTGGTCTTCGCCCTGGCGACGGCCATCGAACAGAAGGACCACTACACCGAAGGACACGGCGAGCGCGTGGCGATCTACGCTCGCTCCTTGGCCGAGCACCTCGGCTTGGGCGAGGACGAGGTGCAGGCGGTGCATCTCGGCGGAATCCTCCACGACGTGGGGAAGATCGGCTGCCCCGACGCCATCCTCAACAAGCCTGGCCCGCTGACCCCCGACGAGTTTCAGATCATCAAGCGGCACCCGGTTCACGGCTGGGAGATCTGCCGCCACCTCCAGAGCCTCGGCTCCTGCACCCTCGGTTGCATTCGCAATCACCACGAGCGGCTCGACGGCACCGGATACCCCGACGGACTCTCGGGCGACGAGATCCCCATCACCACCCGAATCATGTCCATCGCCGACGTCTTCGACGCGCTGGCCACCGCCCGAGCCTACAAGCCGGCCTTCCCCGCGCCGACTTGCTACCGCATCCTCACCGAAGAGGCGGAGCGCGGCTGGTGGGACGAGGAGCTGGTCCGCGCGTTCGTCGACATGATGCGCTCCCAGGAGCTGCACCGCGCCCGCAACCGTGCGCGGCTGCGCCCCTTGCTCGCTCGACCCGCCGCCGACGAAGACGCCTCCTGAGTCCTGGTCCGGCGCCGCGGCTCGCTCGCGGGTCTAGGTTCCGCCTCGCGATGGTGCTGTGATGGGTGCATCCCTGGGGGGGTGGTGTTCCCCCTCGCGCAAGACACTCTTGCCGCCGGGAATCCCGGGGTTGTCTAACTCGGTGTAGGTCTCGGCCTCGGGCTCGGAGCAAGTGGGGCCGCACCCTGCTCCTCCCCTTGGCGGTTGAATTCCGCTACGTGTCGATCAGCGGTGCGATGGGCGATGGTCCACCTTGAGGCGGACCCTAGGCCGAGGCCGCAGGAGGCCCGCGCTCGACTTCGCCCGTCGCCCTCCGGACGACGTCCAGGGTCGTCTCCACCACCGTGGCGAGCGGAGCCCCGGCTTCGACGACGGCGGCGGCCACGTCGCGGTAGTACGCGTCGCGCTCGGCCGTGACGCGCCGCGCCTCCTCGAGGGGACCGCCGGTCGCCAGCGGCGGCCGGGACGCACGGCTCCTCGGGTCCCGAGCAACCCGCTCGGCGAGCACCTCCGGCGCGGCGCGGAGGTAGACGGTCCAAACCTCCCTGAGCCGCTGCCGGTTCTCCGGCCGGAGCACCGCGCCGCCCCCCGTCGCCAGGACCAGGCGGTCCGCACCTTCGAGCAGCTCCGCAAGGAGCGCCGCCTCGCGGAGCCGGAACCCCTCTTCGCCCTCGCGTGCGAAGAGCTGCGCAACGCTCGCCCCCGCCGCGCGCTCCACACACCGGTCCAGGTCCTCGAAGCGCCAGCCGAGCCGACGCGCGACCTCTCCCCCCACCGCGCTCTTGCCGGCGCCGCGCGGCCCCACCAGACAGACGCAGCGCGCTGGCGCAGCGCCCACGCGCGAGGCCTCAGCCGCGAGGGCCGCGGGGCGGAGGTCGCCGCGGCGGCCGGCCGCTGGTACCCGGGCCGGGCGGAGGGCGGCGCCCGCTCCCTGCAGGACCTGCCCGGCGTACGGCCGGGGCGCGCCCGCTCTCGCCCCTGCGGGAGGGAGCCCCGCGGGGCGGACGGCGGCGGCGCTTGCGGCACTCCTCGCAGCCGTCGAAGCGATCCGGAGACAGGTAGCGGGCCGGAATGCCGAAGAAGCGCTTGTCCACCAGGACGATCGCGTAGGGGAGCGCCTCGGCGCCACGCAGCCCGCGCGGGTTGTAGAGGGTGAGCTTGGGGGGGAGCAGGAACTCGGGGAGGCGGTAGGCGGTCTCCGCCGGAGGCAGGAAGGAACCCGCGATCTCCTGCGGGTTCCCCGGCATGATGTCCTGCCCCGCGGCGATGAGTTCGGTGACGAAGCGGGCCGAGAGGCGGAGCATCTTCTTGTGCTCTCGACAGGCGAACAGCGGGGGATGGTCGACTAGGTGCTCGTCACCCTCTCCGACGTAGTAGGTGGGCACGTCCCCTCGCCCTTCCGGCCGCGCGCCGGCCCTCGTTGTGGACTATAGCTTGCAGCGCCCGCCGCGTCCCCCCCAGCGGACGAACCGACCTTACCACTCCGGCGGGTCCCGAACCATCGGGAGGAGCGACGGCCCAAGCCCGGAGCCCCGGTGGTAACGTGGGCCTTCGGTGACCAAGCCGCTGCTGGCCGATCGCTACCGCGTGCAGCGCAAGCTGGGCGAAGGGGGCATGGCCGAGGTCTTCCTCGTGCACGACCCGCTCGCCGACCGCCCCCTCGCGCTCAAACTGCTCAAGCCCGACATCAGCGAACGGGACTACTTCCTGCAGGAGTTTCGCACCCTCGCGCGCCTTGACCATCCGAACATCGTTCGCGTGTTCGACTTCGGCGAAGCCTGCGACGAGCACGGCGTGCGGCGCGACTACTACACCTGCGAATACCTAGCCGGCGCAGACCTCTACGCCGCCACGGCGGAGATGGACTTCGAAGGCCTGTTCGACGTGGTCCGCCAGATCCTCGAGGTCTTGGCCTACATCCACGACCGCGGGCTCGTGCACTACGACGTCAAGCCGGAGAACATCACCGTGGAAGTCGAGCCCGCCACGAGCCCGGGCCGTCGCCCCGAACATCGCGTCAAGCTGGTCGACTTCGGCCTCACCGGAGAGGCAACGACCGAACGCGGACAGAAGATCAAGGGGACGGTCCACTACGTCGCTCCCGAAGTGGCCCGCTCGCTCCCCGCGGACCGCCGCGCCGACCTCTACTCCCTCGGCGTCACTCTCTACGCGTGCCTGACCCGCAAGCTCCCCTTCGACGGCGGCTCGGCCGTGTCCATCATTCGCAAGCACCTCGAGCACCCCCCCGAGCCGCCGACCAGCGTGCGCACCGAGGTCCCGGAGGCCTGGGGGGGCTTCGTGCTCAGGCTCCTCGCCAAGGACCCGGCCGCGCGCTATCCCGACGCCCCCGAGGCCCTCGCCGACCTCGCGCGCCGCCTCGGCAAGCCCCACCAAGCCGGCCCCGGGCCCAGCCGCGTCGCCCTTTCGCCCGCCTTCGTCGGACGCGATCGGCTCCTCGACGAGCTCGCGGCCTCGCTCCCCCGCGCCGGCCGCCGCGAGGGTCCGCCCGTGACCTGGATCGAGGGAGCCGAAGGCGTAGGCAAGACCCGACTCGTCCGCGCCCTCAAAGTACGGGCCCAGCTCGGCGGCATTGCGGTGCTCGACTCGGTGTGCCTCAAGCAGGGCGCCCCTCCCTTCGCGCGGCTGGTCCGGCTGGCCCGGACCCTCCTCGGAGCGCACGCCGTCGCGCCGGCCACCGAGCGCGCGCTGGCCACCCTCTTCCCCCACGTGGTCGGAAGCGGCGTCTCGAGGGAGCGGATCACCAACCCCGAGGAGTTGCGCAGCGTGCTCGATCGGGTGGCGGAGTTCTTCTTCGAAGTCGCCGAGAAGCGCGAGTTCGTCGTCGTCCTCGAAGACATCCGCCGCGCCAACGAGCTCACCGTCGCCCTCCTCGGCAACCTGCTGCGGGGCTTGGCGAACCGGCGCCGGACCCCGGGACTGTCCGTCGTCCTCACCGACCGGCCGGAGGGGGAGTCGGGCGAGGTCTTGGCGCTCACCGAGGACATCCCCGAGGACATCGCGGGGGAGATCGTGGAGGACCTGAGCGAAATCCGCCGCCAGCTCGCACGCCACGGGCTGGTCCGCTCGCTCCCCCTCGAACCGCTGAGCGTGGAGGACACCGGGCGCATGGTCGCCTCCATGCTCGCCCTGCCGGCGCCCCCGCCTCGCCTTGGCGAGACCTTCCATGAACTCACCGGGGGGAACCCCTTCTTCGTCGAGGAGCTCGTCCGCAGCCTCGTGGAGGACGGCCTCCTCCGCCCGCGAGAGTCGCCCGGCGAGGAGAGCCTCGCCGCCCTCGAGGCGCCCCGCTCCCTGGCCGAACTCCTCGGACGCCGCCTGGCGCGGATGCCCGAGGACACCCGGGCCGTGCTGGTCGCCCTCTCGGTCCTGGTCGCACCCTCCTCCCTCGACCTGGTGGCAGAGACCGCCAAGCGACCCGCCGAGGTGACCCTCGACGCGCTCGACTCGCTCATGCGCCGCCAGCTCGTGGTCCGCCTCGAGGAAGAGGGGCAGGCACCGCGCTACCGCCTCGCGCACTCGCAGGTCCAACGCTCGGTCCTGAAGACGGTCAGTCGTCGCGCCCTGCAGGCCACCCATCGCCGCGCCCTGCGCGCGCTGGAGGAACGCTTCCCCGCCACCGACCGCGACGGCATCGTCCTCGAACGCCTGACCCGCCACGCCGACAAGGGCGGCGAACTCGCGGCGGCCCTGCGCTACGGCGTGGCGGCCGGGCTGGCGGCCCAGGCCTCGGGAAACCCCGCCCTGGCCATCGAACTCCTCGACCGTGCCCTGGAGCTCCTCCGCTGGGAGTCCGTGGTGGAAGACCCCGACGAGCGGCGCCGTCAGGAGGCCCTCACCCTCACCCGGCTCAGCGAGGTCCTCTCCACGGTGGGTCGCTACAAGGACGCCGCCCGCGCGCTCGAGGAGTTGCTCGAACTCGGACCCCAAGCCGTCGACGGTCCCGCCACCGTGTGGGCCCGCCGCCGCCTCGGAGACCTCGCACTCCGCCAGGGGAGCTCCGCCGAAGCCCGACGCTGGTTGCAAGATGCCCTCGCCGCGGCGGGCGACGACCCGGGCCCGGACATGCGCACCGAACGCGCCCGCGTCCTCGAGGTCATGGCGCGCGTGGCGCTCTGGCGCGGGGACTACCTGCAGGTGACCAGCCTCGCCGGCGAGAGCGTGGCCATCTACGAGTCCCTCGGACGCGCGCAGGACGCCGCGTGGGCGGAGCACATCCTCTGTGTGAGCGAATACTGCCGCGGGGAGACCCAGCGCGCCGCGGAACATCTCGCTGCCTGCCTGCGGCTCGGGCGAGGCGAAGAGGGTGCCCACCGCCCGCCGCTGGAGGGGCTCGCCCTCGAGGACGAGGTCGCCGAGCGCCTGCGCGCGGCCCTGGCCGCATTCGACGGCTCCGCCCCGATCCGACGCGAAGTCGGCGACGCCTTCGGGCTCTCGATCTCCTTCTCGCCCGAAGGGAGCTACTTCGACCTGGTCGCCGAGGACGAGGACGCCCTCGCCTTCTACGCGGCCAGCCTGGAACGCTACGAGCGAATGGGCGACGCCCAGCGCTCCGCCCTGGCCCGGAACAACCTGGGGGTCCTGCGCCGTCGGCAAGGGCTCCTCGCCGCGGCCTGGGCGGACTTCGAAGCCGCCCTGGCCATCCACGAGCGGACCGGAGACCGCCACGGCGGTGCGGTGGCGCTCATGAACCTGGTGGGCCTCTGCGCCTTGCTCGGGGACTCGGAAGGCGCCCTCCAACGCGCGCGGCGCGCACTGAGCATCGCGCGGGACATCGGCATGACCTGGCTCACGGGCCATTGCCACCGCGCCCTCGGCCGCGCGTTGGCCGAGCAAGGGGCGCTGCGCGAGGCCGACCGCGAACTCCAGCGCGCCGTCGGCGTCTTCCAGATGATCGGCAATCGGCGCTCCTTGAGCGACGTCCTCCTCGACTGCGCGGAACTCTACCTGCGGGAAGACCTCGACCAGACGCAAGGCTTTCTCGCACGAGCCGTCGCTGGCGGCGAAAGCGAAAAGGCCGCCGACTTCGTCGCTCGCCAGCGACTCTGCGAAGGCGCAGTCGCGCTGGCGGAGGACCCTGCCCGCGCCCCGCGCTCGCTCGACGACGCCCTGCGCGTGGCCCAGCGCGTGGGCCTGGTGGAGCTCCAGCTCGAGGCCCATCGCCGCCTCGCCGAGGCCTACACCCGGCTGGGCACCTTGCGCCTCGCGCAGGAACACCTCGACCGCGGCCACGACCTCGAACAGACCCTGCTGCGGGGCATCGAGCCGGCGCTCCGCGAAGCCTTCGAGCTCACCCAGAGCAGCGCACGAACTCGCGAGACTTCGCGGCGCCTCGTGGAGCGCTCCCTGGAAGACTGAGGCGGGCCTGCCCCTCCGGCCCGCCGGCGGGATCCCGAGCGCCGGTCGCGCCACGAACGTCTCGCGCGTCAGGGTGGGGCGTCGCGCACCGGACCCCGGCGACGGCGCGCCGCCTGCTCGACCAGCTCCTGCAAGAGGAGAACCGCCGCCACGAAGGCGACCAGCAAGCAGAGCGTCCCCACACCGACCACCAACACCGCGCCCTCCAAGGAATCCAGGAGCGCACGCGCCTCCGAGGCGTCCCGCGGCCTTCCCCCGCTCGCCCGCGCCACCGTCCCCACCCCGTGGAGCACGCACCCCACCCCGGCCGCCGCTCCCGCTGCGCAGAGTGCGCCCAGGCAGCCGTAGGCGGCCAGGCTCTGGGAGTCTCGCTCCCCCTTCGTCACCGGCCTCCTCCCGCGAGAAGCGACCGCGCGCGGGATCGCGGCGCGGGCTGCCCTGCCCACCGTGCTATACTCCTTTGTTTTGGCGGCTCTGGACCGCCGCAGGGCTCCCCTGGGGAGCGCCCGACCGCATGCTCGTCGACCTCGACGAAGTCTTCGTTCGCTACGCCGTCGAGCACGGCTACGTCACCCTCGCTCAGGTGGAGGAGGCGAGGCGAGAGCGCGCCCGCTGCGAACGCCGCGGACGCCGCTACTACCTCGGGCAAGTCCTCATCCAGCAACGCGCCCTCACCTGCGACCAGTTCCTCGAGATCGAAAACGCCCTCGAGGCCCGCATCTACGAGTGTTCCAAGTGCAAGACCCGGGCGACGCGCAGGGAGCTGAGCGCGGAGAAGCAGCGCTGCCCCGGCTGCGGGCAGCGCGTGACCGTCGAGGGCGGCGAGACCCTCTCCGTGGTCGAAATCCTCGCCAGCAAGGATCCGCGCGACCTGACCATCTCCCTGGTCGCTGCGCAGCGCGCCGACCCGGCTCGAACGCGCACCAGCACCCGCCAGGAGCGAGCGTCTGCCCGCACCCGCACCTCCGCACGGCGCCGCGCGCGCAGCTCGCAGCGCAAGACCACCCGCCGCTCCCGCCGCTCCCGGCTCAACCGCGACGCCCTGCAGGTGGGTCAAGAAGACCTCGAGGGGCTTCGCCGCTTCGAGATCCTCTCCGAGCTCGGGCGGGGCGGCATGGGCATCGTCTTCAAGGCCCGGCAACTCGACATCGACCGCCTCTGCGCCCTCAAGGTCATCAAGGCCGGCCCGGAAGTCCCCGAGGTGCAAATCAACCGCTTCGTCCAGGAGGGGCGCAGCGCCGCACGACTCAATCACCCGAACATCATTCGCATATTCGACTGCGGCCGCTACCGCGACATGTTCTTCGTGGCCATGGAGTACGTCGACGGCCGCTCCCTGGCCCAGATCCTCAGCGAAGACGGCCCGCTCCCAGTGGAGAAGGCCCTGGCGCTGATGTCCGACGTGCTGGCGGCCGTGGACTACGCGCACGACCACGGTGTCGTCCACCGCGACCTCAAGCCCGGAAACATCCTGATCGAGCGGGAGCGGGGGCGCGCGCGGCTGATCGACTTCGGGCTCGCCAAGGACGCCGAGCGAGGGCTTGGCCTCACCCAGGAAGGGCAGATCCTCGGCTCGCCCTTCTACCTCTCCCCGGAGCAGACGCGCGGCCGAAGCAAGGACGTGGACCGGCGCGCCGACATCTTCGCCCTCGGCGTCATCCTCTACGAAGTGCTCACGGGAAAGCGCCCCTTCACCGGGCGCTCCGCCGCCGAGGTCTACGCGAAGATCCTCACCGGACGTCCCGCCCCACCATCGGTGCTCCGACCCGACATCGACCAGGAACTGCAGGAGATCATCCTCAAGGCCCTCGAGAAGGACCCTCGCGACCGCTTCCCCACGGCCGCCGACTTCCTGGCGCGCCTCGAGCGCTATCGAGAAGCGCGGGAACACCAGAAGAGCCGCACCAAGTCTTCCCGCAGGATCCGCTCCGTCTCGGCCCGGTCCTCGGCCCGGGGTCCCTCGGCCATGGGCCGCGTCGGTGCCCCGACCGCCAGCGCACGCCGGGTCTCGGCCCGCGCCGATCCTCGCAGCGGCGTCGGAGAGCTTCGCGAGCCCGGGACTCGCTCGGCCACGCTGGTCTGGGTGGGCCTCGGCTGCTTGCTCGCCGTCGCCACCGGCGTCTACGCGCTCTCCCGTCGCCCGAACTCCGTCCCCCGCGAGGAGAGGACCGCCGCAACGCCCCGCCCCGAAAGCACGAGTTCCCCGCGGCGGCCCGACGCCGCCACCCCATCGGCCGTGGTCAGCGCGGCCCCGCCCGAGGACCGCCGCTCCCCCGCGGAGCGGGCCTTCGCGCACGCCCGGGACTACGAGCGGGAAAACCCCGACGACGCGCTCGGCGCGCTCGGGCTTTACCGCGACGCAGCAGACCGGGGCGGACCCTGGGCGCGAAAGGCGGCAGAGGCCGCGGCACGCCTCGAACGGGGGCTCGCCACCGAGCTGCGCGGTCTGCTGGAACGCGCGCAGGCCCTCGCCGCCGAGGGCAAGTACGGCGCCGCCATCGCGGCGCTCGAGGAAGGCGCGCTCCGCTACGAAGGCGTCGCCGGAAGCGAGGGATTGCAGGACAGGGCCCTGCGCTTCGAACAAGACGCCCTCGGTGCCGCGCGCAAGGCACTCGACGCAGCCCAGGCGCACACCCGAGCGCATCGCTTGGAAGAGGCCCTCCAGGTCCTCGGGGCCTACCGCCCCTCCGGCGTCGAAGCCGCCGACCGGCTGGTGGAGGAGGCGCGCGAGGACCTCGAGCACCTCCGCGCCCGGAGCGCCGAAGCCCCAGCGCGCGAACCGACGCCGAGCGCGAAGGACTTCCGGCGGCAGCTCGCCGCAGCCCGAAGTCGCATCGCCAAGCGCGACTACGCCGCCGCCGAACGCAGCTTGAGGAAGCTGAGCGAGAGCCCGCTCGCCGCGAAAGGAGAGACCGGGGAGCAGCTGGCCCGCGCGCGGGCGGAGCTGCGCCTCGCTCGCCGGGTGGTTGAGGCGGTCCGCGCGGGCGCCGGCGAGTTGGTGGGCAAACGGCTCAAGCTCGGCCCCCTGCGCGGAACCCTCTCCTCCCTGCAAAACGGCACGCTGGAGTTGAAACTCGACGCAGGGGGCGTGGTGCAGAAGGACCTAGTCGACCTCGACGCCGCGAGCCTGGCAGCGGCCTACTCCCTCCTCCGGGTCGCGCGCCGCCCCGAAGGGCGCCTGGCCGGCGCCGTGTTCCTCCTGGTCGAGGGCGCCGACCCCGCCGCCTGCTGGCGCGCCCTGGCCGCGGCCCGCAAAGCCGGCGCCGACCTGGGCCCCTTCGCGGAGGACGCCCGTCGCCTCGAAGAAGAGCAGGCCCGCGCGGCGGCGACCCGACAATCGAAGAGCCGCCGCGAAGGCAAGGGAGACGAGGCGCCGCTGGAAGACGACGGGACCATGCTCTCCGTTCCCGCCGGCACCTTCCTCATGGGGATCCCGGTGAACCGCATCGAGGCGGAGCGCTTCGACGAGATCGTCGGCCGACCCATCCGCCTCGACGCCTTCCGCATCGACCGCTACGAGGTCACCAACGGGCAGTACGCCCGCTTCCTTGCCTGGCAACGGCGACACAAGTCGAAGGCCCACAAGTATTGTTCCCCCTTGGAGCCCCGCTCGAAGGCGACGCCGGACGGGCACGTGCCCGCCTACTGGGAAGACCCGCGCTTTCGGGGCGACGCCTACCCCGTCGTCGGGGTGGACTGGTTCGACGCCTACGCCTTCGCCGCCTGGGCGGGCAAGCGCCTGCCGACCGAAGCCGAGTGGGAACGCGCCGCGCGTGGGACCGACGGGCGGACCTACCCCTGGGGCGAAGCGCTCGAGCCGGGCCGCTGCCTCACCGCCCACCGCGTGCTCACCCTCTGGGGGCGCGAACTCACCAGCGAAACCGTGGACGCCTTCCGTGCCTGGCTGCGCTCGGTCGAGCGCCTCACGGCACGCGTCGACGCCTTCCCCGAGGGTCGCAGTCCGGTGGGGGCCTTCAACACGTCGGGCAACGTGGCGGAGTGGACTGCGGACTGGTACACGCGAGACATCTACCAAGTGCCCGAGAACCCACGCGGACCCGCCAGCGGGACCGAGCGCGTGATCCGAGGCGGGCACTGGCTGAGCGTCGACCCGCGGCACTTGACGACCACCGCCCGCGACAAGCTCCCCCCCCTCGAACGCCGCCAGTGGCTTGGCTTCCGCTGCGCCCAGGATGCCGACGCGCCGCCTCCCCGCAGGCTGCGCTGACCCAAGAAGGCTGCTAGGCTGACTCGCAGGTGAACGAGGCGACGCCAGACGTTTCCCCCCTCGCGAGCAGCAGGGAGGGCGAACCGCAGGCCCCCTTCGGGCAAGTCCTCATCGACCGCGGACTGGCCGAACCCCACGAAGTCGAACTGGCCATCCAGCTCCAGAGTCAACTCGCCGCCCGAGGCGTCTTCATGCGCCTCGGGGAGTTGCTCGTGGCCCGCGGCGTCATCGACGAAGACACGGTCGCGGAAGTCCTCCGCCTCCAAGGGACCCGCATCCTCGTGTGCCCCCGCTGCCTGGCACAGTACAACATCTTGGTCTTCCGGCGCAGCAAGAGCTATCGCTGCTCGCGCTGCCAGAGCGAACTGAGCGAGCCGCAGCAACTCCGCGAGGTATGGGTGGAAGACACCCTGGTGGCGTCGGAACTCGACCTCGACGCCCTCGACTTCTCCGCGGGAGGACACGAGTTCGGCAACTACGTCATCCTCGGCCAGATCGCTCGCGGAGGCATGGGCCTGATCTACAAGGCGCGCCAGAAGGACCTCGATCGGATCGTGGCCATGAAGGTCATGACGCAGGCCGAGGCCCGCGGCGAAACGGCCCGCCAGGAGTTCACCAAAGAGGCGCGTGCCGTCGCCCAGCTCCGTCACCCTTACATCGTGGGCATCTACGAGGTCGGGCGACTGGGCGGAGTCGATTACTACACCATGGACTACGTGGAGGGGCTCCCCCTCCAGCGAGCGGTCACCAGCGAAGGCCTGCAGCAACGCGAACTCGCCGAGCTCTTCGTCAAGGTGTGCGACGCCGTCGACTACGCGCACTCGCAGGGGATCCTGCACCACGACGTCAAGCCGCAGAACATCTTGGTCGACGCCAAGCGAAACCCGGTCCTCATCGACTTCGGCATTTCGAACAAGCTCGACGAGGACGAAGACGCAGGCCGCATCGTAGGAAGCCCGGCCTACTTGCCGCCCGAATACTTGTGCGGTGAGGGTCCGTACGACGTCGTCGGCGAGGTCTACGCCCTCGGAGCGACCTTCTACACCGTCCTCGCCGGTCGCCCACCCCACGACGGGATCGACACCCGCCGGCTCCTTCGCTCGGCGAGCTACGAGCCCGTCGTTCCCCTGCGCAGCCTCCGCCGCTCGGTGGACCCAGGGCTGGCACGCATCGTTATGACCGCCCTGCAGCGCGACCGCCGGCGCCGGTATCCGACGGCCCACGCGCTCGCCGCGGACCTGCGCCGCTGGCTGGAAGGCGACGAGGTCCTCGCCGGACAAGGTCCGCTGGGGCGTGCCTGGAGCCGACTGCGCGGTCGCGTGGCCGCGAGCTTCGGCCTGGTGCTCGCGCTCCTGCTCGTGTCGGTCACCCTTTCCTACCAACTGGCGCTCTCCCAGCAGAAACGCAACGAGCGAGGCCTGGAGGCGCAGTTCGCTCGCGAGCGGCGCGAACTCACCCTTCGGTTCGTCCGGGCACGACTGGAAACCGCGCGCCTCCTCCTCGAACTGGGTCGATGCGCCGAAGCCGAGGAAGCCCTCGACCGCCTGCTCCTTTCGAAGAGCCACGAAGCCCTCCCCAGCCCACTTCGTCGGGAAATTCACCAGCTCCGGGCCCGCGCCCGCGAGTTGCTCGGCGACACCGCCGGCGCGGGCGCGGATCGACGCGCGGCCCTGCCGCAGTCGCGATAGGCCCGCGCGCGCCGACGCGGTCCTTCGGCCTCGGAGCCCACCGACCCGGAGACAGAGGCCGCCCGGACCCGCGTGGGATTTCGACCTTTCCTTGTTGCCCCTCGCCGCGCTCGCTAGACTCTCGGCAGCGGTCGCCTCCTCCCTCGCGGGGAGCGCAACGAGCGAAGGGCGCGCGGGCGCCGCGGAGGCAAGTCGTTACGCACAAGCGCCTTGTGTTGGTCCGCCCCCCGCTCCGCGAGCGC
>RFHU01000203.1 GCA_003695705.1 Planctomycetota bacterium
CGATCAGAACGTTGGCGAATACCCCTTCTTCATCGGCGAGGGGACGGAACTCTTCAGCGAGCTGTTCCGCATCCCGGCCATCCTCGACTTCGAGGCCTTCAACATCGCCTTGAACCTGATCGACCGCGACGACCGCTCGCGGGTGGTGCAGTCGCCTTCGCTGTTCATGCTCGACAACCAGGACGCGGTCATCTTCGTCGGCGAGCAGGTCCCCTACGCCGAGGTGACCGCAACTCCGGACATCAACGGCAACGTCACCCGGACCATCGAGGAGGGAGACCGCTCGCCGGTGTCCATCGGCTTCTCCCTCTTCATTCAACCCCACGTGATCCCGAACAGCGATCGCATCACCTTGACGGTCATTCCGCGGGTCAACGAGCTCACGGGCACCACCTCGACCGTCACGGGCCTCGAGCGCTTCGCGGCGGGCGACGTGGAGATCAACCTCCCCCGCACCCGCGAACAGGCGCTGGTCACCCACTGCATGCTCGACGACACCAGCACGGCCGTCCTCGGCGGGCTGCTCACCGAGCGCGACGTGGAGATCGTCAAGAAGGTGCCCATCCTCTCCAGCGTGCCGATCTTGGGGAACCTGTTCACCAACAAGGACACCCGCAAGCAGCTCGAAAACCTGACCATCTTCATTACGCCGACCATCGTCCGCCCGGCCAAGCGAACGGTCCTCGATTCGATCTTCATGCGGGCGACGCGTCGCCTCGAGCGCGCCGACTACTTCTACAGGAAGTACGAGGCGCCTTACGCCGCCGAGCAGGAGGCCGAGGAACTCGACGAGGACGACTGAGCCGGCCCCGGCGGGGCGCTTCGCTCCGCCGCGAACCGGCCCCCTCTTCCACGACCCCCGCTCGCCCGAGCGGGGGTCGCTTCGTTCCGGACCGCTGGACAGGCGGCCTGCGGTGGCGTAGAACGCTGCAGCCCGAGGGGGTTGTGTCCATGACCAAGCGCATGCTGATCAACGTCGCCGAGGCCGAGGAGTCGCGGGTGGCGGTGGTCGAGGACGACGTGCTCTCCGAACTCTACGTGGAACGCGCTTCGGAGGAGAAGTACCTCGGCAACATCTACAAGGGCCGCGTCGCGAACATCGAGCCGAGCATCCAGGCGGCCTTCGTCGACTTCGGGCAGGACATCAACGGCTTCCTGCACGTCAGCGACATCATGCCGGCCTACGGCAAGGACGCGAAGGATCGGCAGGACATCACCCAGGTTCTCTCGAAGGGGCAGGAGGTCCTCGTCCAGATCACCAAGGACCAGATCCGCACCAAGGTGCCGACGCTAACCACCTACATCAGCCTGCCGGGGCGCTACCTGGTGCTGATGCCTTCCATCAGCAAATGCGGGGTCTCCAAGAAGATCACCAGCGAAGAGGAACGTCAGAAGCTACGGCGCCTCCTCAAGGAACTCGATCCTCCGGCCGGAATGGGCTACATCGTCCGCACCGCCGGCGTGGACCGGACCAAGGAAGAGCTCTCGCGGGACCTCGACTACTTGCTGAACCTGTGGAAGGCGATCCTCAAGCGCGTGAAGACGCAGGAGTCGCCCGCGACCATTTACAAGGAGACCGACCTGGTCATTCGCTCGATTCGAGACCTGTTCGTGAGCGACATCGACGAGATCGTCGTCGACGACTACGACGTCTACGTACGCGCGAAGGAATTCTTGCACGGGGTCATGCCCCGCTACGAAGACAAGGTCAAGTACTACGCGGGACCGGTGCCGCTGTTCCACAAGTACCACGTCGAGCAGCAGATCGAGGGCCTCAACGCCAAGCGCGTTCCCTTGCCCTCGGGAGGCTCCTTGGTCATCGAGCAGACCGAGGCGCTGGTCGCCATCGACGTGAACTCGGGCAAGTTCAAGGGGGAGAAGAACCTCGAAGAAACGGCCTACCGCACCAACCTGCTCGCCGCCGAGGAGATCGCGCGGCAGGTTCGGCTGCGCGACCTCGGCGGGCTCATCGTGTGCGACTTCATCGACATGAAGGAGCAGAAGCATCGCAACGCGGTCGAGCGACACCTCCGAGCGCACCTCCGCAAGGATCGCGCGCGGGTGCGCGTGGCCCGCATGTCCCGCTTCTCGCTGGTCGAGATGACGCGGCAGCGCGTTCGAGAGAGCCTCAAGCGGACCACCTACGAGATGTGCGAGCACTGCCAGGGAACGGGCTACGTGAAGTCCGTGGAGTCGGTGGCCCTGCAGGTATTGCGGGAAATCAAGCTGCGGATGGTCGAGCACCCCGAGGCCGAGCGCGTGCAGGTGGCCTGCGTGGAGGAAGTCGCGAAGTATCTGCGCACCAAGAAGCAGGCCAGCCTCGACGCGTTGACCGAGCGGTTCGGACAGAGCGTCGAGCTCAATCCGAGCCGCGACCTGCGGGTCGATCAGTTCGCCCTCAGCTGAGCGGGGACCTGCACGTCCTTCGGGCCCTGGCGCACGGGACCGAGGCATCCCCTGCGGCTTGCGGGCGGTCGACGAACAGGTTCGAGGCGCTCCGTCCCGCGCAGACCCGAGCCGCCCCGCCGGCCGGCCGTGGGGCGGTCGCCTGGGGCTTGCTTCGCGCGCCGGCGGCGACGCGGGGCGAGCCCGCCTGCGAGCAGAAGACGGCACCAACGCAAGCCCTTCCCCCGCCGCCCTGGGGCACCGTCCTTCCCAGGTCTGGAAAACCAGGCGCGATGCAAGAGCGCGGGGACGGGCGTCGTCTACAGGCACGGAGGGGCGCAGGCCCCGCTCGTAAAGCCCTGTGGGGCAGCGCTTAGGAGATCCCAGATCGTTGACCCGCGGGCAGGGCCGGGCTAGCATCCGCGGATTCCCGTCTCCCTGCCTTTCCCGGAGGTTCCCTTGCGACGCCAGAGCGCCTTTACCTTGCTCGAACTCCTCATCGTGGTCGCCATCATCGGCGTCCTCGCGACCCTCCTCCTCGGGGCCCTGTCCGCCGTGGGCGACAAGGCCAACGCCGCGGCGGCCAAGAGCCAAATCAGCGCCATCAAGGCAGCCCTGGCGGCCTACGAGACGGACATGGGCCGTTTCCCCCGCCTCTCGCCCATCCCCACGGCCGGCGGCGCGGTCGTGCACGACGAGGCCCCGGCCCTCTACGTGGCCCTGCGCAACCAGCCGGGGCGAGGCGGAGGACCGAACTCGCCCTACCTGCAGGACTGGAAAGCGGAGGACGTGGGCGTGGTCGACCGCTCGAAGCTGGTCGGCGGCGCCATCAACGCCGCCAAGACCGGAATCAGTGGGGTGGAGCGCGAGTCCGGCGACCTGCCCGCCGAGCGCCTGAGCGCAACGGACGCTCAGGACATCAACGACCTCACCTTTCAGGCCAACCACGACCCCATGACGGGCAGCCAAGGGGCGCTCGTCCTCCTGGATCCCTGGGGGAACCCCTACCACTACCGCGAATGGGCCTCGGTGCGCCGCACGGTCAAGAACGGCCTCACGGGGAACGAGCCCGCCATCGTCGACTACAGCGATCCGGACAACAATCCGGGTCCTGCCGTCATCACCGATCCGGTGAAGAAGCGCGCGCACAACCCGGACGGCTTCGTGATCTGGAGCAACGGCCCCAACGGCATCAACGAGTGGGGCCATCCCGAATCCGACGACGTGTGCAGCTGGCGGTGAGCGCCGTGACTCGCCGCACCTTGCCTCCCCGCGCCTTCACCGTGCTCGAGATCCTGGTGGTGATCTCGATCATCATCATCTTGACTTCGCTCCTGGCCGCCGGCCTCATGGGCGCAACGGACAAGGCCCGCCACAAGGCGACGGTCGCCCTCATTCAGAAGATCAAGACCGCGCTGCAGAGCTACCACGCGGACTTTCGCGAGTACCCGCCCGACGGCTACGACAACCTGCCGCAGTACCCCAGCAACGCCGACGGCATCCTCCTCGGCACTCCCGGCGGCAAGCAGTACCGCATGAAGGGCAGCGCCGCGCTGATGTACTTCCTCTGCCGTCCCCTGATCAAGGTGTCCTACATCGGCGCGGACATCAGCGACCCCCGCAACCGGGTGGAGAAGCGGGTCGGACCCTACCTCGAGCTGACGCCGGACAACTACTCCATGAAGGAGCGTACCCGGGGCGACGGAACGCCCGAGGTCTTCAACCCGGGGTTCAACTGGGACGATGACGAGTACTGGAACACCCTCGGTTTCCGCAAGTGCGAGATCATCGACGGCTACGGGCGACCCATTTGCTACGACAACGTCAAGACGGCCGCCGCCCCCTACTGGCTGGCCAACCGCTTCCAGCACCTCGGCAGCGACCCCAACAAGGGGCGCAACGTCCATCCCGACCAGGAATACATCGACAACGGCGAGCTCGGCCTGTTCCCCGACAGCGAACCCCAGTACTACGCCGAGCAGTACGACGGCGACCCCGACGCCTACAACTTGATCCTCGTCCGGCGCATGGACCCGCGCCTGAAGGCCAGCGTCTACTCGAGCGCCGGGAGCCTGCGCGTCTGGCTCCTGCAGAACTTCTTCGATCCGGCCGGCGCCACCACCCCCATCGCCGACGGCACCGACGCCCAGCTCGAGCCCAAGTTCAAGGGGGGCTACGACCTCTGGTCGTGCGGCCGCTCCTGGATCGACCCTAGCGACGACATCACCAGTTGGGAGTAGCCATGACCTTCCGCCCGCGACGCAGCTTCACCCTCATGGAGCTCCTGGTGGTGATCGGGATCATCGTGATCCTGACGGCCCTCTCGGTTCCGGCCATCACCAAGTTCCTCCGCGGGCAGTCCCTCACCCAGAGCGGCCGCATCGTGCAAAGCGCCTTCAACGAGGCCCGCCGAGCGGCCATCACGCAGCGTGCCAAGAACTACCTCGTCTTCTTCCGCCAGCCCGACGACGCACGTCCGGGCGAGTACCTCTACGGAATGATTCGCTACCGGGAGAAGAAGGGCTACGAAGGGGAGGCGCACTTCCTCCTCCCGGGCGTGCAGTTCGACATCGACGAGTCGACCACCGCCGGGGGCGCCGCCTCCGGGATCGTGGGCCAACTCATGGCTTCCCACATCACCGTCTTCGACGGCATCCCCCCCGAGAATTCCGGCTCGCCCTTCACCTCGGGCTTCGTGCCCGTCACCCCCACGGGGCGCCTGACCTGGGTGGAGTTCCAGCGCGACGGGACCATCGCCCTCAAGGGCGACACGGTCAATCCGCAACTCCCCATCGTCAACGGGGAGAACCTCTTCGACCGCAACGTCGACATCCAGGTGGGGGAAACCACCTTCGACACCCTGCGCAACCAAGTCGACATCAACCTGCGCGAGAGCGGAGGCGGTCCGAACGTCGACAAGCGTTGCTTCATCGACATCGACGAGAACACCGGGCGGGTCCGCTTCCGCGTGCTCCAGATCCATCCGGATGGCGACGCCACCGGCGGGACCACGACCGGATCCTGAACTTCTGGAGGATGTCCGCCGCCATGCAGTTCCTTCGTTCGTCCATCCAGCGAGGGTTCACGATCATCGAGATCCTCATCGCCATCGTGGTCCTCGTGTTGGGCATCACGGGGATCCTGGCCCTCTTCCCCACGGCGATCAATTCCGGCAACCAGACCGTGGAGGACACCTACGCGTCGGCCATCACCCAGTCGGTCGTCGACGCCGTCACCGTGGGCCTGCGGGAGAGTCGCTACACCTGGGCCGTTCCGAGCACCGGCGAGGTGTGGACCTACTTCATCTTCAACCACGACGGGGTCCTCGACGCCCCGCCCACCAAGCCCGAGGACCTCGAGAACGCCACCGACAGCATGTGGAAGAAGGACTACTGCGTCATCCTTCCGCGCAGCAAGGTGGCGGGGGCCAACTCCGATCGCACCCAGGAGCCTGCGTTCATCTTCCCGGTGCCGAACCAGAACGGGAGCGACGAGGGAACCCAGGACGACCAACGCAACCCCCTCACCAAGCTGGCGGTGCGCGGGCACATCGACAACCTGGCCGACAAGTACCGTCAGTTCACCACCGTCGAAGGGAGCAAAGCGCTCTGGATCAGCCGGGTCTATCCCCTGGGCCGCTACCGCAACGGGACGCCAGGACTCCCCGCGGGGGTTGCGCCCGGCGACGTCCGCTTGGAATACCGGGGCGAGACCCTGGTGAATCCGGCCTCCACCGTGCAGCCGGAGGCCATCGCCATCGATCCCTACGCCAACTACGGCTTCTGCTTCACGCTCAAGCGGGCGCGAGTGGACAGCAACGGCGACGGCCAGGTCTCTCCCGGCCCGAACGCGCTGCAGCCCGGAAACCCGCCGGCGGACAACTTCTCGGACAATCTCTACGAACTCCGGGTCATGGTCTTCAAGAACTTCAACCAGGGCGAGGCCAACGCCCTGGCCGGGAGCATCGGCGCCACGGGCGTCGCCCCCGTGGTCCCCAAGACCAACGTGCCCATCAAGAGCTTCGTCACCCTCATCTCCCTCTGAGCGCCCCATGACCCGACGCACGATGCCTCGCAGCGACGAGGACGCTGCGACCGAGAGACGGTCCTTCGGAGTCGGCGGCTTCACCCTGGTCGAGCTGCTCGTGGCGATGGCGCTGATGACCATCCTCACCGGGAGTGTGGTCTTCATCTTCATGGAGGCGCAGAACATCTTCGTCACGGTCGATGCCCGCGTGCAGGTCTACCAGTACGCCCGCTACGCCTTCGATCAAATGGAGCGCGACCTCGCCAACGTCGTGAAGACGATGGACATGGAGTTCTACAACGACCAGCCGGCCAACGCGCTCGGGGTCAAGGGCCACTACAACCCGGGCGAGGCCATACCGATCCGCGGCACGGACAACCGCATCGGCGATCCGCTCGGAGGCGATCAGATCTACAACCGCGCGTTCACGCTCCGGCAACCCGAGCCCTACCAGGAGACGGGGGGGCAGCAGTTCAAGCACCGGCGCGACTCGGTGTATTTCAAGTCGGTCACGGTGATCGGCGGGCAGACCAAGAACGCCTTGGTCGAGTATGCCCTCGTCGATGTGGACAAGGAGCGACCGCGACTGGTCAAGCGGATCTGGCACGTGACCGGGGTCGACGCCTCGAACCCCCTGGCGCCGCGCCTTACCATCAACGACGATCCGCAGGCCCTGCCGATCGTGCAGGACCTTTGCCTCTACGCCGTCGATGCCAAGTTCGAAGTCTTCGTCAAGAACCGCCGTCGCAGCGATCCCGGCGACTACTACGAAGCAAGCGAACTGGTGAACCCGCCCCGCTCTCCGCGGGCGGGAAATCCGCGCGTCTTCGAGCCCCTGCCCAACGCGCGGGGCTGGACCGGGGGCAACAGCATGATCCAGACCTACTACGATCAGACCTGGAATGGCGGCGCCTTCCCCGACACGGGCATTCTGGAACCGGGGACGGACAGCTTGCCCCCCCTGTTCCACACCATCGGCAACTTCGAGTTCCCCATGCTCAAGGAGGGGGACAAGATCTTCCTGCGCGACCCAGGCACGCCGCCCAAGCTCAAGGCCCAGGAATACACCATCAAGGCCTTTGTGTTGGCCAACACCGACCCGCCGCAACCCTGGACCCCGGACTCGCCCCGGCAGAGCCTCCGCATTCAGTTCGAGGAGAAGATCGACACGAACGGCCGCCGAGTGGAGCGGATCCAGTACCTGGGGGCCTGGGTTCCGAGCGGCCTGCGGGTGACCCTGCGGATCAAGGACGCCAAGTCCCGCCAACCGCGAACGGTCTCGCGCGTCTTCAAGATCCAGGCGAACTGACCGGCACGGGCGGCGCGTTCTCCGACGGGCGTCGTTTCGATCGATGCTCGGGGGAAGGCGGCCTACGGTCCGCCGTCGTCCACGAGCGCGCGCGGGCTCACTCCCCGAGGTAGGCGGCCCGGACGCGGGGGTCTTCGCGCAAGGCGGAGGCCGCTCCGCTCATCAGCACGTCGCCGGTTTCGAGGACGTAGGCGCGGTGGGCGAGATCGAGCGCAGCGTGCGCGTTCTGCTCCACGATGAACACGGTCACCCCTTCGTCCGCATTCAGTTTGGCCACGGTGTCGAAGATCTGCCGGCAGATCAGGGGAGCCAACCCGAGCGATGGTTCGTCGAGGAGAAGGAGCCGAGGGCGCGCCATCAGGGCGCGCGCGATGGCGAGCATCTGCTGCTCGCCGCCCGAAAGGCTGCCGGCGCGTTGGGCGCGGCGATCGGCGAGGATCGGGAAGAGCTCGTACATGTGCTCGATGTCGGCGGGGACGTCGCCGTCCCTGCGCAGGTAGGCCCCCATTTCCAGGTTCTCGAGGACCGTCATGTCGGGGAAGAGGCGCCTCCCTTCGGGCGACTGCGCCACCCCGCGGGCAACGATCTCGTATGGCTGCAGGCGCGTGATGTCCTCGCCGTCGAGGAGGATCGTTCCCCGCGTCGCCGGGACCAGGCCGCAGACCGTGTTGAGGGTGGTCGTCTTCCCGGCGCCGTTGGCCCCAATCAGCGTCACGATTTCGCCGTGGCGAATCTCCAGGCTTACTCCGTGCAGGACCTCGAGCGGTCCGTAGCCGCTGTGGACCTCTTCCAGCCGAAGCATCGCCGCGTCGCTCATCGTTCCTGCACCCCTAAGTAGGCCTCCACGACCTTGGGGTTCGACTTGACCGCCGCCGGATCTCCCTCGGCGATGAGCTCGCCGTGATCCATGACGTAGATGCGGTCGGAGACGTTCATGACCAGCTTCATGTCGTGCTCGATGAGCAGTACCGTCCCGCCGAGGTCGCAGATCCTGCGGATCAGTTCCATGAGCTGTTCCGTCTCGCTGGGGTTCATGCCGGCCGCCGGCTCGTCGAGGAGGAGCAACTCGGGATGGGTTGCCAGGGCGCGGGCAATCTCCAGACGGCGCTGGTCTCCGTAGGACAGGTTGGTGGCGAGGTCGTGGGCGCTGGCGAGGAGGCCGACGAAGTCGAGGTAGCGCAGCGCAGCCTCGTGCGCCTCGGCCTCCTCGCGGAGCATGCCGGGGAGGCGAAGGACGGTGCCCCACAGGCCGCTTCGCGTGCGGCAGTGGAAGCCCACCTTCACGTTCTCGACCACCGGGAGGTCGGGGAAGAGGCGGATGTTCTGGAAGGTCCGAGCGACGCCGAGCTGGCAGATCCGGTCGGGGCGAAGTCCGGCGATGGGCACCGGGCCCCGCTCGGGATGGTGAAAGACCACTTCGCCGCGGGTCGGGGGGAAGATGCCGGTGATCGCGTTGAAGCAAGTGGTCTTGCCGGCGCCGTTGGGTCCGATGAGGCTGGTGATCTGGCCGCGGCGAACGGTGAGGCTGATGTCGTGCGCGGCTCGTACACCGCCGAAGTAGCGACAGAGCCCGCGGACCTCCAGCAGCGGCGGACCCGCGGTGCGAAGCTCGCGGGGTGCGGACAGACGGTCGCTGATCTTGGCCCGCGCTTCGAGGTCGTCGTTCACGCGTCCTCCGCGGAGCCTGCCTCGCGGGGGGAGGAGGGGCCGGAGCCTTCCTCGGGCGAGAAGCGGTCTTGGGCAATCCCAGGGCGCGGTTCCTCCGTGCCCTCGGCCGGACCCTCGCCGGTCGCAGCCCGTCCTTCGTGCCCCGGATGCACGTCCGTGGCGTCCGGCGAGGGCCCATCGGTTTCGGCGCTGTGCGCGACGCCGGGGCGAGGTCCTCCGCCGGCGCCCGGCGTCTCGGTCGAGGAGGACGGAGCGGGCTCGGTCAGGACGAAGAGGCGCGGGCGACCGCGGCGGACGGCCTCCTGCTCGTTGGCATCGAGGGGGTGCACGGGACCCGCGGAACGCGGGAGGAGGCCTTGCGGCCGAAAGCGCATCACGAAGATGAGCAAGAGGCCGTACACGAGGTTGCTGGCCTCGGGAGGGACGCGGACGCCGAAGAGCTCTTCCCGGAGGAGTTCCCGCAGGGGAAACAGCACGAGGGATCCGAGCAGAACCCCCCGCAAGGAGCCCATCCCGCCCAGGACCACCGCGCAGAGGATGAGAATGGACTGCCACACGTCGAGGGCCTTGACCGCGACGGTGCCGATCCAGACGGCGTAGAGAGCGCCGCCCACCCCGCCGAAGAAGCCGCTGATGCCGAAGGCAAGCATTTTGTAGCGTGCGACGTCGATGCCGCAGGCCCGCGCCGCGACCTCGTCCAGGCGGATCGCCGCCCAGGCGCGACCGATGCGGGAGCGGTCGAGGCGGTCCATGACGACCACGGTCGCACCCAGGGCCAAGACGACGAGGTAGTAGAACGCCCAGCTGTCGTAGTAGATGCGACTGCCAAGAAGCGTCGGGCGGCTGTCGCTGCTCAGCTTCATGCCAAAGGCGCCGCCGGTGAACTCCGAGTTGAGGAAGATCAGGTAGACGATCTCCGCGAGGCCCAGGGTGACGATGGCGTAGTAGTCTCCTGTGAGCTTGAGGGTAGGGATCCCGCGGAGCAGCCCGAGCGCTGCGCAGAGGAGACCGGAAAGGAGGATGATGGCCAGGAAACCGAGCGAGCTGGAAGCGAAGGGGTGCGCGCCGCCCGCGCCCTCCCAGAGGAGCAGGTTGAAGGTGAGCACGGCGCCGGTGGCCAGGAAACTCACGTAGCCGAGTTCGAGGAGGCCGGTCCAGCCCACGACCACGTTCAGGCCCAGGCTCAAGATCGCGAACACGGCCACGTAGAGGCCAACGTTGATGAGCGGGTGCCCGAAGCCGACGAAGGCCGGCAGAACGAGGAACAGAAGGCCCAGCCCGCCCGAGGCGGCGAGCTGCCCCCAGGAACGCTCCAGCAGGAGGTGGCCGCCGGGGAGCAAGCGGAGCAGCTCGACCTTGGGGCCCTCGCTCATTACGCCCTCGCGGCCCCTGGCTTGCCGAAGATGCCCCAGGGTCGGAAGAGAATGACCAGGATCATGAGGCCGAAGGCGAAGGCGAAGTCGTACTCGGCCCACTTGACCTGCGCCACGGCCTGGGTGGCGCCGATGATCAAGCCCCCGACCACCGCGCCACGGATGCTCCCGATCCCACCGAGGACGGCGGCGGCGAAAGCGATCACGCCAGGGTAGTAGCCCATGCGGAAGTAGATGTTTCCGCCGACCTTGATGGCGAAGAGGATCCCCGCGATGGCGGCCAGGGCCGAGCCGATCATGAAGGTGACGGCGATCACGTAGTCGACGTTCACTCCCATCAGCGCGGCGGTCTTCTGGTCCTGGGCGCAGGCACGCATGGCCTTGCCGATCTTCGTCCTATGGACCAAACCGTTCAGGCCCACCATCAGGGCGGCGGTCACTACCCAGATCACGAATTCCTTGCCCTTGAGGGTCGCAGAACCGAGCGTGAGCACGTCGCTCTCGAAAACGGTGTGGGCGAGGCTCTCCTTGGCGAAGGGCGGGAAGACGTAAAAATCGGCTCCCCAGACCAGCTGGGCGATGGTCTGCAGGGACAGCGACATGCCGATGGCGGTGATGAGGGCCGAGAGGCGGTCCGAAGTCACACTGGCCTTCGGCCGGCCGAGCTTGCCGTACAGGCCGCAAATGGCGAGCGCGAAGAGGGCCAGCGGAATGGCCGCCAAGAGGACGCCCAGCGCGATCCGAAGCCCGCTGGCCGCGGCCTGGGACTGCTCCGCCCGGGCGAGGAGGAAGTAGGCGATGGCCAGGCCGCAGAACCCGGTCAAGCCGGCGATGGAGATGGTGTCCGCCAAGGGGTGCTTGCGCCGGAGGGGCAGGTAGGCCGTGAAGTCGATGACCACGCCGAGCATCAAGCAGACGAGCATGGCAAGAAGGATCGCCAGCGACAGGGGAACGCTGAGCTGCGCGAAGAGGAGCAGCCCCGCGAAGGTGCCGATCATGAACACTTCGCCGTGGGCGAAGTTGATCAACTGGATGATGCCGTAGACCATGGTGTAGCCCACGGCGATGAGGGCGTAAACCGCCCCCAGGGTGAGGGCGTTGAACAGGACGGACCAGTCGAAGAACTCGGACATCCGCAGCGCGTCCGCCCGGCGCGTCACCGCGCCGGGCGGCCTTCAGTTCAGCTTCACCTGCTTCTCGGCGGCCGCGAACTTCCCGTCCTTGACGACGGCCACGTGGAGGCCCTTGCTGTAGCAGTCCCCTTCGGCATCGAAGTAGGTCGGCCCGGTCACGCCGCGGTAGGCCTTGTCGGGGGTCGTGCGAGAGGCCATCCAGTCGCGGATCTTCTTGCGGTCCACGCCGACCTCCGCGACGGCTTGCAGGGCCATGCCGACGGCGTCGTAGGTCAGCGCGGCCCAAGTGTCGGGATCCTTGCCGAACTTCTTCTTGAAACTCTCGTAGAAAGCCTGCGCCTTGGGGTCGTCCTTCACCACGTCGAAGAGGAACGGGGTGAAGACGTAGCAGCCTTCGGCGGCCTTGCCGGCGTTCTCGATGAACTTGTCGTTCATGACGCCGTCGCCACCGAGGATCGGCGCTTGCATGCCGAGGTCCCCGCGCGCGGCCTTGGCGATGAGCGCGGCTTCGTTGTAGAGCCCACAAATCACGATGACGTCCGGCGCCTGCCCCTTGACCTTCTCGACCAGTGGCTTGAAGTCCTGCGTCCGCTCCCGCACGTAGGAGATGGGGTCGAGGACTTCGAGGCCGATCTTGTCGGCCTCGGCCTTGCACGCCTCCATGAGTCCCTTGCCGTAGTCGTCGTTGTCGTAGAAGACGGCAATCTTCTTGGCGCCGAGCACGTCCTTGCTGTAGCGGGCGAGGAGTTGTCCCTGGAAGTCGTCGCGGTAAAGGTTGCGGAAGGTCCAGGGCGAGCCCGCGCACACCTTGACGTTGGTCGAGCCGGGCGAGAACTGCAGCACTCCCTTGCGGTTGTATTCCTCTTTGGCGGCGTTCGAGCAGGTGGAGTTGAAGTGCCCGATGACGAGGCACACGGACGCGTCGGAGGCGAGCTTGCGCGAGACGTTCGCGGCCTCGGTGGTGTCGCCGCGGTCGTCTTCGAAGAGGGCTTCGACCTTCTTGCCGCCGATGCCGCCTGCTGCGTTGATCTCCTCGATCTTGAGTTCGGCGGCCTTGCGGATCATTTCGCCGAACGCGGCCGCCGACCCCGTGAAGGGTCCTGCGACGCCGATCTTGATGACCTTGGCGTCGCCCTGGCTCTGGGGGCAGCCGACGAGGAGGAGTGCGCCCGCGCCCAGCAGGCCGCAGAGGAGTTCGCGTCGCCTCATGGAATGGCTCCTTCGGGAGGTTCTCGGGAACGGCGGGAGGTGGGGCGAGGCCCGCGCGCTGGACCTGCCCCGGGCGATGGGCCAGGGCAACGGCGGGGCGGGGTATGGTAAGGCGGCTCTCGGCGCTTGCAAGTGCTTGCATGCAAAGGACCCCGCCCGAAGGCGCTCGGCCGCTTCTCCACAGCCCGGACCCAGAAGGTGGAAAACCAGTGGAAACTTCGGCCACCGGACGGAACGAAGGAAGCAAGCCGCTTCAAGTCAATGACTTGCGTGCGCACCCGCGTCCTCACGGCGCCCGCGAATGTGTGGACAACATGGGCGGAAGCGTCCCGTGGGCCGGCTCGCAGACCCTGTGCAATCGCTTGCATTGCCTTTCGTTGCGCCGGGGCCATCGCCGGGGAGAGTCCGGGCAGGTCCCTGCGGAGAGGCGTCGCCGGACGGGGCGCGTTCGGCTTCGGGCCCCTCGCCTCGGACGGGCACCCGGTCGCGGTCCCGGTCCTCTCCGCCAGCGCCCGCAGGGGTTCGGCTCGGCGGGCGTCCCGCGGCCGGCTCGCCGCCGCGTGCCCCTGGCTTGACCCGCGGTCCCCCATCCCCAAGAGTGGGGCCACGTCCGCGGAGGTGGAAATGCATTCTCCGAACCGGCTCGCCTTGGTCGCCGTCCCGTGTGCGCTCGCGCTGGCCTTGCCCTGCGCGGCCGCTCCCGACGGGCCGCCCTTCTTCGACGCCGAGCGGAGCATCGACAAGCAGAAGGAGGCCGCCAAGGAGGCTGCCGAACGGGCCCGCACGGCCTCGGCCCGAGAACTCGTCCCCTACTTCGCCGACCCCAGCTCGAGGGTGCGCGACGAGGTGCTCCGGCGTCTCGTGCAGCGCAACGACTCGGCGCTCCTGGCGGACTTGAAGAAGTTCCTCGGGCACAAGGATCCCTTCGTCGCGGGCACGGTGGCCGAGCTCTACGGCCTCTGCCGCTACGCCGAGGGACGCGTCGCCCTCGAGAAGGCCCTTCCGCGCACGAGGGACGAACTCGCCGCGCTGGAGATGGTGTGGGCGCTCGAGGCCCTCGCCTCTCCGGATTCGGCGAAGGTCCTCGAGAAAGCCTGGAAGCGCCGCCACCCATCTTCGGAATACCGAGTGCAAGGCGACGCGCTCATCGCCCTCGCAGCCTGCGCTCCGGCGCGGGCCCGCCCCTTGGCGGAGAAGGCCCTCGGCCACAAGCGCGCCCCCTTCCGCATCGCCGGGCTCGTCGCCATGGAGCGCATCGACCTCCTCGCCGGCGTCGGGGCGGCCATCGACCTCGTCGCTGCGGGGGACCTCGCCAAGAGCCAGCGCGACTGGGAGCCCCGACTCCTGTTCGCGGCCCTCGACGCCCTGGAGGGCTGGCGGAACCGCGCGGACCACGCGGACCTCGCGCGGCGTGCGGTCGACGTCCTCATCGAGCGCCTGGAGGGCGCCGAAGGCCTGATGCGCCATCGCCTCGCGACCGCACTCGCCGACTTGACCGGCTCTCCCCTCGGCGAGGACGCGGCCGTCTGGCGGACGTGGTGGGCAGGGCGGCGCGACGACTTCGTCTTCGCGGACAAGCCACCAACCGCTCCGAAGAAGAAGAAGAAGAAGAAGAAGAAGAAGAAGAAGAAGAAAGCCGAGAGCGGCGCGAAGCAGGGGAAGGACCCGGGGCCCGCGCCGACCGCGCGCCCGGGAGTGGAGACGGGCGGCGGGACTCGGGTCCGCTTCCACGGGATCCCCATCCACTCCAAGCGCATCATCTTCGCCCAGGACATCTCCGGCGGCATGAGCTCGGAGAAAGTCGACAACGACGATCCCTCGTCGCCCACCCGCATGAAGTTCAGCGTCGACGAACTGGTGCGTGTTCTCCGCAAACTCCCCGACGACGTCCACACGAACGTGGTTTTCTTCGCCACCCGCTACACGTCGACGGCGCCGCGGCTGTTCCCCATCCGCAAGGCCCGAGAACGGCTGGTTCGCTTCGTGCAAGAAGAGAGCAGGACCCCCAAGGGCAAGGGGCTCAGCCGTTCGAACCTCTACGACACCCTCGCCTTCTGCTTGAACGACCCGGAGGCCGACACCGTCTACTTCCTCTCGGAAGGCGGCCCCTCGGCGGGACGCTTTCTGCGCACCGAGCGCTTCCTGCGCCACCTCACGCGCCTCAACCGCTACCGACGGGTGCGCGTGCACACCTTGCAGGTGTCCAGCACGCGCTGGGGCAAGGCCTTCCTGCAGGCGCTCTCGGAGGCGACGGGCGGACGCTTCTACGGCTTGGACTTCCTCAAGCGGGCGCACGGCTCCTAAGGACCGGCCTGGGTCCTCGCCGTTGGAGTTGTGGAAAAAGTGGGGGAGCTTGTGTTGACAGCCCGAAAGCCCGCCTGCTAAAGATCGCCGCTGTGACCGCCAAGAACAGCGCCGATTCGACCTCGTCCGCGAAGAAGAAGACCTCCGCGAAGAAGAAGACCTCCGCGAAGAAGAAGACCTCCGCGAAGAAGAAGAC
>RFHU01000204.1 GCA_003695705.1 Planctomycetota bacterium
CGGCCTTCGGAGAGGAGCAGGCGGCCGATGCTGCGGTAGGGGTGCCCGTTGGAGCCGGCGTAGCCGAAGCGGCGCAGCGTCACGTCGGGGAGGCGCACGCTCCCGCTCCCCTGCACCTCCACGAAGAAGGCGTCGACCCGATTCTTGGCCCAGAAGAGCTCCTGGCCGCGGCCGGAGAGCTTCTTCTCCACCCACAGCTCGCGCCGCGTCCAGTAGGGGACGAGCGCTCCTCCCTCCACACGGCCGACGAGGCCGCCGCGCTCCTTGCCGAAGCGCCCGAGGTCGACGCGCACCAAGTCGTCGGGGACCCGGTAGACGGGGACCTCGTAGCCCGGGCGGCGAACGAGGCTGCCCTCGAGGACGGGCTCGTAGTAGCCGGTGAACAGGACCCGGGGCCCTGCCGCGCTCTCGTAGAGTTCGAAGCCCGCACGCAGTCGGGCCGCCAGTTCCTCCGGGCTCGGATCGTCGGCGAGGTCCGCCAGCAGGCGGCGCAGTCCCGCCGCGAGCGCTTTCTTCCGTATCGTCCGGGGGCCGAAGCGCAGCCGGGTCCCCGCGGGCAGGCGCTCGTAGTAGGCGAGCGAGCGCCGCGCCGCGGTCCGCAGCGACGCCCAGCCGCCCTCGCCGTCGTCGAGCAGCGGCGGCGCGTCTTCCCAGGCACGGGGCACGAGCGCCTCGCGCGCGTCCGGAGCCTGGGCCAGCGCCGGCGCGGCGGCGCAGAGGAGGGCCAGGAGCAGCGGTCGTCCTTTCATGGCCGCGGATCCTAAGGGAAAGGGCGCGGTTTGGCAGGGCGCTCGCAGCCCTCGTGCCCGGCCGAGCCACACTCCGTTCGCGGGGACTTCGTCGGACGCTGCGGAGTTCGACCGCCGTCGGTTTCGGATCCCACTCTCCGGTCGGATCGTCGGCCTCGCCTGCGAAGCGTGGAGTGCGGGGGCAGGTGCGGGTCGGGAACCGCCTGGCCGGCGACGCGGCCCACCTCGTCGCCAGTGGGTCGATGGAGCGCGTCCAGGCAGGCCTTGGGCTCGGCCAGGGGTTCGCGAAGGGCAAGTCCTTCGGCGAGGGTGGCACCGAAACGACATTCGACGGGAGGGAGCGAGTCTGCTCCGCGCAGGCGGGGTGGGCGACGGGGGGAGCGACGGCTGCGGGACCTTCGAAGAGGGAACGAAGGCCGGATCTTGGGAGTAGGAACACGCGCCCGCGGGCGCATGCCTCCTCGCTCTCCGGACGCGGCAACCAGGCGTACCCAGGACCCTCGCTCGTGCCGGGGGGCGCACCGTGCTGCGCCCCCCGGGGGCGCCCGTCCAGCGCATGCGGCACGCTTCGCGGCCTTCTCTCCCGGCGAAGGATCCGGATCGCCGAGACGGGAACGCGCGCAACGCCTTTCCCCCCAGGCGATCCGCCTCTCTGCGACGAACGACGGGTCCGCCTTCGTTGCAGGGCACACCCTTCGGGAGACGAACGGGCGCGGGAGCGTCCAGGCAGGACGCCCTTCGGCCGGCGCGCAACGCAGATGCGTCCGCTCCGGTCAACGCACGGCCAAGGGTTCGCACGGGTCGCTTCCAGACCCTGGCACGGAGGGTGCTCGGGAAGTGGGCAACGAGGCTGCGGTTTCCACCAGCCCTTCACAGCACCCGATCGGAGTTTCCCATGATCCCCACGATTCGAACCGCCTTTCTGGTGGCAGCGGGCCTTGCCGTTTCGAGCCCGGCCCTGGCAGGCCCCCCAGAGATCGGCATCAGCTCCCTCGACGTCGAGGAAGTCCGCTACCTAGCCCCCACCATCGTTCAGCGGACCCAAGCCAAGCGCCTCGAGGAGGCCCTCGGCGACCGGCTCGAAGGCAAGGCGCGCCTGAGGCGGGTTCGCTTGATCTACGAGGAAGACGAGAGCGGACGGCGCTTTCCCGTGCGCGGCTTCCTCTACGGCTGGAGGAACCTGGTCATCGAGCGCTACCTCATGGCCGACCTCGACGAGGCCGTCGCCTTCTTCGACCACGACCGCGAGGAGCCGAACGCGCTGTCCTTCGTGGAGGCGCGTGGCCGGCAGGTCCTGGTCGTGACCGGGAAGGACGCAGACGACGGGGCGCTGGTCGCCCGAGTGCGCGAACTGGCTTGGCCACGAAGCGTGGGCAAGCGCGTGGATGCCATCGGCCTGCAAGAGTCGGAGGAGAACTTCTACTACGCCGTCAGCAGCCAGGCTTTCGCTGCCAACCCTCAGTTGGTCGCGCTGTTCGACGAAGCTCGCGAGGGGCTCGAAATCCTCGCCAGCTTCGACGTGAACGCGAAGGTCAGCAAAGAGGGAGACGTCCGCAGGGTGGCCTACACCAACGGAATCCTGACCGCCGGCCCCCACTCGATGGCCCGTTACTCCGACGAGGACGGAGAAAAGCGCGTCACGGACCTCCTGAGCTTGGTGGGACCCCTCCCGGCCGGTGTGTCCCTCCCCGGGACCGCGTCTTCCTCGGGCTTGTCCGGCGCCTTGGGAGGCGCGACTTCGGGCGGGAACTCCTCGGCGCCCGACGCCGTCGCCCTGGGCCCCAACGACGAAGGCCGCACCGTGCGCATTGCCCGCGGCGGCGAGCTGGTCGTGGAGCTGCCAGGGAATCCTTCCACCGGCTACCGCTGGGAGGTGAAGAAGAGCCCGCGCAAGCTCGAACTCGTGGACGAGGAGTTCGACGGGCCGGGCGCCGGTGGCCCCGTGGGCGCGGGAGGCAAGTTCCGCTTCGTGTTCCGCGCGCGCCGCAAGGGCAGCGAGACCCTGACCCTGGTCTACCGCCGGCCCTGGGAGAGCGAGGCGGCCGAGACCTTCCGGGCCAAGGTCGTCGTCGAGTAGGTCCCGCCCGGTCGGCGGGCCTGCGCTGCGGCCCTCTCCGGGCAAGCCCCGGGGAGGGCCGCTCTGCGCTGCCCGCGTGCGCGGAGCGACCTCCGGTCCGAGCTCCCTAGCTGCGGTAGGACCAGGAGTGCCCGCAGCGGGGGCATTCCTCGAAGTGTTCGACTTCGGTGTCCGCGGCGGGGCTGTAGGGGTTCCCGTGGAGCACGCTGCTCCCGGTGTAGTAGACCCCGCGCGCTCCGCAACGAGGGCAGGTCTCTTGGGCCCGGTAGTCGCGGGCGCTGCCTCGGCCTCCAAAGTCGTTCATGGCGTCCTCCTTCTTGGGGCGCCCCGAGCGAGGCGCGTGCCGGCGCAACTCCCTGGAAGGAGCCGTTCCGGACGCGCCCCGCGCGGGCGGGTGAGCCGAAACGGAGCGAGGACTGCGCCGAGGCGGCGCGGTCCCCTGCGATCAGAACAGGATCGAGACCTGCACGCGGACGCCGCGGAGGTCCTGCTTGAACTGCTTCTCCTCGCCGATCTCGTAGAAGGTGTCGACGGCGTACCACTCCACGAGGACGTGGGCGTGGGGGACCAGCTCCAGGCGAACGCCGGCCCGCCATTCGCGGTAGCGCTGGACGTACTTGTGGTCCTCCCCGCCGAGGATGCTGGTGCGGAAGTCGAGCCACTGGATGTCGCCGTAGAGCACGATCTGGTCGTAGACGAGGAACTCCGCGCCGACGCCGAACACCGGCGCGAGGGTCTCGCCGGTGCTCTGCTCGCTCTCCCCTTGCGGAGTGCTGCGAATGCGCGAGCGCGTCCACAGGTAGCGCTGGGTGGTGAGGATCTGGAAGGAGAGGTACTCGTTGACGGGGACCTCGACTTCGCCCCGCAACGCGATGCTGCGGAAGCGGTAGCGGGTGTCGATGAAGTTGCCGGCCGTGAAGGTCTTTTCCTCGACCACGAGGTTCTCGCCGGTGCGCAGGTTCCCGACCCACTCGGCTTCGATGTATTGAATGAGCAGCAGCCCGCCGTTCTCCCAGCTCAAGGCCACCTCGAAGGTCGGGACCATGTAGTTGGGTTCGAGGTCGAGGTTGCGGTCGAAGTCGAGGCGGCTGCCGTTGGTCGCGCCGCGCTTGCTCAGTTTGAGTTCCCCCGCCATGAGGAAGGGGACGTAGTAGCCGAGGTTCACGCGAGTGACCATGTCGCCAATGCCCAGGGGATCGCTGCTGGGCCCCGGCTCGGGGAAGAGCTGGGCTGCGGCGGGCGCGGGGGCCCCGAAGAGCAGGAGGCCGAAGGCGACGGCGGCGCAGGGCTTCGCGGCGAGGCGTGCCCCGTCGCCGCGCCGTCGGCGGATCCAGCTTCGCAGACCGTAGGCGCTCCAACCGAGGAGGGCGATCGCCAGCAGAGGGAGGCAGGCGTCTAGGAGGGAGGGGTAGGCGTAGGGGGCGCTCTGGCCGAGGGGGAAGACCTGGTAGAGGGTGGCCGTCCGCAGGAGGTCGACCCCGGCGATGCTTCCGCAGAGCACGGGGAGCGGGCTGTGGAGAGCGAGCGCGAAGGCCGCGCGTTCGCCGAGGAGGGAGAGGGGTGCCGCGGCCCAGTAGGGGAGCGCCAGCCAGGCCAAGGCGACGGTGGAGACGCCGACCTGGCCGCGAGGGCCCAGCGCGAGGGAGCTCCCGGCGAGGGCGGCGGCGAGGGCGGAGAGGTAGACGAGCAGCGCCGGCGTCGCGGCGGGCCAGAAGAGGGCGCAGGGCGCGGCGAAGCCCGCGGCCGCGAGCGCGAACTCCAAGACCAGCGCGCGTGAAGTCGCCCGGGCGGTGCGGGCCGGGAGGCAGACGGCCAGGGCGCACGCGGCGAGGGCGCCGGCGTAGGCGATGCCCTCGCCCGCGCTCGCGCCGACGAGCGCCCGTGCGAGCGGCGCGAGGGCTGCGCCTGCGGCGAAGGGCGCGAGGTGCCGCGTCGTCCGCCCGTGCCTCCGCAACGTTCGACCGTCGCGCCTTGGCTCGCCCCTGCTGTTCACGCTCACGACTCCTGCTGTGCGCGTCCGGGCCCCTGCGGCGCCGTCGCGACGGGTTGGGCGGCGCGGGCTCGACGCGCCGCGGTGCTCGTGCCGGCAGCTTACGGCGGCACTGTGACGCGTGGGGGTCACCAGGGGGTCATCGCTCCCGAGCCCTGGAGAGGTCTTCCGGGGGGAGGAGGGTCTCCTCGTCCGCCGAACTCTGGTCCAGCACGGCGCCGAAATCCGGGTAGTGCTCCTCGCGCAGTCGCCGCAGCTCCTCGGCGACGGCCGCGGCGTCGGGGGGGCGATGCGCCGGGTCCTTTTCGAGGAGGTGGTGCACGAGGTAGACCACCGCCGGGGGGAGCTCGGGCACCAGGGAGCGAACCGAGGGGAGGGGCCCCTCGAGGAGGGCGAAGAAGCTCTTCAGGCTCTTGGGCACGATGGGCGGTCGCCCGCTGAGCAAGTGGTAGAGGGTGGCGCCCAGGCTGTAGAGGTCGGTCTGCGGGGAGACGCCCTTGGCCTCTTGCGCCTGCTCGGGGGACACGTAGGCCAGGGTGCCCAGGCCTTCGCCGGTCTTGGTGAGGGACTCCAAGGAGTCGACCACCTTCGCGATGCCGAAATCGGCCAGCTTGGCGCGCCCTTCGGCGGTGATGAGTAGGTTCGCGGGTTTGACGTCGCGGTGGATCACCTTGGCCTGGTGCGCGGCGTGCAGGCCCCGGGCCGCGTCTTCGCAGACCTTGAGGGCCTCGGGGACGGGGAAGGGCCCCCCGCAGAGACGGTCCTTTGCCGAGACGCCGTTGACGCGCTCCATGACCAAGAACAGCCGCTTGGCCAGCCGGCGGACGTGGTAGAGGCGGACGACGTAGGGGCTGCGGATCCGCACCATGGCCTCGCCCTCGCGCACGAAGCGCTCTTGGAGGTCGGGGGCGAACTCGTTGTGGAGGACCTTGATCGCCACTTCGAGGCCGCTGCGGCGTTCCCGAGCCGCGTAGACGCGTCCGGTGGCGCCGCGCCCGATCTCGCCGAGGACCTCGAACTCGTCGCGGGGGAGGAGCGGTTCGTCGAGCCGGCGCGTGCGTGCGCGGGAGCGCGCGGCGACTTCGTCCTCTTCAAGGGTCCGCAGTTCCAGGGCACAGCCGCCGATGCGCACCGTGTCCCGGGCGCACGCGCGGACGGGCTGGTGGGGCGCCAGGCGGGCGTTGCTCAAGAAGGTCCCGTTTCGGCTGCCGAGGTCGGTCACCCACAACCCCTCGGGGGTGAGTTCGAGGGCGGCGTGCAGGCGGGAGACGCGGTCGGCCAGCACGCGGATGGAGGCGGCGCTGCCGCGCCCCACGGTGAGGCGTTGCCCCATGCGAACGGCGTAGCGCCGCCCCCGGTCGGTCGTCACCTCGACGTACACGGCTCGCTCGCGGCGGGGACTGTGCGGAGCTGGCGGGCCAGCTCCGCCGTGGCGATGGCCACTGCGTTGGCTAGGTTCAGGCTGCGCACGTGCGGGGAGTCGCGCAGGGGAATGCGCAGGGCCCGCTCCCGCGCCGCGGCGACCAGTTCGCGCGGGAGGCCGCTGACCTCGTCGCCGAAGAGAAGGCAGTCGCCGCGACGAAAGCGGGCCTCGGTGTAGGGCCGCGCGGCGTGCGCGCTGAAGCAGAAGACGCGTGAGTCCGCCGGCAGGTCCGCGCACAGGGCTTCGAGGTCGGGTTGCCGCCGCCAGTCGAGGTGCGGCCAGTAGTCGAGGCCCGCCCGCCGGCAGGCCCGCTCGTCGGTGCGAAAGCCCAGCTCACCGACGAGGTGGAGCCGCCCGCCGAAGGCCAGCGTCAGGCGCCCGATGTTCCCCGTGTTCTGCGGGATCTTCGGCTGCAGGAGCGCGATGTGCAGCAGGGGCTCGCCGTCCACGAAGGGCAGGATATCAGCCGCTCCGAGCACCTCCCAGGCGGCGCGCCCTCGGCCGGCGCCGGCGGGCGGAGGGCTCCCGGCTTCCGACGAGCGGGCTGCTATCCTGTGCGCGTGGCCTTTGGACCCCCGAGCCCCGAGCCCGTGCTGCGTTCCGAGGAAGTCGGCGCGCCCGAGGACCTCGACCCCGACCCGCCGCTCTACCCCAGCGGTCGTTGGGTCTGGCTGTGGCTCTTCTTCGTGGTCCTCCTCCCCCTCGGCTACGCCGTGGCGAGCGGCCTCTACGTGCAGCACCAGTTGCAGGTGAGGCGGGCACGACGCGAGGCGGCCATGGCTCGGAAGCGGGAGGAGGCCCGCGCCCAGGCGGCCGCCCGCAGGAGGCGGAAAGCGCAGCAGGAGCGCGCCGAGCGTGCCTTCGCGCAGGCTCGCTTCGCCGAGGCGGAGGAGGCCGCCACCTCCATCCTGCGCCTCAGCCCGACCGTGCCCCGCATGCGCTGGCTGCGGGCGCGCGCGCGCTACTACCAAGGCAAGCTCGAGGAGGCCGAGCAAGACCTCGACGTTCTCATCGAGAAGCTCGTTCCTGCGGAGGGCTCGCTGCGCACGCGCGGGCTGGTGCGCGCCCTGCAAGGCCGTCGCGGAGAGGCCCTCGCCGACCTGCGGGCGGCCTTGCGCCTCTCGCCGCGCAGCGCCTACACGGCTCTGTGGATTGCCGGCCTTGGAGGAGGCAAGGAGGCTCTGGCTCCTTTCCTCGCGGGAAACGCGTGGACCTCCGAGTTGGCCCGCTTCGTCGCAGGGCAAGGGAGCCTGGCCGATCTGCTCGCGCGCGCCAAGAAGGCTCCGAACGACCGGAAGCGGCGCGAGCGCCTCTGCGAAGCCCATGGCTACGCGGGGTTGCTCGCCGACGCGGAAGGTCGCTGGCCCGCGGCCCGGACCCACTACCAAGCCTGCGTCGCCACGGGGGTTACCGAGTTCATCGAGTACCGCTGGGCCGAGCAGCGCCTGCGCCAGGACCGTCCCCTGCCGGCGGGGCCCGCCGACCCACCCCTCCTCGAGCGAGACGAAGGCGCGCCGCGCTGAGGCGCGCTCGGGCCGAGAGCGGTAGGGAGGAGCCTTCTGGCTCGCCGCGAAACCGAGGCCTCCGCGCGTGCGTTGGGAGCGGTGGGGCCTTGACCCTGGGGAACTCTTGGGGGACAAGGGGCCCTCTCCATTCGTTGGGGGACGAGCGGTCCCCTCCATCGTTCCAGAAGAGAAGCAGATCCATGCGCAAGACCATCGCTCTTTCCTTCCTGACCGCTGGGGCCCTCGCCCTGGCGGCCCCGCCGGCCCGCGCGGACCAGTGGGTCGTCCTCGGCGAGCGCAAGGTGGCCTTCGGCGGCGACACGGACGTCATTCCCTGCAGCCACAAGGGGCGCTTCCGCAAGATCAAGCTGAAGGTGCGGGGGAACCCCGTGCACCTCGCCGACCTCGACATTCACTTCGCGAACGGCGGTCACCAGGACGTGGCCGTGCGTAGCGAGATCCGAGCCGGCGGCGAGACGCGGGTCATCGACCTGCCCGGCGGCGCCCGGACCATCGCGCGGGTGACCTTGCGCTACCGGACGCGCCTGGGAGGCAAGCCCGGTCGCCGTCTGCGCCGCGCCCTGCGCGGCCAAGCCACCGTCGTCGTCCTCGGCCTCCAAGAGACGGGCGCCGCGCCGCCTCCGGCGAAGCCGCCGGCCAAGAAGCCGGCCGCGGTGCAGTGGGTCCTGCTCGGCTCGCGCGACGTCACCTTCGGGACCGAGAAGGACACCATCGCGGTCGGCGCGGCCAAGGGGCTCTTCCGACGGCTCAAGTTCAAGGTCACCGAGAACGGCGTCCACATGCTCGACATGAAGGTGCACTACGCCAACGGTTCCGTGCAGGACGTGCCCCTGCGCTTCGACATCCCGAAGGGCGGCGAGAGCCGGGTCATCGACCTCCCCGGCGACGCTCGGGCCATTGCCAAGGTCGTGTTCCGTTACCGGAGCAAGGGCGGAGTGAAGGGCCTTCTCCGCGGCCGGGCCCGAGTGACCCTCTTCGGCGCACGCCTCGCCGGCGTCGTGGCCAGCCCCAACCCCACTCCGAAGCCGAAGACCCCCGTCGTCCGCAAGGACGCCCAGGGCGACCTGCACGTCGGCCGCTGGGAGCGCCTGGGCGCGCGGCAGGTCGACTGGCGCGCCGACCGCGACACCATCGCCGTCACCGCCAAGGACGGGCGTTTCACCAAGCTCAAGTTCTCGGTGCAGGGCGCCCCGATCCACATGCTCGACATGAAGGTGCACTTCGGCGACGGGAGCGTGCAGGACGTGCCCCTGCGCTTCGACATTCCCAAGGGCGGCGAGAGCCGGGTCATCGACCTCGCCGGCAACCGGCGGGTAATTCGCAAGGTGGTCTTCGTCTACAAGACCAAGAGCGGAGCGCGGCCGGGCAGGCGGGTGCGGGCCCTTCTGCGCGGCAAGGCCACCGTCACCCTCTGGGGACGCCACTGAGCGCGTTCGCGCCGGTCGTCGCCCGGGCCCCCGCCCGGGACCGGACGACCGGCGCGACCGGAAGGGGGCCGGCCCGCGGAGAGCCTCTCCGCGGGCCGGGTTCCCTGCGCGGTCACTCCGCCACGAGGACGGCCCGCACGGGCGAGGCGTCGGCCCCGCGCAGCGGGAGGGGGAAGGCCACGAGGGTGTAGGGCCCCGGCGCCACGTGGGCGAGCACGAGCCCTTCGAGGTTCGCCACGTCGTGGCGGGCGAGGGCCTGGTGGGTTTCGAGGACCTTGTCGTCGCAGGGGTCCACCGAAGGC
>RFHU01000017.1 GCA_003695705.1 Planctomycetota bacterium
CGCCCGCGTTGCCCTCGCCGCCCGCGTTGCCCTCGCCGCCCGCGTTGCCCTCGCCGCCCGCGTTGCCCTCGCCGCCCGCGTTGCCCTCGACGCCCGCGTTGCCCTCGACGCCCGCCGCGCCGCCATCCCCGCCGCGGACGGCGCGCCACAGCCGCTTCCCCTGGGCAGGATCGATGAGCGTCAGATGCACCACGGCCAGCCCGAGGAACGCCGCGATGACCAACACGGCGTGCCGTAGGCCTGCCCCCTCGCGGGCCCCTTCGAGCAGCTTGGGGTCGTCGACGAGGGCCTCGAGGCGGCGGACGAGTTCGGCGGTGTCGATGCGCTCGGACACGCTCTTGGTCAAGCAAGCGGCGCAGAGTTCGTCGAGCGCGGCGGGCACCCCCTCGCGGAGGTCGCTCACGCGCGGAGGGGGATCGTTCATGACGGCCGAGTAGAGGTTGACGACGTTGGTGGCCGTGTAGGGGGGTTGCCCGGTGAGGCAGAAGAAGAGCGTCGCTCCCAGCCCCCAGACGTCGCTCCGAGGACCGACCTTCCCGAACTGCCCGTCCGGCTCGAACTGCTCGGGGGCCATGAAGGACGGAGTCCCGAGGATCTTGCCCGCCTGGCTGATGGCCGCCGACTGACCCGACTGCATCTTGGTGTGGTCGCGCTTGACCAGTCCGAAGTCGGTGAGCACCGGACGGTTCGTACCACGCTCGATGAGAATGTTTTGCGGCTTGACGTCGCGGTGAATGGCCCCCTTCTCGTGGCAGTAGGCCAGGGCTCGGGCCATGGCGAGAGCGATCTCCGCAACCCGCCGGTAGTCGAGGTATTGCCCCTTGGCGCGCAAGTCCTTGACCGTGGAGTGCAGGTCGGGGCCCTCGATCAACTCCATGGCCAAGAAGTGGATGCCGCCGTCCTCGCCCAGGTCGGAGATGCCGACCACGTTGGGATGCTTGAGTTGGGCGAGGACCTTCGCCTCGCGGCGGAAGCGGGCGGTCGCCTCGGGGGTGGGGTCCTGCGAGGCAAGCAGCTTGAGCGCCACCATCGAGCCGAGTTCTTGGTGCCGGGCGCGCACCACCACTCCCATGCCGCCGCGGCTGATCTCGCTCAGCAGGTCGTAACGGTTGAAGCGTCGCCCCTGGATCCGACGGCTCGGGTCGCGCAAGGACTGCCGCAGCGACTGGAGGTCGATCGTGGATTCGTCCGTCACGAGCGACCTATCCTATCCGATGGAACTCCACCAGGCACCGCACCGTGACGCCTCCGAACCCGCTCCCCATCGACGCGCACCTCCCCCGCGCCCTCGAAGCGCTCGACGAGGCGGGGGCCCTCGTCCTCACGGCGGAGCCCGGCGCCGGGAAGACCACCCGCCTGCCGCCCGCCTTGCTCGACGCACGCGAGGGGGCGGTGTGGGTCCTCGAGCCCCGTCGCCTGGCCGCACGCCTCGCCGCCGAGCGCGTTGCGCGCGAGCGCGGGCAGTCCCTCGGCGACGAGGTGGGCTACCAGGTCCGCTTCGACCGCCGCGTCGGTCCGAGCACCCGGCTGGTCTTCATGACCGAGGGAGTGCTCGTCCGTCGCCTGGCGGAGGGGCCGGCCGCGCTGCGTGGCGTGTCGGCCCTGGTGCTGGACGAGTTCCACGAACGACACTTGGAGACCGACCTGGCCCTCGCCCTCGCCGAACGAGCGCGTCGGAGTACGCGACCGGACCTCCGGCTGGTGGTCGTCTCCGCCACCCTCGACCCCGAACCGATCGCCCGACACCTCGGTGCCCCGGTCCTCGAGGTGCCGGGGCGCATCCACCCCGTCCGCATCGAGCACGCCCGCGGGCGCGACGAGCGCCCCCTCGAGGACCGCGTCCACGAGGCCGTAGCAGCGCTCTGCGCCGATGGCCTCGCGGGGCACGTCCTGGTCTTCCTCCCTGGCGTCGGGGAGATCCGCCGCGCCGAGTCCCGCCTCGCAGCCCTCGCGCGCCGCGAGGACCTCCTCTGCCTCCCTCTCCACGGGCGCCTGGATCCCGCTTCGACCCGACGCGCGCTCGCGCCGAGCGAGCGTCGGAAGGTCCTCCTGGCAACCAACGTCGCAGAATCTTCGCTGACCATCGACGGCGTGGAGGCCGTGATCGACTCGGGGCTGGCCCGCGTCGCCACCGTCTCTCCGCGGACGGGGCTCAAGGCGCTGGAACTGCGCCCCATTCCCCGCTCCTCGGCCGTGCAGCGCGCTCACCGGGCGGGGCGCCAAGGTCCCGGCCGCTGCCTGCGCCTCTACACCCGCGCCGACTTCGAGCGCAGGCCCCCGACAGGCCTCCCCGAACTCGCGCGCGCCGAACTCAGCGGCCCCCTGCTCCTGGCCCGCGCCGCCGGCGCTCCTACGGCCGACGCCTTGCCCTGGCTCGATCCGCCCCCGGCCGCCGCCGTCGCCGAGGCAGAGGCGCTCCTGCGCTCCCTCGGGGCCGTCGGCAGCGCCGGCCAGATCACCGATCGCGGTCGCGACTTGCTCCGCTACCCGGTGGCCCCTCGGCTCGCGCGCGTTGTACAGGAAGGCGCGCGCCGCGGCATCGCCGAAGAGGCCGCCCGCGCCGCCGCGCTCCTCTCCGAGCGCAGCCTGCGCAGCGTCGCCGGCCCTGCCGAACTCTGCGCCCGCTCCGACGTCCTCGAGTTGCTCGACCGCCTCGACGAAGCGGAGCGGGCTCGCTTCGAACGGCACCGCCTGGAACGCGCCGGGATCGACCCCCGCGCCGCGCGCGAGGTGCTGCGCGTCGCCGAGCGCCTCGCTCGCTTGGCCGAGCGAACGCGGGGCGAAGACGCACCCAACCCCGACGAGGCGCTCCTCCTCGCCCTGCTCGCCGGGCACCCCGACCGCGTCGCCCGCCGGGGGCGTGGCGATGAGCTGGTGCTCGCTCGCGGCGGCCGAGCACAGCTCTGCCGCGAGTCGGTGGTCCGCGACGCAGACTGGCTGGTCGCCCTCGACGCCCTGGACCCGCGCCGTCCGAGGCAGGCCGCGCGGGTCCGCCTGGCCAGCGCGATCGAGCCCGAGTGGCTCCTCGAACTCTTCCCCGAGGAGGTCGAAGAAGTCCGCGAAGTCGCCTGGGACGCCACGCGCGAACGAGTCGAGGCGCGCTGGTTGCTCCGCTACGGTCAGCTCGTCCTCGAGGAGAGCCCCGAGCGCGGCGACGTCCCCGAGGCCACGGCCCTGCTGCGCGAAAAGCTGCGCGAGGCAGGCGCAGAAGCCGTCTGCGACACAAACGCCCTCGGCGACCTCCGCCGGCGGCTGGCCTTCGCCCGCCAACTCGACCCCGGCTTCCCCGACCTGCCCCTGGAGGAGGTCCTCGACGAACTTTGCGCCGGCCGGCGGAGCTTCGCCGAAGTACGCCGCGCAGACCCGCTGGCCTGCGCCCGCGCGCGGCTTGGCGCGGAGCGCCTCGCGCGCCTCGATCGCCTCGCGCCCGAGGTCGTGGTCCTCCCCGGCGGTAGGCGCTGCCGGGTCCGCTACGAAGAGCGGCGCCCGCCGTGGATCTCCTCGCGGTTGCAGGACTTCTTCGGCTTGCGCGAAGGCCCAAGGATCGGCGACGGAGCCGTCCCGCTCGTGCTCCACCTGCTCGCCCCCAACCGCCAGGCCGTCGCCGTCACCACCGACCTGGCCGGCTTCTGGGAGCGGACCTACCCCGTCGAAGCGCGGCGGCTCTCCCGTCGCTACCCGCGCCACGCATGGCCCGAGGACCCCGCCACCGCCCGCCCGCCCCGTCCGGGCCGGAGCCGCTGAAGGCTCCTTCCCTGGCGAACTCGACACGTCGAGTCTACTCTGAAGGCGTCATGCCCGAGTTCGGTCAGGTGCACCTGAGCAAGAAGAGCCGCGCGGGCAGCAAACTGGGGAGCGCGGTCTTCGTCCTCGCCCTGCTCGGCGCCGGCGGCGGCGGGTATTTCTTCTACACCGACGAGCCCGCCCTCGTCCGTCACGTGGCCGAGCAGGACGACTTCGCCGTCCCCGCGGCCTGGGTTCTCTGGCACCGGGGCGCTCCCGCCGAGGCCGTGGAGCCTCTGCGCACCGGCCTCGAGGGAGGGAGCGTTGCGCTCAAGAAGGCCTGCGCCGCCGCCCTGGCCACCCGCAAGGATCCCGAGAACACCATCTGGCTGGGGGCCGCGGCCAGCGAGGACTCGGACGCCGGGGTGCGCGCCGCGGCGCTGGACGCGCTCGGAGACAATGGCGACCCCAACGTCGATCGCTACCTCGTCCCCGCCTTCGACGACCCATCGCTCGAGGTCCTGCAGGCGGCCTGTCGCGCGGTGGGCAAGCTCGGCCTGATGCGCTTCGTGCCCCGCCTGATCGGACTCCTCTCCCACCCCAAGGGAGACGTCCAACGCGCCGCCAAGGAGGCCCTGGAGAGCTTCACTCCCGAGGGTCAGAGCTTCGGCTTCGACCCGATGGAGTGGAAGAAGTGGTACGAAGAGCAGTACGACTGACCAAGGCAACGCCCCGCGTCGCCAGCGCCGGAAGGGGACGCGGGCGTCACTCCGAGCTTCGGCTCCCGAACCTTGGAATGGCAGGCCCCTCGCCGGAAGCCGAACCTGCGTCGACTCCCGCGCCGGCACCTTCGCGAGCGAGGGCCTCCAGGTGGGGCAACACCAGCTCGAGGAAGAGCGTCTTGACCACGCAGGCGATGGGGACCGCGAGGAGCACGCCGAAGAAGCCGAACAGCTTGCCGAACACGAACAAGGAGAGGATCAGCGCCAGGGGGCTCAGCCCCACCGCCTCGCCCAGGATCCAGGGAGAGACGACCGCCTCGACCACCTCGGCGAAGCCGAAGGCCAGCGCGACCCACAGCAGCGACAGCAGCCAGCCCTCGGGGGTGTAGCAGAGCACGGCGGAGAGCACACCGCCGACGATGGGTCCAACGAGGGGGACGATGGAGAGCAGGCCTGCTCCCATGCCGATGAAGAAGGAGAAGGGCACCCCCGCCAGCCAGAGACCGAGCCAGGTGGCCGCGCCCTTGACGAGAACCACCGCCAGCTTTCCGCGGAAGAAGGCAGCCACTTGGGCGTCGATCTGAGCTGCGATGGCGACGATGCGCTCGCGGTAGAACCCGGGCAGATGGTCGCGCACGGAAGCCCGCAGGTCCGCGAAGGAGAGGGAGAGGAAGAAGGTGTAGACGGGGACCAGGAGCAGGTAGCTGAAAAAGGTACCGAGCTGGGAGAACGAGCGGCGCAGACCCTGAGAGAGGCCGATGCCCACGTTGACGATCTCCGAGGCGTGCTCCTCGTAGGCCCGGGCCAGTGCGGCGGGGTCGAGCCCCAGCGCTCCTAGGTCGAACCGCTGCCCGAGGCGGTCGCGCAGGGCGAGGCTGGCTTGCTCCGCGAGGCCGCGCTTCCGCCGCCCGTCGCGATCCGCATCCACGAACACGACCCCCTCCGCGCTCGAGATCGCGGCGATCTGCGCCCGCTGGGCGAGGGGTAGGTCGCGCCGCAGGGTCGGGTCGCGCAACGCCGCAAGGAGGAGTTGGTCGTCCGGGTCGGCCGGGTCGAGGACACGCTCGCCGGCGAGCCGGTCCTTCAGGTCGGTGAGGCGTGTGGCCGCGCGCAAGGAGGCGAAGGTCAGCAGGCCACCGCTGCCGAGGAGGACGATGCCGAACAGCAGGCCCACGGCGAGGCCGCGGGGCACCCCGCGGCGCTCGAGCCCGCCCACCAGGGGATCGAGGATGTAGGCGAGGAGCAAACCCAGCAAAAGAGGGTTGAAGACATCGCTGAGGAAGACCCCGAGCAGGCAGAGGACCGCCACCAGGCCCAGGGCCACGCCCCAGCGAAGCAGCCGACGGCGGCGCGCGATCCGCGGATGCTCGAGGCGAGCGAGGCGCGCCGGCCTCACGACGACGGCTGGCTCGTCGCGCCCTCCCGGTTCCCCAGGGCGCGGGTGGGGCGCAAGCGAGGCGCGGGCGCCAAGGCGCGCGCGTCGACCTCCCGCGCGAGCCGGTCCGGGCAGAAGGCCTCGCGGAAGGAGTAGCCCCCTCGGAAGTCCTCCATCGAGTCTTCTTCGGTCTTGCTCATCAAGCCCGCATCGGTGAGCACGAAGACCATCGTGCCAATGTCCTCGCAGCGGTGCAGGTTCCAGTGCCGCAGGACCATCAGCGCCAGCGAGCCGAACTGCTCGATGGCGAGGCGTCGCACCCCCTCGAGGAGCTCCGGACCGCTTACGTGCCGCTGCTCCCCGGCGAGTCGCTGGGCGAGATCGAGGGCCTGAAAGAGAAAGCGGTAGGCATCGACGGGGTAGCGGCCGTCTCGACGCGCGACGGCCCGCAGTGCGTCGAGCAGGGACTTGGCTCCTTCGCTCATGGACTCCCTCGGAGGATCCCCGCGGCCTGAGGCTCTGGCGGGGCCAGGGCGGCCCCCACCTCCAGCGCCAGGCCGTCGAGGACGAGCTTCGTGTTGGCGTTGCGGCGCAGGGCGGTCTCGCTCTCGGTCAGGGCCCCGAGCGCTCGCTCCAGCCGCCCCCGTGGGAGCGCGGCCAAGCGTTCGAGGGTTTGGGGGGCCACGCCCGAGCACGCCGGAGTGCGCGCGGCCTCGCGAACGAGGAGGGCGTCGCGCAGCGCCCGCTGGAGGGCCCGCAGCAAGCGATCGATGCGCCGACGCCGGGCCTCGGCCGCGTCGCCGGTCTTCCCGTCGGCGAAGGCTAGCAGCGATTCGACGAGCGGCATGGGGTCGGCCGCGGCGTCGCCTGCAGCAAAGGCGGACAGGGCTTCGGCGCACAGCTCGGCCAGCTCGACCGCGTCCTCTTCGAGCGCCTCGCCCGGACTCCCGCCGGCCCAGGCAGCACGCCGTTCCGCTTCGTCTCGGGGAAGCCCTTCCTGCACGAGCACATCGATCGTCTCCTCGCGTTCGAGCGGACCGAGGCTCACCACCAGGCACCGCGAGGCGATGGTCGGCAGGAGTTCGCCTTCGTGCTCGGCGATGAGGATGATCAATGCGCGACCCGGCGGCTCCTCGAGCCCCTTGAGGAGGGCGTTCTGCGCGTCCTCCCGGAGCGCGCTGGCGGGATCGACCACGAACACCCGCCGATCGGACTCCACCGGCGCGAGCGCGAGTTCATCCAGCATCTCGCGCACCTGGTCGATGCCGATGGAGGGCTTGTCGAGGGGGCGGACGAAGAGGCAGTCCCCGCTGGTTCCGGAGGCGATCTTCCGGCAAGGCGCGCAGGCGCCGCAGGGACGGGGCCCGTCTCCTCCGCGGCAATTGATGGCGCGCGCCAGTTCCCGGGCGAGGAGTGCGCGCCCCACCCCCCGCGGCCCGCAAACGAGCAAAGAGCCCCCCAGGCGCCCGCCGAGAACGGCGCACCGCAGAGCCCGCTTGGCGGCCGGGTGGCCGCGAACCGCCGAGAACCACTCGCTCATCGCGCGCACTATACCTTCCGCAAGGCTCAGAGACTCTCGCTCAGCGTCGCTCCGCGACCCTACGCTGCAACCAGCGCCCGCGGTAGGCCATGACCGCGGTGCGCACGGTGGCGGTGGTGTAGTGGAAGTTCAGTCCGGCGCTCACCGCGCCGCCCAGCACGGGCAGGAGCCCGAGCAGCTTCTGACGGAGCAACCGGGCGGCGATCTTGGCCGCCGCGCCGTGGACCGCCAGCGCGGCCGGGCTGGAAGCCAGCCCCTCACCGCCCGGGACGCCCACCGACCCGCCGCCCAGTCCGCCCAGCAGCTCCCGCAGCGCCTCTCCCCGCCCCGCAAGGAGCGAGACGAGGAATTCGCGTTCCCGGGGCAGATCCACGTCGTAGCCGTAGATGGTGGCCACCGTCGCGACCGCGTTCAGGTTCACGAGGGTCAGCAGGGGCACGTCGACCAACACCAAGGTCGGTCCGCCGAGCCCGCAGCCGAAGCCCTCCAGGGCTGCCACGACGCGGTTCTCCCGCGTCAAGGACCAGGCCAGCTCGTCGAGGAGGGCCAGGTCTGCCGTCCGAGCTCGCTCCAGGCTGCGCAACCGCGGGTCGCGCCGCGCGAGTTCGCCGAGGATGCGGTCGCGGCGCAGCGTGGCCCGCGCGCTGCCCAAGGCCAACCGCAAGGCATCCTCCACCGCCGCGGTGCCGGCCCGCACGAGCGATTCGGAGACCACCTCCTCGGCCAGCTCTCCCAGCGATGCGGCCACGCCACCCCAGGCCGAGGACTCCTCCTGCTCGAAGAACTCCAGGACCTCGAGGTAGGCGCGTTGTTCGTAGTCGCTCAAGCCGCCCGACTCGGATGCCTGGGCCTTGAAGGTCTCCAGGCGCGCCTCCAGGGACACCGAGTCCTCGTAGAGGCGATGCAGCTCGCCCACCTCGACGTCGGGCGGGATGCCCGCGGACTCGATCGCCTCCCGAAAGGCGGGTTGGACCCCACGCTCGACCAGCGCCCGCACCAGCCGTCGCGCTGCCGGGGATTCGGCAAGGGTCGCGGCGTAGAGCCCCGCGAGGTAGTGCGCGCACCAGTCGGCTGCGGGTTGTTCCTCCTCCGAGCTCGCCGCCAGGTAGCGCGCAATGGCGCCTCGGACGTTGCTCTCGGCCCGCCCGACGTACCAGTCGTCGTAGGCGCGCACGAGTGCAAGTTCGCAGAGCCGCTGGGCGACGGTGAAGTTTCCCCGGCGCGTGTGACCGCGGACTGCCTCCCGCAAGGCGTCGGGACTGGCGTCTCTGACCCCTTCGTAGAGTTCCGCGTACGAGTAGTCGAAGGCGTCCCGGTCCACGAACTCGCGCAGGGCAATGGCCTCGTCGGGCCCGAGGAGCTTCGCCTCCTCGCCGCCCAGCACCGCCTCCACGTGTCGACGCGCACGCGGGTCCACGAAGGCACCCTGCACGTAGGCGCGCGCCAAGAGCACGGCCAGCTCGTGCAACTCGACCGGCCGGCGCTCGGCGTACGCCGCGAGGGCGCGCGCCACGTTGCCGCGTACCTGCCCCACGTACCAGTCGTCGAGGGCGCGCACCAAGCGAAGTTCGCAGAGCAGGGCCGCCAGACCGCAGTTGCCGCGGGCGAGCTGGCTGCGCACGCGCGCGGCCACGTCCTCGGGCGCCTCGTCTCGCACCAGCCGGTAGGCGTAGGCCGGCGAGAGGAAGAAGAGGGCCCGCTCGCCGCAACGGCGCGCTTCCTCGGCGTAGGCGGCGTCGGGATGCGGAAGGCCCGTCCCTTCCAGCCGCGCTGCGAGCGACATGAGGCGGTGCGCCTCATCGTCGACGCGCCCCTGGCGGGCGTAGCCGGCCGCCAGGCGGAGCCCGAGCCCCAGGATCGTGCGGTCGTGGAGCTTCCCCTCCAAGCGTTCGACCGCAGCCCGCACGTTCGAATGCGCCGGCCCGGCCCACCAGGGGGCAAGGGCGGAGACCAGCGCCATCTCGGCCAAGCGAACGGTCTCCGCGAGGCGCTCCCCCCGGTCCGGCTGCGCGGCGGCAAGCACGCGGTCGAGCTCTGCGAGGAGGGTCTCGGGCTCCTCGGCGAGCAGGCGCTTCGCCCGCTGGTAGACCTCCGGCAAGCTGTCCATGGTCGCCGCGATGGTAGCAGGGGGCGGTCCCCACCGACCGCGGCGACCCCCGTCGGGCTCCGCTATAGTGCCGCGGACGAGGGACGCGATGCACGAGCCGGCCTGCTTTCGGGCGACCACCATCCTCTCGGTCCGCAAGGGGGACCGCGTCGCCATGGGCGGCGACGGCCAGGTCACCCTGGGCGATACGGTTTGGAAGGCCGACGCGCACAAGGTGCGGGCGCTGGCCGGCGGGAAGGTACTCGCCGGCTTCGCCGGCTCGGCCGCCGACGCCTTCGCCCTCCTCGAGCGCTTCGAAGGAAAGCTGGCAGAGGCCAGCGGACGCGTTCGCAAGGCCGCGGTGGAACTCGCCAAGGAGTGGCGTACCGACCGTGCCCTTCGCCGCCTGGAGGCGCTCATCGCCGTCGTCGACGCGGACGTCTCGCTCATCGTCTCCGGTAGCGGAGACGTCATCGAGCCCGAAGACGGCGTCATCGGAATCGGCTCGGGCGGCGCCTACGCAAGCGCCGCCGCCAAGGCCCTCCTCGCCCACGCCGACCACTTGGACGCGGAGGCCGTCGTCCGCGAAGCCCTGGGCATCGCCGCTCGGATCTGCATCTACACCAACGAGCGCATCGACGTGCTCACCCTCGAGGCCAGCTCGTGAGCCGAGACCTGAGCCCCAAGGAGCTCGTCGCCGAGCTCGACAAGTTCATCGTCGGCCAGGACGCTGCCAAGCGGGCGGTGGCCATCGCCGTCCGCAACCGCTGGCGCCGCAAGCGCCTCCCCCCCGAACTGCGGGACGAGGTCAGCCCCAAGAACATCATCATGATCGGGCCTACCGGCGTGGGGAAGACGGAGATCGCGCGCCGGCTGGCGCGCTTGGTCCGCTCTCCCTTCGTCAAGGTCGAGGCGAGCAAGTTCACGGAGGTGGGCTACGTCGGCCGCGACGTCGAGGGCATGGTCCGCGACCTGGTGGACGCCGCCGTGAACATGGTCAAGGACGAAATGCGCGCGGCCGCCGAGGACGAGGCTCGCGCCGCCGCCGACGAGGCCCTCCTCGACCTGCTCGTCCCGGGGGAAGGGGGGGAGGAAAGCAAGCGCCAGCGCACCCGGGAGCGCTTCCGCCGCCTGCTGGCCGAAGGACACCTCGACGAGCGAGAGGTGGAGGTCTCCTACGAGACCGCGGGAGGCGGCTTCCCCGCCGGCGTCGGCTTCCTCCCCGCGGGAGGCCCGGGCCCGGGAGGCCTCGACCTCGGCGGGCTGCTCCGCTCGCTCGGTCCACGCAAGAAGGTGACCCGCAAGTTGCCCGTGGCCGAGGCCCGCCGCGTGCTCACCCGCCAGGAGGCCGACAAGCGCATCGACGAGGACAAAGCCCGCGCGGAGGCCGTCGCCCGCGCGGAGTCCGACGGGATCATCTTCCTCGACGAAGTGGACAAGGTCGCGGTGTCGCGCGAGCAGGCGGGCCGCACGGGCGACGTCTCGCGCCAGGGCGTGCAGCGCGACCTGTTGCCCATCGTCGAGGGGACCAGCGTTCAAACCCGGCACGGATGGGTTCGCACCGATCACATCCTGTTCATCGCCGCGGGCGCCTTCCACATGGCCAAGCCCTCGGACCTCATTCCCGAACTCCAGGGCCGCTTCCCGATCCGCGTCGAGCTGACCTCGCTGGGCAGCGAAGAGTTCCGCCGGATCCTCACCGAACCAGAGGCTTCCCTGACCCGCCAGTACACCGCCCTGCTCGCCACCGAAGGCGTCGAACTCGTCTGGCATCCCGAAGGCATCCGCACCCTGGCCGAGCTGGCGGTGGAGGTCAACGCCCGCACCGCAGACATCGGCGCGCGCCGGCTGCACACCCTGCTGGAGAAGCTCCTCGAAGAGCTGCTCTTCGCGGCCCCCGAGAGCCGCGGCGCCCGAGTGACCATCGACGCTGCCACCGTGCAGGCTCGCCTCTCCGAGCTCGTGCACGATGAGGACCTGTCTCGCTACATTCTCTAGGGACACATGGCCCAAGCGCCCGGACGAGCCACCTCAGGGGGAGCGGCGTGAGCTCACCACGCTGCCCCTATTGCCTGGACGACCTCTTGCCCGAACAAGAGTCCGTTCGCTGCGCGAAGTGTCGCACGCCGCACCACCGTACCTGCTTTCAGGAGTACGGAGGCTGCGTCGCATTCGGCTGCACGAGCGCCGAGGAAGTCGTCGCCGGCCTCTCCCTGTTCCTGCGCCCCAAGTTCTCCATCCAGGCGCCCCCCACCCACGACACCGACTTCGGCCCCTTCGTGCTCGGCTACCGGCGCCTGACCCCCATCCCCGAAGTGCGCCCTCGCTCCCGCCGCCCCCCGCCCTACGCGCGCCTCGCCTTCAAAGACCGCGAACTCCGCGAGGGCAAGACGCTGAGCGGGCGAGGCGTGTTCTACGTCCCCACGGAGGCGCGCGTGCGCCGCGTCGAACTCCACCTCTACCAGGGCCTCTCCCGCCCGCGCTTCGTGGCGCGCCACGTCCTGAGCAAGGAGGGAGCCGCTCGACTCGAAGAAGGCTCGCACCCCTTCCACCTCGAGCTGCGCGCACCCGACGCCGTGCCGCCCATGGACCCCTTCCTGATCGAGCTCGCGGTCGTTCAGGGGCTCCTGCGCGTGGTGCGCAGCGCCCCACTCCCCGTGTTCCTCCTCCAGGCTCGCGACGACGAACCGCCGCCGCCCCCTCCGTTGCCCCTCCGAATTCGTTCGGGGCCTCGCCCCGCCCGCGCGGCCGCCCGCCCGGCCCGCGCTCCCGCCGCCGGCGACCCCCTCGCCCA